>CAZOMJ010000001.1:0-40924 GCA_964581055.1 uncultured Candidatus Kuenenia sp.
TCCCGCACCATCTGCTCGAGCAGCCGCTGCGCGTCGTCGAAGAGTTTCTTCGCCTCGGTGCCGACGACCGGGTCGGCGAAGATCGCCGGATACTTTCCCCTCAGTTCCCACGACATGAAGAACGGTGACCAGTCGATGAACGGCACCAGATCGGCCAACGGCACGCTCTCGAGTTGCCGCACACCGGTGAACTCGGGCGTATCGATGGCGGTGGTCGCCCAGTCGGTGGTCCACCGCTTGGCGCAGGCCGTCTCATAGGGCACGAGTTTTGTCTGCTGCCGCTGCTTGAAGTTTTCGACGTCGCGTTTCTGCGCCTCGCGGTTGGCCTGCGTGAAGGCCGTCCGTGAATTTGGATTCAGCAGTTTCTCGACGACGCCGGCGGCCCGTGAGGCGTCGGTGACGTGAATGACGTTCCCGGTGTATTTGGGGGCGATCTTCACCGCCGTGTGCCGGGCCGAGGTGGTCGCGCCGCCGATCAGGAGGGGTAGTTTCAGCCCCTCGTGCTCGAACTCCTGCGCCACCTGCACCATCTCGTCGAGGCTGGGAGTGATCAGGCCGCTGAGGCCCACGATGTCGACCTGCTGGGACTTCGCCTCTTCGATGATCTTTGCACAGGGGACCATCACGCCCAGATCGATCACCTCGTAGCCGTTGCAGCCGAGCACGACGCCGACGATGTTCTTGCCGATGTCGTGCACGTCGCCCTTGACGGTGGCCATCAGCACGCGGCCCCGCTTGGCAGCCGCAGACCCCTGCGCTTTCCGCTCCTCTTCCATGTAGGGCAGGAGATGGTTGACGGCCCGTTTCATGACGCGGGCGCTCTTCACGACCTGCGGCAGGAACATCTTCCCCTCGCCGAACAGGTCTCCCACGGTCTGCATGCCGCGCATCAGCGGGCCTTCGATGATCTCCAGGCTCGTGGCGTAGTGCGTTCTTGCGTCTTCCACGTCCTCCTCGACGTGGTCGGCCAGGCCTTTCACGAGGGCATGCGAGAGCCGGGACTCGACGTCGAGGCTCCTCCAGGCGTCGGCCTTGGCGGTGTCGGCGGGGTCGCGCTTCTTCACCGTCTCGGCGTATTCGATGAGCCGGTCGGTGGAGTCGGGGCGGCGGTCGAAGAGCACGTCCTCGATGCGGTCCAGAAGGTCCTTGTCGATCTCCTGGTAGACGGCCAACTGGCCCGCGTTGACGATCCCCATGTCCATGCCGGCCTGGATGGCGTGGTAGAGGAACGCCGAGTGCATCGCCTCGCGGACCGTCTCGTTGCCACGGAAGGAGAAGGAGATATTGCTGACGCCCCCCGAAACCTTCACCAGCGGCATCGCCTTCTTGATCTGGCGGGTCGCCTCGATGAAGTTCAGGGCGTAGCGGTTGTGTTCCTCGATGCCGGTGGCCACCGTGAGAATGTTGGGGTCGAAAATGATGTCTTCGGGAAGAAAACCGGCCTGCTCGGTGAGCAGTTTGTAGGCCCGTTTGCAGATCGCCACGCGGCGTTCGACGTCGGTGGCCTGCCCCTCCTCGTCGAAGGCCATGACGACGACCGCGGCACCGTAGCGATGGATCGTTCTCGCGTGCCGCAGGAACGTCTCCTCGCCTTCCTTGAGGCTGATCGAGTTGACGATGCCCTTCCCCTGGATGCACTTGAGGCCGGCCTCGAGCACCTCGAATCGCGAACTGTCCACCATCACGGGCACGCGGGCGACGTCGGGCTCGCTGGAGAGGAGCGTGAGGAACTTCGTCATCACGGTCGGGCCGTCGAGCATGCCCTCGTCGACGTTGACGTCGATGATGTTGGCCCCGTTCTCGACCTGCTGCCGTGCGACGCTCAATGCCTCCTCGTACCGCTCCTCCTTGATGAGCCTGGCGAAGGCCCGCGAGCCGGTGACATTGGTCCGCTCACCCACGATGGTGAAGCTGCTCTCGGGCCTGATCTCCAGCATTTCGAGGCCCGAGTAGCGGCTGCGGCGCGTGGGCACGGCGGGCTTCCGCGGTGGGTACTTCGCGACCGCCTCGGCAATGGCCTTGATGTGGGCCGGCGTCGTGCCGCAGCAGCCGCCGATGATGTTGAGCCAGCCCTCCCGTGCAAATTCACCGAGCACGCTGGCCATCGCTTCGGGCGTCTCGTCGAAGCCGCCCAGGGCGTTTGGCAGGCCGGCGTTCGGATAGCAGCTGACCAGCCGGGGCGTGATCCGCGACAGGTCGGCCAGGTGCGTTCGCAGCTTTTCGGGTCCGAGCGCACAGTTGACGCCCACGCTGAGGAGATCGACGTGGCTGAGGCTCGTCCAGCAGGCCTCGACGGTTTGGGCCGAAAGTGTGCGGCCCCCCTCGAATACCGTGAACGACGCCATCACCGGCAAGCGGATGCCCGTGTCGCTGAAGACCTGCTCGATGGCATAGAGGCAGCTTTTCAGGACGAGCGTGTCGAAGGCGGTCTCCGCCAGCAGGATATCGACGCCTCCCTCGATCAGCGCCTCGATCTGCTCGCGGTAGGTGGCCACCATCTGGTCGAACGTGACGTCCCGATGGCCGGGATCGGCGACGTTGCCGGCGATCGAGAGCTGCTTGTTGGTGGGGCCGATCGAACCGGCGACGAACCGCGGTCGCTCGGGGGTCTTGGCCGTCGCGGCGTCGGCCGCCTCGCGGGCAAGGCGGGCTGCGACGAGGTTCATTTCGCGGGTTCGGTCGGCCAGACCGAAATCGGCCAGGGCGAGGCTCGTCGCCCCGAACGTGTTTGTCTCGACGATGTCAGCGCCGGCTTCGAGATAGGCCGCATGGATGCCCCGAATCGCGTCCCCCTGCGAGAGCACGAGTACGTCGATGCAGTTTTTGAGATCTTTGGGGTGGTCGCGGAATGGGACCCCCCGGAAGCCCTGCTCGTCGAGCCCCAGGGCATGCACCATGGTGCCCATGGCCCCGTCGAGGACGGCGATGCGGTTGGCCAGGAGGGTGTGGAGGGAATCGGCTCGGGCGGACGTGCTGGAAGGAGGCATCAGAGGTCTTGTGACTCGGTGGGAGCGAACTGGAAGTTGGACGAGGGCCGAAGGCCGTTCATTGAACCGATCATTTTCGGCACATCCTGCCCAATCGGATGATACTTTGCCGCTTGATGATAGACGATTGGGTGGAACGGGCGCACTGCGCAGGGGTGGGTGGGCGTCAGCCCCGCCGACCTTGCCGCAGTGGGGGCGGCGTCCGGCGGCGCGGCCCGGCGTTCAAGGGCTCCGCATCGCGGCGACGATGCTCTGGCGGGGGACCGGGCGAGGCAAGGGTGAGCGCGTTCTATGGAGGTTTTAGCCTGTATTCCGGAACTCCCGGGCCCAGATGCCTCCGTGGCCCAAGCGGCTGTTTCCGAGCCGCTGCGGCCGGCCCAGGAGCCCCTGCGGCCGATCGCGACTGCCGGGGCTGCGGTCCCGGTCGACGCGGATGAGGAGGACGAAGGGGCGGCTGCCGTCCCTGCCCCGCGCCGCGGCGTGGCCCGACAGTCTCGGTCATCCGGATTCTTCTCCCCTTCCATCATCGCCCTGGCTGTGATGGCGGCCGTTGTCTGGGCCGCCGCCTGGCGGAACGATCACCTGCGGCTGGAGGCTGCCAGGCTGCAGCGGCCGGAACGGCTGGCCCAGGCGTTGCCCGCGACTGCCGGTGGGGAGAGGAGCGTGAAGCCATGACGCCCTCCACCGCCACGCTCGACGCGGTCGATCGCGCCTTCCTCTGGCATGCCGAGCAGGCGAGGCGGAAGCCGCCACGGCCACCGCAGACTCTTGCCATCGATGCCGCGGTGCCCGCGAGGCAAGCAGCCACGCCGCGGCCGGTGCCGACCTTGCCGGTACCGGCCGCGCCGGTGCCGGTCATCACCGACCTCCATCCAGAGGCTGTCACCGCCGCCTCGATCCACCCCGAGCGGATCACCGACGACGTCATGGTCCCGCTCGTCGATCGGCTGCTGCGGCTCGTGCCTCAGGCCTGGGCCCATCTGGCACAACGGGTGGAGGATGCCCACCGCGATGGTGCCGAGGTGATTGCCATCACCGGTGCCCGACATGGCGAAGGCCGGACCACGCTGGTCGAGTGCCTGGCGCGTGCGCTGGCGGCGCGTGGACGTCGCGTCGAGCGTCACATCCACGCTCCGCTGGAACTGACGCCGGCGGGCCGGGATGGCGGCAGCATCGTGCTGGTCGATGCGGGCGTCTGGTTTCCGGGAGGTCCGCTTCGCCGCGCATGGCTCGAGCGGCAGAGCATGGGCTGCCACGCCGTCATCCTCGTCCGACGTGCCGATCAGCCGCCGTGCGAGGCCCGTGGCGCAGCGCTCGAGGCGGTCGGGCTGAAGGTGCTCGGCGAAGTGCTCACGATGACGCCGCCCGCGACGAGCGGCATCCGGGTTCCCTGAAGAGGTGCCGACCATGTCTCGACCGGCCTCGATACGCCAGCCCTCCGCGGAGCGCCCGCCCCTCACCGGACCCCAGCAGGCCGCGGTGGCGAAACTGGCGTACGTCCTGGAGCAGCCGGAGGGCATCACGCTTCTGTGCGGCCCTGCCGGGGTGGGTAAGACGACGGTGCTCCGCGTCATTGCCACCGAGGGCTTGCCGCATGAGCAGACCGTCCGGCTGGTTCGCTGGGCGGACATCGATTCCGATCGCGGGACTCTGGCTGCCGCCCACGGGCACGTAGCCGTGAGTGACGACGCCCCCATCCCCGACGTCCTGCTCGTCGACGAAGCGCATCGGGCCGGACCCCACCAACTGGCCGGGTTCGTGGAGCAATGGCGTCGGCGGCGCGACGGCATCGCGATCGTGCTGGCTGGCGAGGGCCGGTTGCTGTCGCTCGTGGCGGGCGATGCGAGGCTCGAACAGTCGGTGCGGTTGCGAGCCTCGTTGCCTCCGTTCACGCTGGCCGAATCGAGACGGCTGCTCGCAGACCGACTGGCTGATGGCGCGGCCGAGACGGATAGCGAGACCGTGATACGCACGATCCACGAGATCGCCGGCGGCGTGCCTGCGATCTCGGTGCGGCTGGCCGAGATGGCCGCCATGCTCGCCGCCGCCGATCCACGTCGCCGCCTTACTTCGGACGACATCGAGACGATCCATCGACGGCTCTCCCTGACCGCCGCGTAATAAAAAAGGTGGCTGTCACCTTTTACGCCACCTTTTTAGGCCGAGGCTTCGGCCGCCCTCGCGAGATAGGCCTGCACGGAATCGGGTGAGGCGGTGCCGGGCCGGCGGCCGGGGGCGAATGGCGTGGGATCGAACGCCGGTGTGCTTCCGGTCATGAGATCGGCGAGCAACACGGCCGTGCCTGTCGATTGATGGAGCCCGGCACGAAAGTGCCCGGCAGCGACGAAGGCGTTGCTGCAGGTCGGCGCAGCGCCAAGAAAGGGAATCCCGTCGATCGAGCCTGGCCGCAGGCCGGCCCACGACTGCTCGAGCGTCGCATCAGGCAGCGGTCCGAGGAAGCGCCGTGCGAACTCGAGCAGCCGCTGGGTCGTCTGCGGCATCGTGATTTTCTCGAAGCCTGCGTCCTCGATGGTCGAGCCGACCAGCAGCCGGCCATCGGTGCGCGGCACGAGATATTCAAGGCCGACATTCACGACGCGCGCGAGCACCTGCTCCGGCAGTCGCAGAAGCGCGATCTGTCCACGGATCGGCCGCGTCTCGATGGTCAGTCCGAGCGACTCTGCGAGGTGGCCCGACCAGGCACCAGCCGCGAGGCAGTAGCGGTCGGCCCGCACCGTGTCGGTGGTCGACGTGCGCTCGCTGCTGGCGATTCGGATGCCCTCGATCCGGTCGTCGCGAACGTCGATTGCCTGCACGTCGGCCGCCGGCGTGATCTCCACGCCCCGCATCAGGCACGATTGATGAAGCGATTCCAGATGCCGGGGGGAACGGATTCGCATTTCCTCCGGCAGGAGGAGGCCGCTCTCGATCCTGCCCTGTTCGACCGCGGACCGCAGGGCCGGTTCGTGCGTGGCGACGTCTTGGGCCGTCAGCCAGTCGCAGCGGGCACCCTTGTCGAGCCAGACGGCTCGTGCCTCGCGGAGGCGGGCCGCGGCCCGCTCGTCTCCGGCGAGATAGAGTCCGCCGCACCGATCCAGTTCGTTGTCGATGCCGGTCTCGGCGCGGAGTTCCTCGGCCCAGATGCGGTGCAGCCGATCGGAGTAGGCCGTCAGGCGTTCATTTGCCGTGGCGGCGGCAAAGTCGGGGGCCGGTGGGAAAATGCCCGCCGCCGCCCAGGAGGCGGTATCGCGGCTGGCATCTCGGGCAAGCACGCGGACCGAGAGCCCACGGCCTGCGAGTTCACGGGCAATCGACAGACCGATGATGCCTCCGCCGATGATGCAGCAGTCTGTCATGCCGGAGCTCGTTCCAGTTCCAGATCAGGTGTTGGTTCCAGAGGTCTGCATTCCGGGAACCGTCAGGCGTTGGTGGCGATGTCGGGCGTGTCGGCAATGTTCACCCAGACATGCACATGCGGCGCGCCGCGGAAATGCCAGACGAACGACGGCCCCTCCAGCCGCCAGCAATCCCAGACGCCGTCGTTGCCGAGGTCGCCCTGCCGGTAGAACGCCAGCCGACAGGCGTCGAGGCCCCCCTGCTTGTCGAGGCACTTCCGCGCCTCGGCCCGGTCGGCGGTGCGGAACGGCTCCAGCAGGAGCCCAAGCACGCGGTCCATTTCGGCCCGCTGGTCGGCGGAAAGGTCGGTGATCGCGAGGCCGGGTGGCGTCGCACCACGGCCCCGGAAGGCGACCGCGTTCTCGCGGGGCAGCGTGTCGACGAGTGCCCGGGACCGCTGCCGGCCGTCGAGCATCCCGAAGACGCCGTTGGCCGCCACTGCCTGCGACCAGAAGACGTTGCCGGGATGGTTCGGCTCCTCCGTGTCTCCGCCAGCGTCGTGGCCGTAGAAGATCGGCCCGCCGAAGGCGACGTGCTCGGCCGAGTCGCCGTCGCACCGCAGCGTCATGTGCCGGCCTGTGAGCAGAAACTGGAAGCGGCCCGAACCGGGCTCACCGATCAGGGCGATCGACTGGCCATGCCCGAAGCCGCCCGTGTCATCCTCCAGTTGCTTGTCGAAACGGGCATGCCACTCGGGCGCGATGAGTTGCTCGAAGATGTCCCGGATCAGCCGCCGCTGTTCGCCGGTGAAAAAGTCGCCCGCCACGTCGGGCTCGGTGGCATTCCAGTTGTTGGCGACGCGAGTGCGGAGCTTGCCGAATTTCGGGTGCACGTGATCCCAGGGAAAGCAGACTTTTTTTCGTTGACTCTGCGAGAGCGATGCATGCAGCATGCCCGCAAGCGTCTCGGACGATTTGTCAAATCCGGGGGCGGCTGCGAGTCCTGCAGCGACGGCTGTCGGCTCGTCTGCCAGCAAACGGGCCGGGGTCGCGGCAGCGGTCAGGCCGGCGGCCGTGGCACCGACAGTGCCGGCGAAGAAACGTCGGCGCGACAGTGGGTGAATCGGCATCGTCATGGCCATGCCTCCGAAGTGCGGGACTCTTTCAAAGACTACGGCATCGCCGCCGGTGGTGCCACTGACACTCGGGGCAGAAAAACGTCGATCGCTGCGTCTGCACGATCCGCAGGATGGCCGTGCCGCACTGGCTGCAGGGCTCCCCTGCGCGGCCGTAGACGCGGTGCTGCAGTTGGAACTGGCCGGAGCGATTGTCGGCGGTCTTGTAGGTTTCGTCGGTGATCGTCGATCCCTCCAGACGAACCGCCTCGGCCAGAATGCCCCGCGCCGCCGTCGCGATCTGCTCCCAGCGGGCGACGGTCACGCGATGGCACGGCACACGCGGATCGATGCCCGCCGCGAACAGAATCTCAGCGGCGTAGATGTTGCCGATGCCTGCCACCGCGCGCTGATCGAGCAGGGCGACCTTCACTGCGCGGCGTGAGCCGCCCAGGCGGTCGCGAAGCTCGTCGCCCGTGACGGCGAGCCCGTCGGGGCCGAGCCGGTCGGGCCCACAGGCGGCGGCGAGGCCAGGTTCGTCAAGCAGGCGGATCGTGCCCAGGCCCCGACGGTCCCAGAACAGGAGGCGGGGATGCTGCCGCGACTCGAACCCGATCTCCATCCGCACGTGGGCGAGCGTCGGCGGATCGGCCACCAGCATGAGGCCTGTCATCCGCGGCTCGATCACCAGCCACTCGCGGCCCGCCCTGTCCCGTTTCTCCAACTCGATGGCCACGCGTTTGCCGAACCGGTGTACCGCGGTGACCGTCCGCCCGGCGAGCCGCCGCTGCATCGCGTGCGGTCCAGGCTGCATCGAGATCGGCCGCACGGTGCCGCGAGGAAACGCGACGCAGCCGATCCGCAGCCCGGCCAGGTGCGCGATCCCGCGACGCATCGTCTCCACTTCGGGCAATTCAGGCATGTTTCACCAGGATCTCGATGGTAGCAGTGCCGGGGCAGGCTACAATCGAAACCGTATCGGTGTGCCCGACGCCCCCAAGAGCGACCCCACAGCCATGGCCACGAGCATCACAGCAGCGTTCCCGACCGCTTCACCTCCGCTTTCGCAGGTGCCAGACGCCCTGGGCCGCTTCGGCCGGTTTGGGGGGCGGTACGTGCCCGAGACGCTCTCGGCAGCGCTCGAACAGTTGGAGCAGGCCTACACCGAGGCGATCGCCGATCCGGCGTTCACGGCCGAACTCGACGGCCTTCTGGGGGCGTTCGTGGGCCGGCCCACACCCCTGCTCTTCGCAAAGCGGCTCACCGAACTCGCCGGCGGCGCGCAGATCTATTTCAAACGGGAGGATCTCAGCCACACCGGCGCCCATAAGATCAACAACACGCTCGGCCAAGGGCTCTTGGCCATCCGCATGGGCAAGCGGCGGATCATCGCCGAGACAGGTGCCGGCCAGCACGGCGTGGCCACGGCCACGGCCTGCGCCCGCTTCGGCCTCGACTGCGTCGTCTACATGGGGGCCGAGGACGTGCGGCGGCAGGCGCCCAACGTCCGCAACATGCGGTTCATGGGGGCGGAGGTGCGGCCGGTGGAGAGCGGATCGCGGACCCTCCGCGACGCGATCAACGAGGCGATGCGCGACTGGATGGGCTCGGTCGAGACCACCCACTACATCATCGGCTCGGTCGTCGGTCCGCATCCCTTCCCGCGGATCGTCCGCGACTTCCAGTCGGTGATCGGCCGCGAGACGGTGGACCAGTGCCGCCGCCAACTCGGCCGCCTGCCCGACACCGTGGTGGCCTGCGTGGGCGGCGGCAGCAATGCCGCAGGCATGTTTTATCCATTCGTCGACCACCGCGACGTGCGGCTCGTGGGCGTGGAGGCGGGCGGCCGTTCCGGCAAGCCGGGCGACCATGCCGCGAGCCTCAGCTACGGCAGTCCCGGCATCCTCCACGGCAGCCTCAGCTATGTGCTGCAGGATGCCGATGGCCAGACCTCCGACGTGCATTCCGTTTCCGCCGGCCTCGACTATCCGGGCGTGGGCCCCGAGCACAGCTATTGGCGGGACGCCGGCCGGGTCGAATACACGAGCGTGACCGACGCCGAGGCGCTCGATGCCTTCGACCTCGTGGCACAGCGCGAGGGCATCCTGCCGGCGTTGGAAACCTCGCACGCCCTCGCCTGGGCGGTGGAGGAGGCCCGCCGTCGCCCCTCGACGGAGATTCTCGTCGTCTGCCTGTCGGGCCGCGGCGACAAGGACGCCGCCGAGATCGCCCGGCTGCGGGGACTCGCGGGTGCGTCGGGTTGACCGATCGCTTCGATCTTCGAGTAGATCCAACCAACTTCACGTGCCAACCAACTTCACGTGCCAACCAGGAACCGATTCATGCCGGCTGATACCGCGGTCGCCAGTCTTTCGAAAGTCGCCGCGCTCGCGGAGATGTTTGCCGCGTGCAAGCGCGAGGGCCGCGCAGCCCTGGCGCCGTTCGTGACGGCAGGCGATCCCGACACCGAGACGACGCTCGCCGTGCTCGAGTCGCTCGACCGGGCCGGTGCGTCGCTGTGCGAACTGGGCGTGCCCTATAGCGACCCGATTGCCGACGGCCCCGTGATCCAGTCCTCCTACACACGGTCTCTGGCCGCCGGCTTCACGCTGGAGCGGCTCTTCGAGTTGTCGCGGGCGGCAACGCAGCGGGTGCGGATGCCGATTCTGGCGATGGCGAGCTATTCGTTGATCTTCCGCCGTGGCATCGACCGCTTCGTGGCCGATGCGCAGGCGGCGGGCCTGGCTGGGTTCGTCGTGCCCGACCTGCCGATCGAGGAATCAGACCCGCTCGATGCAGCCTGCCGACAGGCGGGCCTGGCACTGGTCCGTCTGGTCACGCCCACCACGCCGCCGGAGCGGGCGGAGGCGATCGCCCGCAAGTCGACCGGCTTCCTCTACTGCGTGTCGGTGGCGGGTGTCACCGGCGCCCGCACGGAACTGCCGGCCGGACTGATCGAGCGGGTGCAGTGGCTGCGGACGAAGACCGACGTGCCGATCCTGGTGGGCTTCGGAATCTCGAGCCCCGAGCAGGCGAGGGCCGTGGCCAGGGTGGCCGATGGGGTGATCGTGGGCTCGGCCGTGGTGCGTCATCTGGCCGAGGCGGCGAACCAGCCGCGCGAGGCGTTCGTGCGAGGACTCGAGGGTTACGTCGGCGAACTCGCCGCCGCCACGGCCCGTTAGCCGCCGAGAAGATCAGCGAAATCGTCGGATGGGAGGGCCTTTCGTGGCCCTGCTGCGGCGAAGGTGCCGCACGGGTTTCGCGGTGGACAACCTGTCGTAGCGGCCCGGCCGTGGGCGCGGTGATCGGGTCTTCGCGGATATAATTCTCTCCCGTCAGCATGAGCGTGTGAGGGCCCAGGGAGGTTGCTCGAGCATGTTTTCCGCCCGCGATCCGGCCGATCTGGACCGTTTCTTTCGAGGCTTGGCCGAGCATGCGTTCCACGGCCAGCTGGGCGTCGTTGACCCGCCTCTGGTGGAGTATGTCTCGACGCTACTCGTGCGGTTTATCCGTGCCGACGGCCTGCAGCCGCTCCCCGCCTTGAACGCCGTCGCGGGCGAGGAGGTTGCGCGGATGCGGGGGGGCTTGCCGCTGCCTGCGGACGACGCGGCCGTCGAGGACTACCGACATATCGGCGACTACACACTCTTCTGGACGGGCCTTTATCCCGAGGCGTTGCGCCGCGTGCAGCAGCTCGATTACCGCCTGGCCGGCAAGCGGGCCTACTGGATCGCCAGCACGCTGGAGCCGGATGACGCCGCAGCCGAACGTCTCCTGCTCGAGCGGCTCAGCCACGAGTACGACGTCTGCGTGGCGGGGCTCGCTGAGGTTCGCCGGGCCTGGGGTGAGTGAGGCAGAGGGCCGGGGACAGCGTGCCGAAACAGTGGGCGAGGTCAGCCCATCGGCTCGAGCAGCTGCACCGTCCAGTGGGGATGCAGGCCGGCGGCTTCCACGGCGATCCCTGCCCGCACGAGCGCCTCGATGATCCCGGCAATGGGCGGTCGGGAAGAGTCGAGCCCGCATGCGAGCGTGCAGTCGAGGGTGTTGGCGTCGAAGGCCTCGAGGTTGTCTGCCAGCCGCGCGACCACCCTGGCGGCGGCCTCTGCCTGCCCGCGGCAGTGGAGGCGGTACCGCCAGGCGCGGCCGGCGCAATAGGCTGCGAAGGCCGCCGGCCCCTCGTGGAGGAGTCGTCCCTCCGAGAGCACCGCCAGATGGGTGAAGCAGTCAGGCACGTGGGCATCGTCGACCGCCGCGATGACGGTGCGGCCGCCGATCTGCATGTCGCCGATCAGCCGCTCGATCGACTGCCGCTGGAGCGAATCGAGGTTGCCGAAGGGATCATCGACCACCAGCACCTCGGGCGCATGCAGCAGCGCCCGGCCGATGAGCAGGAGCTTCGCCTGACCGTCGGGCAGCCTGTCGATCGAGACGTCGCCCCTGCCACGCAAGCCCGCGAGGTCGAGCGCCCGCTCCACCGCCTCGGCGAGGCTTCGGCCGGCGAGCCCGGCTGACCTGGCGAAGAGCGTCAGGAACTCATCGGCCCGCACGGCCGGCCACGCGGGCAGGTGCGCGGGCGCGTAGCCGATGCGGCTCCGTACAGCGTCGGGGTCTCGACGGACGGAGTGCCCGGCGAGCACGATGTCGCCTCCCCGCACGGGAATCGCCGTGGCGACCGCCTCCAGGAGCGTGCTCTTGCCGGCGCCCGATCTGCCGATGACCGCCAGCGTCTCGCCGAGTCCGACCGTCAGCGAGAGACGGTCGATCACCATCTGCCCGGACCGTTCGACGATGACGCGGTCGCAGCGAATCATGCCGGTTGCCCCTTCCGGTCCCGTGGAGTCACCCCGCGGCAGGCGCGCTTCGCCCCAGCCGCTCCGCCGTCATCTCGAGCGACACGAGCAAACCCTTCGCCTTGTTGAGCGTCTCCTGGAACTCGCTCTCCGGCACGCTGTCGGCCACGATGCCCGCGCCCGACTGCACGTAGGCTTTGCCGCCGGTGATCACCACGGTCCGTAGGGCGATGCAGGTGTCCATTGCGCCGCTGAAATCGATGTAGCCCACGGCGCCGGCGTAGGGGCCGCGTTTGCGCGGCTCCAGTTCGTCGATGATCTCCATGGCCCGGATCTTGGGGGCCCCCGAGACCGTGCCCGCGGGCAGGCAGGCCCGCAATGCGTCGAACGCCGTCGTGCCAGGGGCGAGCTGTCCTGTGACGTTGCTCGTGATGTGCATCACGTGGCTGTATCGCTCGATCGACATCACGTCGCTGAGCACCACCGTGCCGATGCTCGAGACGCGGCCCACGTCGTTGCGGCCCAGGTCGATGAGCATCACATGTTCCGCACGCTCCTTGGGGTCGGCCAGCAGGCCCTCGGCGAGGGTCGCGTCCTCCTCCGGCGTCCTGCCCCGCGGCCGGGTGCCCGCCAGCGGTCGCACCGTCACGTGGCCGTCCACCACGCGAACCATGATCTCGGGCGAACTTCCCACCAGCGTGGCTGCGGGGGTTCGCAGGTAGAACATGAACGGACTGGGGTTCACCACCCGCAGCGTGCGGTAGAGTTCGAGCGGGGGCAGGTCGAAAGGGATTTCCAGACGCCGGCTGAGCACCACCTGGAAGATGTCACCGGCGCGGATGTATTCGATCGCCTTCTCGGCGGCGGCCAGAAACTCTTCGCGGGTCGACGCCGCCCGCGCCGTGCCCTCGGTGAGGCAACGCGGCTCCTGCCGCGGGCCTATGTCGGCCGCCGGCGGCCAGCGGCTCGGTGCAAACAACAGTTCGATGGTCTCGTCGATGCGGTGGCAGGCTTCGTCATAGCCTCGGGACATGGCCGCGGGCGAACCGTCATCGACGTGGGCCAGCACCACGATGTCGAGTGACTTGGTGACATTGTCGAAGACGAGCAGCCGGTCGTAGAAAGCGAAGCAGAGGTCGGGGAGATGCAGGTCGTCGACTGGTGGATGGGGCAGCCTCTCCGCGTAACGCACGGAATCGTACGCCGCATACCCCACGGCGCCGCTGGTGAACGGCGGAAGCTCCGGCAGCCGTGCCGGCTGGTGGACGGCCATCCGACGTTCGAGGTCGGAGAGCGGGTCGGACGATTCGAACTCCTCCACCTCGTCGGTTCCGGCCCGTGTGATCCGCACCCTCGCACCGAAGGCCTCGAACCGCAGGAAGGGCTCGGCCCCCAGGAAGCTGTAGCGGCCGACCTTCTCGCCACCGACGACGCTCTCGAACAGGCAGGCCGACTCCCCCGCGTCGATCCGGGCAAACGCGGACAGCGGCGTCAGGCCATCGGCGAACAGCCGGCGGTAGACCGGCACGAGGCGATGGGTCTGCGCCAGAGCGTCGAAGTGGTGCCGTTCCGGAAGGTGCGACATGGGTGGATGGACACTCGGGGGCGTCTGATCGCGGGGAAAACAGCACACAGTATCTTCAGTTCTCCGCGGGCAACAAGCCCGTACGGAGCCGAACCGGAGGGCGGTTTGCCGCTCGGCGGCATGCCGAAGGCGACCTTCCGCCGGCGGGCCGCTATGATTGACCGGCGGATGCATGTGAGGCGAACGCAGCGGGCTGCAGCCTCGTGACTCCCAGGCAGGACATGTCGGCCATGAAGTGTCAGCAGTGTGAAAAACAGGCGGTGTTCCACATCACGGAACTGGAGACGGGGTCCGTCCGTGAACTCCACCTCTGCGAGGACCACGCGCGGGTTTACCTCAATCAGGCGGAGGGCGGTGGCGCCCCCGCCGAGGAGACCGAGGGCGGCGCCGTGCCTGGCGGCACCGCCGGCCAGTTGGGCGTCGGCCAGACGGCCGACGAACTGGCGGCGCTCGATCAGAAGGCCTGCGACATGTGCGGCATCACGTTCTTCGAATTTCGCAATCAGGGGCGGCTGGGCTGTCCGCACGACTACGTCCAGTTCGCCAAGGAGTTGGAGCCGCTGATCGCGAACATCCACGGTGCGACGGAGCACACCGGCAGGCGGCCGTCGCGGTCTCCGCAGACGGCGGAGTCCGCCGCGGCGTCAGGCACGGCCGAACTGACCGGCGTGATCGGGCTCCGCAGGGAGATGAAGGACGCGATTGCCTGCGAGGACTATGAAAAGGCCAGGGAAAACCGCGACGCCATCCGGGCGATCGAGGACCGTTGGATTCCCCCCGCCCGCCCGGAGTGACAGGAGTGACGGAACGCCTCACGGCCTTCCCCCATGCAGACCATGAAACTTGAAATGCTTGCACAATCGATCGGTGAATGGCTCCGTGGCACCGGTCCCGAGTCGGACATCGTGATGAGCAGCCGTGTGCGACTGGCCCGCAACCTGCCGCAGTATCCGTTCGTGAGCCGGGCCTCCGAGCAGGATCGCGCCGACATCGAGCGGTTTCTGCGGGAGCGGATCGCCACTGCGCCGGTGGGGCAAAACCTGGAGTCGATCGACGTCGGCGGACTCGAGGAGATCGACCGCCAGTTTCTCGTCGAACGGCAGTTGATCAGCCGGGAGCACGCCGACGCCCAGGGGGCCCGGAGCGTGGCGATCGACCAGCTCGAACAGGTCAGTCTGATGATCAACGAAGAGGATCACCTCCGCATCCAGTGCATCCACAGTGGGCTCGACCTGCGTGGCGTCTGGGAGCAGATCAAGGTGGTCGACGAACAGATCGAGCAGGTCGTGCCGTATGCGTTTCACCCCCGGTTCGGCTATCTCACGGCCTGTCCGACCAACGTGGGCACCGGCATCCGCGTGAGCGTCATGCTGCACCTGCCGGCCCTGGTGATCACCCGGCAGATCGACAAGGTGTTTCGCAGCCTGCACAAGATCTCGCTGGCAGTGCGTGGGCTCTACGGCGAGGGATCGCAGGCGATGGGGGATTTTTACCAGATCTCCAACCAGACCACGCTCGGCAAGTCGGAGGAGGAACTGGTCGAACAGGTGGGCGACGTGGTGCCTGTGCTGATCGACTACGAGCGGCGGGCTCGGGAGTTTCTCGTTCGCGAAACCGAGCAGAACGTGCACGACCAGGTGAGCCGCGCCTACGGCATTCTGCGGACGGCCCAGACGATCAGTGCCGAGGAGACGATGCAGCTTTTGTCGCGGGTGAGGATGGGCGTGCTCTTGGGGTTGATCGGTGACGTGAAGATCGCCGACATCAACTCGCTCCTGGTTCGCACCCAGCCCGCCCACCTGCAGAAGATCCGAGGCATCGAACTCGACACCAAGGATCGCAACATCGAGCGGGCCCGCTACCTCCGGCAGCACTTCGAGGCGGGCGGCCAGAGCGTCAACTGACCTCACGAAAATTACGACATCGTGTCGCCCTGACAGGCGGATGCCTGTCCTCAGCCAGTTTCTTGGCAAACGCAGTTTGCTGGCGCTGCGCATGGCATCCTGCCATGCAGTTGACGAGGGCGGGAACCAGCGGTCACGCCGGGCCGGAGAGGGTGCGGCGGAGCGGGGCCACGACCGGCGGTGGCACGAACTTGAGCAACGCCTCGTCGTCGGCCAGGGGCGTGATCTGCTTGAGCAGCGACGAGGAGATGTGCGAATACTGGGCGTCGGCCATCAGGAACACCGTCTCCACGGCCGGGTCGAGCTTCCGGTTGGCCAGCGTCATGGTGAACTCCGCATCGATGTCGGTCAGCGACCGCACTCCCCGCAGGAGCACGTGCGCTCCCTGCTCGCGGACGAAGGCCACCGAGAGCCCGCTGAACAACTCGACGCGGACGTTGCTCAGGTCGGCAACCGAATCCCTGACGAGCTGTACGCGTTCGGCCAGCGAGAAGATGGGCTGTTTTTCCGGGTTGATGCCGACGCCGACGACGATCGCGTCGAAGATCCGGCTGGCCCGCTGGATCACGTCGAGATGGCCGAGGGTTATCGGATCGAACGATCCCGTGTAGACGGCGGTTCGGCGTTGGGGAGCGTGCTGGACCACGGTGGCAAAGACTCCGGGAGAGATCGGGGTGGGCTCAAAAAGACCGCTGCTGGTGTTTCCGTCGGGCGGGCCGGCAAGGCTGTATGGACGCCGTGGGCCGCATGAAGGTGGCATCCCACGGGATAGCCGATATCGTAAGAGGCGTGCCGGTGATGCAAATGCCCGCGTGCAGGAGGTAGCGATCCCGTGTCGAAAGCGATGCCGTTTGTCGGGATGGTCGTGTCTGGACTCGTGGCGATCCTGTTCCTCGCCGATCTGGTGGCGGGGTTCCCGTTTCAGCGGGTCAGCATCTTGAACGACATCGGATTCATCGTCAGCAGTGGGATTCTGGCCTACTTGAGCTGGACGATCATGGAGAAGCCGCGGCGGTGACCCGCCGGCCGCATGCCTAGGCAGCCTTCAACACCGACCCGCCCACGGTGATTCGGCCTGCTCCAGCGATCAGTTCGGGTAGTTCGGAGAGGGTGGCAAACGCCACCTGTTCGTGGGCGTGCCGTCGCTCCGCCCACGATCGCCACTGCTCCATGCGTCCGCGGATCGATGCGCCGTCGGCAATCGGCCCCTGCCCTCCCATGTCGAGCACGGTCAGGGAGCCAGGCCCGGGCCCGGGCTGGGATCCCCAGGGCAGGAGGCGGCTCACGATCCCCGGCGGCGTCGCGGTTGCCTGGGTCACCTCCCACAGGCCCCAGAGCGTGCTGCGGCACGGCCAGCCGGACGGTGCCGGACGGCGGGCACCGCGGGTGAGGTCATCGAACCGGTCACGGCAGACGACCCTGATGCCAGCATCGACCAGCACTCGACGATGTTCAGCGTGCAACGGCCCGCGGATCGCCGCCGCGTCGATCCCGGGGGCTTCCGCCGCCGCCCGCGCGAGCAACTGCCGGAGTTCCTGACGCGAATGGTTCGCCGGAATCTCCAAGGCCATGTTCTGCGACGTGAGCATGGCGGCACCACGCTCGGCGACGAGCGGCAGGCGATCGATCGTCGCGATCCAGGTCACCGGCAACGCGGCCCGGCTGGCGAAATCAAGGCACGCCTCCGCCGTTGCCTGCGGCATGCCCGCTGTGAGCGGACAGCAGATGACCAGCGTGGTCGGCAGACAAGATCGGCCCATAAAAAATCCCCCGTCGTGCCCGTTCAGGCCATGGGCCCGTCCATGGCCCCGACCATGGACTGATATCGTCGCGGGTTTCCGTCGTTCTGGAATTTCCCCGCCGCAGGCAGCCGGTCCGGTCAGGCAGACGGGGGGGCGTGGGCAATTTCCCAGTCCGCCATGGCCGCGACCAGGCTTTCAGTGACGGCTGTCGCCGCCTCGACCGTGGGTTCGATGCCGTGGTGGCGGAGCGTGGCCGACGTGATCGGGCTGAGGCTGGCGATCCGCCACCGTAAAATCCGCGAACCAAACAGCCGGATTGCCGATTCGGCGATCAGGGAACTGGTGACGGTGATCCAGTCGATCGGCACCTTGTCGAGCGTTGCGGTGGTGGCCGCGTCGAGCACTTCGACAGGCTCGCTCGCGTAGGCCGTCACCTCGCGCACCACGTGCCCCAGGGCTTCAAGCTCCCGCCGCATGACGTCGCGGCCACGGTTGGCCCGCACCAGGAGGAACCGGGTCGGGACGGGCGACTGCCCGAGGGCGTTGGTGATGCCCTCGGAGCGGAATTGCGAGGGCGTGAGGTCGCAGGCGAACCCGGCATGTTCCAGTGCCTGACGCGTGGCCGGACCGATGGCGGCCAGCCGTGCCGTGCCCAGCGATCGACCGTCGAGCCCGGCCTGCCGCAGGCGTTCCACGAAGCCGCGCACGCCGTTCACGCTGGCGAAGACGATCCAGTCGAAGGTGTCGGCCTGGCGGATGGCGTCATCGAGCGGGTGCCACGATGCGGGCGGCCCGATGCGGATTGCGGGCACGCGGAGGCAACTGCCACCGGCCGCGCGGACGAGGATATCGAGATCGTCGCCCTGCCCGGGGGGCCTGGTGATGAGCACGCGCCGGCTGGCGAGCGGACCGCGGCCGGCCACGGTGGAAACCCCGTCGACCGGCAGCGCCACTTCGCCGACGATCACCACGGCCGGCGACGGCCAGTTGTGCCGTTCGAAGTCGGCGGCGCAGCGGGCCAGCGCGCTGACGGCAATACGCTGGTCGGGCCAGGAACAGTGGCTCACGATCGTGACCGGGGTATCCGCCGGCTTGCCCGCCGCCAACAGCCCGCTCGACCACCGCCCAACCTGCTCCACGCCCATGTAGATTGCCAGCGTTCCAGGCAGCGCGGCGAGCTGTCGAAAGTCGATTCCCTCCCGCTTGTCGGCCGCTTCGTGGCCCGTGAGGATCGTGAGGCTCGACGCCGCCGCGCGGCTGGTCAATGGAATGCCGGCAGCGGCTGCCGCCGCTGATGCGGCCGTGACGCCGGGCACGATCTCAACCGCGATGCCGGCTTCCCGAACCGGGCCCATCTCCTCGCTGAGCCGGCCGAATACCGCCGGATCGCCGCCCTTCAGCCGTACCACGGTGCGGCCTTCCGTCGCCAGCCGCGCGAGGAGCCGCCCGGTGGCTTCACCCGGATCGACATCCCCCTCCCGTCCATCCCGCGGCACTGCGAGTCGCTCGGCGGTGGGAGCGGCCATCTCGAGCACGTCCGTCGGCACGAGCGTGTCGTACACCACCACGTCGGCGCGGCGGAGGCACTCCGCCGCACGAACGGTGAGCAGTCCAGGATCGCCAGGCCCCGCGCCCACGAAGGATACCCTGCCAGGGGCAACGGGGGGCGTGGACGGGGGAGTCTGGCTGACAGTGGGCATCGGGAGCATGACGTGGACGTGGCGGCGGCTGGCTGCCGGGGTACGGAGACGTTTGTGCGTGGATTGCTCGGCCTGCGGATGGCTCGGGCACGGCAGGCCTTTGAGGCTTCAGGGCTCGGGGGCTACACTCGGGATCCTTTCCGTGACAAGGCGGCGTATCCACCGCTTTGCAGACGGCAGCATACCGTGCCCGCGGGATTGCCGGACCCTGTTCCTGCCAGATCGCGCCGGGGCCCTCGCGATTCCAACTTTCGTTTGAAACTTTCATGGCGAACGAGTCTCCAGCGGCCGGACCGGGTTCCGCAGCCCCGCAGCCGTCGTCCTCGCTCTCGCCGGCGGAGAGGTCGCGGCTTGCGCAGTGCTTTCAGCACGGCACGCAGAGCGTCGCGAAAAACGTCGATTATGCGATCGAGATGTTCTCCGTCTGCGTGGCAGGCGACCCGGCCAACGCCATCTTCCTGCAAAACCTGCTGGGGGCGTTGCGGCTGAAACACTCCGGCAAGAAAGGGGGCGGGTTGGCGGCCCTCTGGTCGTCAGGCGGGCGGACCGGCCTCAGGAAGCTGGCAGCGGCGGGGAAATTTCGGGAGGTGGTCGCGCAGGGCCTGGAGATCATCAGGAGCAACCCTGGTGATCATGGCAGCCTGCTGGTCATGGCCGAAGCCAGTGGCAGGCTGGGATTCGTCGATGCCCAGAGGGTCTATCTCAAGGCCGCGCTCGACGCTGCTCCGGCAGACTTGGAGGTGAACCGCAAATGTGCCGAGTTCCTGGCAAGCTATGGTGAATACGATCAGGCCGTCGCCTGCTGGATGCGGATCAAAAACATAAAGGGCATGTCCGACGAGGCCGAGCGGCAGGTCGCGAAGCTGCAGGTCGACAAGACCATCGCAGCCGGCGAAGGACTGACCGGCAGGAAGCCCTCGGCGGCGGCCGCCGGGGGCGGGCAGAAGCCGGACGCCACGGCTGCCGGCGCAGCCCCCACGGATCGTCGCGTGGTTCTCCTGCAGGCAATCACGAAGAATCCCTCCGACATCGAGCCGTATCTCGAACTGGCCGATCTGGTCGAGCGGGATGGCACGCTCGAAGAGGCCCAGCAGGTGCTCGCCAAGGCGCTGGCCGCCTCGGGCAACGACCTCAAGGTCCGCGAGCACATGGAAGATCGGCAGCTTCGCTGGGCGCGGCACCGGCTGCATCTCGCGGAGAAACGGCTGGCGGAGGAGGACAGCCCCGACAACCGTCAGGCCGTCGAGCAGCTGCGGGCCACGCATCTCAAGCACGAAATCGAGGTCTACGCCGCCCGTACCGCCCGCTATCCCGAAAATGTCACCTGGAAGTACGAACTGGCCATGCGGCTGAAGGCGGCCGGCAATCATGCGGAGGCCATTCGCCATTTTCAGGACGTGCTGCAGGACGCCCGCCGCAAGGGGGCCGTGGCCCTCGAGCTGGGCGAATGTTTTCAGAAGATCCGCCAGTATGCGTTGGCGATGCGGAATTATCAGGTGGCCGTCGAATCGTTGACGGACCGCGAACAGGAGCTCCGCAAGCGGGCCCTCTACCGGGCGGGGGTGCTGGCGGCCGGCTTGGATGACATAGACTCCGCCCGGAAATACCTCTCCACGCTCGCCGAACTCGACTTTGGCTACCGTGATGTGGCGCAACGTCTGGACAAGCTGACCCCGGCAAAGGATAAAGGGGCCGGAACGTGACCGTGTCCGTCGCCTGCGATGGGCGTCTCGGGAGCCTTCCAAACGGATTCCAGCCCCATGGGTGAGACCATGGAGCCTCGTTTTCAACCTGTTTTTGTTTCACCGATCTTGAGAGGGTAGGAACCGGCATGCCACACTCGGCCAGCGCCAAGAAGCGACACAAGCAAAATCTCCGCAACCGCGAGCGCAATCGCGCGGCCAAGTCGGAGCTCAAGTCCCACGTTCGGAAGGTGCTCTCGGCGATTGACGCCGGCGACGCCACCCAGGCCCGCGAGGCGCTGCGGACTTTGGCGAGCTCGGCCGACAAGGCCGCCGCCGCGAAGAAGATTCACCGCAACAAGGCGGCGCGGATTAAGTCGCGGCTGTCGGCGCGGATGCTGGCGGCTGCGAAGGGCGGCACGGCAGCCAGCCCGGCCAAGGGGAGTGGGACCAAGGGCAGTGCGGCCAAGTCCGCTGGCAAGGGCAAGAAAGCGGCTGCCAAGCCGAAGGCCTGACCGTGCGTGGTGGGCGTCTGCCCGCCGCATCACCACTCGATTCGCGTGGCGTCGAAGACGGGGCCCTCGATGCAGGTGCGCCGGTAGTCCCAGCCGCCCGAACCGTCGCGGACGCGGGCCACGCACGTGAAGCAGATGCCGATGCCGCAGGCCATCGGAGCCTCGAGCGACACGTCGCAAGGAATCTGGCGTGCCGCCGACCAGCGAGCCACGGCGGCCATCATGGGGTCGGGGCCGCAGCAGGCCACGTGCACGCTGCGGGCGGCGTTCATGCCAGCCGCGCCAGGCGGCGCGGTGCCGGCCGCTCCGAACAGCGAGTCGAGCAAGTCGACGACCGTGCCGCGGAGTCCGGCGGAGCCGTCGAGCGTGGCCTGATGCACTTCGATCCCGGCCGATCGGTAGTCTTCGATGCCGCCGAACAGTCCGGCGTGTCGGGCGCCCCAGCAGCATGTGACGCGGCCGCACCGCGGCGGCGATAGCCGCGATGGCGGTCCATACATCGCCCCCCCCAGCCGCTCGCGGCCCAGGCTCAGCAGGGCTGTCTGGCCGATGCCACCAGCGACGAGCACCAGGTGGTCGACGGCCGGAATCTGGAATCCGTTTCCCAGCGGGCCCCAGGCGACCAGCTCCTGACCCACGGGGATCTCCCGCAGCGCGGTGGTGAACCTGCCGTGCACGGCATAGATGAAGTCTGCATAGCGGCGTGGCGTTCCGCCGCCCTGCCCGTCGTCGTCGCCGAACGTGTCGTAGACGGCCAGTGGGCGGGCCAGCAGCGGATCACTGCGGTGGGGAATGCGGATCATGGCGAACTGGCCCGGAATCGCCGCGGAGGCGATCGAGGGGCAGTCGAGCCGGAGCCGCCATGTGTTGTCGGCGATGCGGCTGTGAGCCACGATCCGTGCCGAGGTGAAGACGGCGGCATCGGCGTAGCATGGCTGGCTGCTGGCGGCGACCGCGACGGGGCTGGCCGTGGATGTGCTCATCGAATCCTTTCGCTCACGTGGGGCGTGTCAGGGATGGCGGTCTGTGGGGGAGACGCAAGCCGGTCACTCGCCGCGGGGCTTCCGCCACGACGACGCCTTGCCGGGCCGTCGCGGCCGCCGGGGGCCGCCGCGGCCGCCGGCCGGACGACGCGGCTCCTGTTCGGTGTCGCGGCCGCCCCCGCCCTTCCCCGTGGCGGCATGGGGCCTGGACCCCTCGTCCCTGTATTTCCCGCGGGTCGTTCCCTGACCTGCACGCGGCATTCGCGGCCTGCCCGGGGGGCCTTCTTGCCCCGGCCGTTGGCCTGCCCGTCGGTCTGTGCGCGGGGGGCGGCCATCCCGGCGCCCTTCCCTCTGGCCTTCCCTCTGGCCTTCCCTTTGCGGCAGTTCGTCCAGGCGGCCTGCCTCGATCGGGCCGACGGCCGCGATGGCATCGTGCCTCAGGGCCTCGATCTCGCTCCACGCGAGTTGACGCCACTGGCTGGGGAGCAGGTTGCCCAGCGAGAGCTTGCCGACACCGACCCGCTTGAGCTGGTGGACCTTGTGGCCGAGCCGCGCGAGCATCCGGCGGATCTCCCGATTCTTGCCCTCGTCGAGGATCATTTCGAGAACGGCGCTCTGCTTGTGTTGCGAGCGGATCTCGACCCGTTTCGCATGGACTTTGCCCTCTGCCAGCGTGATGCCGCGGCGGATTTTGTCGAGCAGTTCCTGTGAGGGGACCCCCGCCACCTGCACCAGATATTTCTTTTCCACGCCATACCGTGGATGGGAGAGCAGGTTTGCGAGGGCACCGTCGTTGGTCACGAGAATCAGGCCCTCGCTCATGCGGTCGAGCCGGCCGATCGCAAACAGCCGCTGCTCGCCTGGCACGAGATCGACCACGCGGGGCCGGCCGGATGGGTCGAAGTTGGTGGTTACCACGCCGACCGGCTTGTGGAGCATGTAGACAACCCGCTTGGGATTCGGCAGTTTCTCGCCGTCCACCCGCACCTCGGCCTTGAGCGGATCGATTCGCGTGCCCAGCAGCGTGACGACCTGTCTGTCGACCTCGACGCGGCCGGCCGTGATCAGTTCTTCGCAGGTACGCCGGCTGCCGAGCCCGGCCGCGGCGAGCAC
Organism: uncultured Candidatus Kuenenia sp.; assembly: GCA_964581055.1. GTDB lineage: Bacteria > Planctomycetota > Planctomycetia > Pirellulales > UBA1268 > CAMCQY01. Next base: position 23,452 of record CAZOMJ010000001.1, read on the forward strand.
CTTTTGGAGCCGCTCGAGGCCGTCGTCGATCGCGTCGAGCCGCCGTTTGGCGGCGCTGCGGGCGTCGTCCTCGTCGGGGAGTTGAGGCCGCTGCGGGGGACGACGCGACGTGATCCGCGAGGGTTCCACGCGGGGCGGGCGAGCCGGTCTGGCAGGCCGTGCGGGCCGGCCGGGCCGAGCGGCCTTGGAGGCGTGGGGAGGCTGTGCTGGGCGGGGGCGGCGTGGTGGGCGGTCTGCGGGCACGGTGGGAATGTCCGTCGAAAAGAGGCGGGGACTGAGGCGGCGTGCGACGATCGACCGCCAAAGCCCAGATCATACACCCGCGGCCGCTCTGCGGCGCGCGGGCCGAAGTCTGTGGCCCGACGCTGCCTCCAGCGTGTGCGGCACAGCCTCTTCCGGAGCCGCTACTGCGCCGGCGACCACCAGCGGGAGCGGCGGACTTCCGGCACCGGCGTCGCGAAGTCGCGGGGGCGGGCGCCGTCCATCAGCGGCAGCCGCAGACTCGAGGGCGCGATGTCGTCCTGCAGGTAGGGATCGAATCGCACGGCCCTGCGCCGCTGGAGTCGCTCAGGCCCCGGGTCGAGCCAGTCGGGCTTGCCGAGTGAGGCGCAGCCGGAGCCGGTTGCCAGAAGCGGACCGCAGGCAAGGGCGAGCAGGAGCAGGGAACGGCACGCATGCATGGGGAACCCACCGGGGGCCGGGGCTGACAGACGATTCGGAGTGTAGGAGCCGCCCCAGGGCACCCCAAGGTCGGTTTCCTAAGGGTTTTTGGCGAAAGTCCCCCGCGCCGGCCCGTGGACCCAGGCTTCGGCCGTTTACGGCAACTGCACGTGCAGCAGGATCGGTGGAGTGGTCGTTTCAGCCGTGGCGGCGAGCACCTGCCGGCCGGTCGACGCCGGTAGCAGCATGCACATGCCCTTCGTGAGCGGGGGCAACTGCCAGCGGGGATCGAGTCGGAACTCGCCCGAGAGTACGGCGAGGAAGTGGCAGGCGTCGTCGCCGCCCACGGCCCAGTCGCCACGTGGCCGCACCTCGTCGAACAGGAAATAGTCGCAGGTCACGAGCCGACGGGTGGCAGGGGCGGCAGCTGGGAGTGTGCCCGGTGGAGGGAGCGTCTGCGGCTGGACTGGTGCCACCGGCCCGAACTGGGTCACGGCCTCGAGCCCGGCCTCGATATGCAGCGGCCGGGCCTTGCCATCGGCTGCGGTGCGGTTCCAGTCGTAGAGCCGGTAGGTGACGTCGCTCGACTCCTGGATCTCGGCGACGACGAGCCCCGCCCCGATCGCGTGCACCGTGCCCGCAGGAATGAAGATGCAGTCACCCGGGCGGGGCTCGAAGGAATGCATCACATCCTCGCAGCGGCCTGCTCGCAGGGCCGCTGCCAGCGACTCTCGATCGATTCCCGGACGCAGCCCCGCGTAGATCCGGCTGCCGGGCGCGGCATCGATCACATACCAGGCTTCCGTCTTGCCTAGATCGGGCGGCGAGAGCCTCGCGGCCCGGGCATCGTCGGGATGCACCTGCACTGACAGATCGCGGCAGGCGTCGAGAAACTTGAAGAGCAGCGGGAAGACCGCCCGGGGAGCATGCCGCCCCAACAACTCGGGGCCACGGTCACGGACCAGTTCTCCGAGCGTCGTACCGACCAGCGGACCGGCCGCCACAACGCTCTGGTCTGAGCCGCGGTCGACCAGTTCCCATGACTCGGCGAAGTCGTCACCGGGCGGCAGGGAACGGCCGAGGCTCGTCACGAAGCGGCGTCCGCCCCAGATGTAGCGGCGGTAGAGCGGAGTCAGCAGGAGCGGATGCATGGTGGTTGGTAAACTCAAAGGAAAGTTTTAGGCCCGAAGGACCGGTTTCGCACCAGCCAACGGAGGTCGGCCAAGGCAAGGTCGGCAGGATGACGAGCCTTGCCGTGAAGCTAACGACGCGTATAGCCCTCGACGATCCTGCCGATCCAGAAACAGCAGACCGCCGCCACCAGCATCACGAGCATCTGGCCGAGCGTGATCGCGTGGTTGAGTTCGAGCAGGACGGCGACCGCCGGAATTGCGAGGCCGAGGAACTGGCCGAGCCGACCAATCGCTGCCATCGAATGGGGCTCCGGTTGGGAGGTACGGGTGGGGGGCGAGGGGGGAAATCCGGTGCCGATCGTAGAAAGTCGCGGCGGTTTCTGCCATGCGAGCCCCGCTGCGCGAGCGGTTTTGCTCGTGATACAGCGGCACAGGCTTGTCGCCGCCGATTTCCCGGCAATACTTCCGCCATTACGAGTTCCACCCCCCGGCAGGAGATACGCACATGGGTCGGCACGGCGCAGTCACGTTCAAGGGCAATCCGCTCACGCTGGTGGGCGACGAGGTGAAGGTGGGCTCGCCCGCTCCTGATTTCGACGTGGTCGCCTACGAGGCCGGCGGCATGCAGCACATCCGCAAGGCCGACCTGCTCGGCAAGCCCGCGTTCATCAGCGTGGTGCCTTCGCTCGACACGCCGGTCTGCCAGGTGCAGACGAAAACGTTCAACACACGGTTGGCCGCCCTCGGCGACAAGGTGACGGCGCTCACCGTCAGCCTCGATCTGCCCTTTGCGATGAACCGGTTCTGCGGCGCCGAAGACATCAAGTCGATGCGGAACGGGAGCGACTACATGGATCGGGGCTTCGGCACGCACTGGGGCGTGCTTATCGACGAACTGAAGATCCTTGCACGGGCCGTGTTCGTGCTCGACGCCAAGGGCGTGGTGCAATACGCACAAGTCGTCAAGGAAGTAGCCAGCGAGCCCGACTACGACGCGGCCCTCGCCGCCCTGCAGAAACTCGTCGGGTAAATCTGATCGGGCGACAAGATGTGATCGTGGCAGGCGTGGCGACAAGATTTCATCTTGTCAGACGTGGCGACAAGATTTCATCTTGTCTATTGCGCAAGTTAAAAACTTGCGGCCACGGTTAAAAACTTGCGGCCACGGTTAAAAACTTGCGGCCACGGTTAAAAAGTTCGGCCACGGTTAAAAACTTCGGCCACGGTTAAAAACTTCGGCCACGGTCCTCGCCTTCACGCCTCGAGCATCGCTTCGATCGACTTGCGGGCCGCCGCGAGGGCTTCGGGGAGCTTGTCGGCGAACTTGCCGCCGGCCTGGGCGAGGTCGGCGCGACCGCCCCCCTTCCCGCCCACGATGGCCGCCGCGTCCTTGATCCAGTTGCCCGCCGACAGGCCGCGTTCCTCGAGTTCACGGCTGATGCCGGCGACGAGCGTCACCTTGTCGGCCTCGCTCGAGCCGAGCAGCACGGCGATCCGGCTCGCCTTGCGGCGGAGCTGATCGATGTACTGCCGCATGGCGGCGGCATCGCCACCGCGGGCGTCTGCCACGACGATCCGCGTGCCAGCCACCTCGGTGGCTCCGGCCAGCAGTTCGTCGACGGAGACCGCTGCACCGGCGGCCGCCGGCTTGCTCTTCTTGAGGTCCTTGAGCTCCTTGGCGATGGCCGCCAGTCGGTGCGGCAGTTCGGCGACCGGCACCTTCAGCCCGCCGGCAGCCTCGGAAAGCATTCCCTCCGCGTGTCGAAACCGCTCCACGGCGCGGAGGCCGGTGACGGCTGTGATCCGCCGCGTGCCGGCCGACACGCTCTCCTCGGCGGTGATCCGCACCATGCCGATCTGGCCGGTGCTCGAAACGTGCGTGCCGCCGCAGAGTTCGCGGCTGACGCCGTCCATCGTCACCATCCGCACGATGTCCGGATACTTTTCACCGAAGAGCATCATTGCACCGGCGTGACGGGCCTCGGCCAGGGGCAAGAGCTGCGCCCCGACCGGCACGGCGGCCAGTGTTTTTTCGTTGACCATGGTCTCGATCTGGTCGAGCGTTTCGCGGCCGACGCTGCTCGTGTGCGTGAAGTCGAACCGCAGCAGGTCGGCATCGACCTTCGACCCCTGCTGCACGGCGTGGGGGCCGAGATAGTGCTGCAGGGCCGCATGGAGCAGATGGGTGGCGGAATGGGCGCGGCGGATCGCCGCACGACGGCCGGGATCGACCTTCGCCTGGAGAGTCTGGCCGAGGTCGAGCGAGCCCTGTCGCAGGTGGCCGGTGTGGAGCATGAAGCCGCCCTCACGCTGGGTGTCGGCCACGTCGAAGCTGCCGCCCTGCCATTCAAGCGTGCCCGTATCGCCCACCTGGCCGCCCGACTCGCCATAGAAGCTCGTGCGATCGAGCACGACGGTGATCGGCGACGCATGGCCGACCTCGCGGAGCGAGTCGCAGAGTTGCCCCTGCGCGATGATGCCGATCACCTTGCCGTCGGTCTCGAGCGTGTCATAGCCGACGAATTCGGAGCCGTGCATCGTCTTCTTGAGCGCGTCGAGCGGCCCCGAGGTGAACACCTCCACGCGGGCGCCGGCGCCTGACCGCTGCCCGTGGGCGTCCATCGCCGCCCGGAACCCGGTCCAGTCGAAGCCGCAGTTCCGTTCCGCGGCGAGTGTCTCGAGGAGTTCCGGCGGAAATCCGTAGGTGGTGTAGAGTTCGGCCGCCTCGCTGCCGCCGACCAGGCCGGTGCCGGAACGGTCGATGGCTACGAAGAGCTTTTCGATGCGGTCGAGGCCGCCGTCGATCGTCGCGAGAAACGATTCCTCCTCCCGCTTGATCACGCCGGCCACCCGGTCGACGGTCTCGGCCAGTTCCGGATAGGGCTTCCGCATCATTTCGGCAACGGTGGTCGGCAACTGGTGGAGGAACGGCTCCTGCATGCCCATCTGTCGGCCGTCGAGCACGGCCCGCCGCAGGAGCCGCTTGACGACGTATTTCTCCTCGTTGTTGCCCGGCAGCACGTTTTCGTGGATGGCAAACGTGCAGGCGCGGACGTGATCCGCGATCCGCCGCATCCGTCGGCCGTCGTCGGTCGCCGCCATGTAGGGACGGCGGCAGACCTCCGCCACCGCATCGACGATCGGCTTGAGGATGTCGATATGAAAGTTGCTGTCGACGCCCTGCAGCATCGCCGCCGTTCGTTCCAGGCCCATGCCGGTGTCGATGTTGCGGCTGGGGAGCGGATGCAGGTTGTCCGGCGCCGGACCGATGCGGTTGAATTGTGTGAAGACGAGGTTCCAGATTTCCACGTCGCTGCCGTCGGGCATGCGATAGAAAATCTCGCTGCACGGGCCGCAGACGCCATCGGGCCCCTGCGTGGGGGAACTGGCGGGCCAGAAGTTGTCGTCCTCGCCCATGCGAGTGATCCGCGCCGCGGGCACGCCCACCTCGTTGGCCCAGATCGCATAGGCCTCGTTGTCGTCTTGGTAGACGGTGATCGAGAGTTTCTCGGGGGCGATGTTGAGCCAGTTGCGGGCGGTGAGGAATTCCCAGGCCCAGAGGATGGCCTCGCGCTTGAAATAATCGCCGAAGCTGAAATTGCCCAGCATCTCGAAAAACGTGTGGTGCCGCGGCGTCCGTCCCACGTTGTCGATGTCGCCGGTCCGCAGGCATTTCTGGCAGGTGGTCGCCCGGGTGAATTCCAGCTTGCACTTGCCGAGGAAATGGTCCTTGAACTGGTTCATGCCCGCGGGGGTGAAGAGCACCGACGGATCCCAACGCGGCACGAGCACGTCGCTGGGGCGGCGGACGCATCCCTTCGACTCAAAGAATGCCAGATACGCTTCGCGGAGTTCATCGGCCTTCATGTCGTCATCAGCTCCCGGGGAAAACGCTCGTTTCGAGCCTCTGTAGGCCTCTTCCAGACCGCATCCGTCTTCGGTGTAGCGCCGTCTTCGGTGTACCGCCGGCTTCGGGGCGGCAAAAGTCTCGTCGCGTGGGCAGGATAGCCCAAAGCTCCTCGAGCTTTCGCCGACCCCTTCGCCTCCGTCTCCTGGTTTGCCAGGGCACGGTTCCAGCTATGTCTGGTCGGCTCTAGGGCGGCCCACTATACACGCCCCACCACGCGGCGGGCGATGCTGCTTTCGTGCAGACGGCAAAAAAACCGCCCACGAGCACTGCTTGGGTCAGTTGCTCGTGGGCGGTGAGGGGACTGAGTTGTTGGGGGGAGAATCGTGTCGGCCCGGCAGCTCTCGCTGTCGGCTGCGGCCGTCAGTCGTCGCCACCGCTGCCGCCGGGAGACTCGCTCGCCACCGCGATCACGGCCTCTTTGCTGGCAAGAACCTTCTCACGGAGTTCCTGTGCCACTTTCGGGTTTTCCTTGAGGAAGAGTCGAGCCTTCTCCCTGCCCTGCCCCAGGTGCACGTCGCCATACCGCAGCCAGGTGCCCGTCTTGTCGACGAGCTTGGCGAGAATCGACAGGTCGAGGATGTCGCCCTCCACGCTGATGCCGTCGGCATGCATCATGTCGAACTCGGCGACGCGGAAGGGGGGCGCCACCTTGTTCTTCACAACTTTCACCTTCACCCGCTGGCCGACCACGTCCTCGCCGTCCTTGAGCTGGCCGATCCGGCGCACATCGACGCGGCACGACGAATAGAACTTGAGCGCCCGGCCGCCGGGGGTCGTTTCGGGACTGCCGAACATCACGCCGATCTTCTCGCGGATCTGGTTGATGAAGATCACGGTCGTCTTGCTCTTGGCGATGGCTCCCGTGAGCTTTCGCATGGCCTGACTCATGAGCCGAGCCTGCAGGCCGACGAACGAATCGCCGATTTCACCGTCGAGTTCCTTCTGCGGCACGAGTGCCGCCACCGAGTCGACGACGATGATGTCGACAGCGTTCGACTTGATCAGCAGTTCGGCGATCTGCATCGCTTCTTCGCCGCTCGTCGGCTGGCTCACCAGCAGGCTCTCCAGCGAGATGCCGAGCTTCTTGGCCCAACTTGGGTCGAGGGCGTGCTCGGCGTCGATGAAGGCCGCAATGCCCCCCGCCCGCTGGGCCGCAGCCACGGCGTGGAGGGCGAGTGTGGTCTTGCCGCTTGACTCCGGCCCGAACACCTCGATGATTCGGCCGCGGGGAAACCCCTTGCCGCCGAGCGCGAGATCGACCGACAGGCTACCACTGGAGATGCCCTCGATCGGGGCCTGGGCATCGCTGCCCAGCGGCATGATCGATCCCGTGCCGAACTCCTTCTCGATCTGGGCAAGCGTGTTTTTCAGCGCCGGGTTGCCGTCGAGGAACGACGCCACCGTCTTGCCGGCACGCCCCTTGGTATCGCTCTTGCTATCGCTTTTGGGTTCGCCCTTGCTATCGCCCGCCTTCGCTGCGGGTTTCGTCGCTTCGGTTTTCTGTGATGCCTTTGCCATCCGGCCATTCTCTCCTACTGCCAAGACCATGACGAATACCTCCTCGTTTCCCGGCACGTCGTCGGGGTGGTTGCATCGCCACCATAAATCGAGCGAGTTGCCGGCAAACCGAACACTGAACGTGAGTATAGTATCGGCTTGGGCCGCCGTTGGCAAGAGGCTTTTTGGACACCCGTCCAGTCCTAAAAGCTCAGCATCTTCCGGTATTCGGCCAGCCGGCGGTCAAGATCGTGGCGGCTGAGCGAGGCCAGCCGGTCGAGGCTGAAATCCTCGACGGTAAAGCTTGCCGTCACGACGCCGTAGGCGAGGGCCTCCTTGAGGGCCTGGGCATCGAAGCGGCCAAGGGAGGCCAAATGGCCCATCATGCCGCCAGCGAAGCTGTCGCCGGCGCCCGTGGGGTCGACCACGGTGGCCGTCGGGAACGCGGGCATGACATACATCTCGTGCTCGCTGAAGAACATCGCCCCATGCTCCCCCTTCTTGATCACGACGAACTTCGGGCCCATCGCCAGGACGGCCTGACCGGCACGGACCAGATTCTCGTCTTCTGCCAGCAGTTTGGCCTCCGAGTCGTTGAGCACCAGCCCGTCGATTCGCTTCATCAGCTGGCCCAGTTCATCCCGCTGGATGTTGATCCAGAGGTCCATCGTGTCGGCGACGGTCAGTTCCGCCCCCTTCGCCTGGTCGAGCACGCTCAGTTGCACGACCGGCGACGCGTTGCCAAGAAACAGAAACCGGCAGTCGCGGTGGGTGCCATTGAGTTGTGGCTGGAACTCCCCGAGCACGTTGAGATGCACCTCCAGCGTTTCGCGGTCGTTCATGTTGGGCAGGTAGCGGCCGCGCCAGCGGAACGTGCGGCCGCCGGGAATCGTCTGCAGCCCGCAGGTATCGATGCCGCGGGTCTCGAGCAGTTTGGTGTGCTGCTGAGGCCAGTCCTCGCCCACCGCCCCGATCATCCGCACCGGCGAGAAGAAACTCGCGGCATAGGAGAAGAAGACGGCCGATCCCCCCAGCACGTCGTCGCGTTTGGCGGTGGGGGTTTCGATGCAATCGAGGGCGATGCTTCCGACGACGAGCAGCGGCATGATGCGGGAGACTCCAGGGAAAGCGGAAAGAACAATGATCGCGGCAATCGGGGGGCGGGCTCGTTTTGCGAAGCAAAAGGGGCCTGAGCCCTGTTCGATGGCGTAAACGCCACTACCGCGAAAGTGTAGCCAACGCTGACTTTTGCGGCAAAAGCGGCGGGCGAATCACCACCGCCAGCCGCAGCCGGCGTCGGAGAAGAATGGGGCCGCTGCGTCGGTGATCCCCCAGCCGACCCGCAGGCCGATCTCGAAGTTCTTCGTGAGCAGGTAGTGAGTGCCGGGGCTGAAGAATGCCCGGTTCGTGTCGATGATGTTCCGCTGCGTGAACGTGTCGAAGTATTCGGCGTGCACCTCCCATCGCTCGGTGAGGGGGACGCGGAGAACGACCGACGGACTCCAGCGGTCGAACCAGTTGGACGCGCCCTCGGAGTAGGCATAGCGAATAGCGGAGTCGAGCTTCCACCCGGCTGGAAGTTCATAGCCCGCCACGTAGGTGGCCACCGGCACCGTGCCGAAGACCTCGCCAAAGGTGGGCGTCGAGGCTTCCATGATGAAGCAACTCTCCGGCAGCAGGCCCTCCTGCTCGGAGACCGCCGCCTTGAAACCGTAGAGCACGCTCGATTCGTAGAGGGATCGACGCTTCAGCGGGCCCTCGCCCACCTCCACGCTGGTCACGATGTTGCCCTGCGAGCCGACGCCGTAGTTGACGCCGAACCGCCATTCGAACCAGTCGTTGCCGCCGATGCGGACCAGCAACTCCGGATAGTTGTTGGTGGGCAGCCCGATGGGGTTGTCGATGAAGACATACGAGGCCTCTGAGAGGACTGTGCCGGGATCGACCGTGCTGGTGGCCGGAGTAAACGCGTCTCGGTCGGTGCCCAAGTCGCCGGCCTGCTCGATGGCTCCGCGGGCCGCCGCCAGGTCGACGAAGAGAGCGACGCAGGTGCACAGGAGAACGATGGCAAACTTCAAGGCCGTTGCGGTCCGCAGACCGCCCCCGAAACTACCCGCACAGCGGCAGTGCCCGCTCGAGCCGCTCGAGCGACTTCTCCCTGCCGAGGATCGCCAGGCAGTCGTAGAGTCCCGGGCCCACCGTCTTGCCCGTCACCGCCACGCGGACCGCATGCACGAGGTCGCCCACCTTCATTCCCGCCTCCTCGACAATCCGCTTGAGCGACTCCTCGAGCGGGCCCGGCTCGAACGGTTCGACGCTGCGTATGGCATTGGCATACTTCGCCACGAGGTCGCGAACCCCCGGCTTCGCCAGCCGTTGCTTCACGGCCGCCTCGTCCAGCGGCGGCTCGTCGACGAGGAAGAAATCTGCGTAGGCCAGGATGTCGCCCCCCACCTTGAGCCGATCGCCCGAGGCCTCGATCACCCGCCGCACCGTCGCCGCCGCCGCCTCCGGCACCGGATCGGCCACCAGTTTCGCCTTCACGAGAAATGGCAGCATGAACGCCAGCTTTTCATCGGCCGACAGACCGTGCATGTAGTGGTCCTGCACGGCCCAGAGTTTCTTGGGGTCGAAGCTTGCCGGCGACGAGTTGATCCGCTCCAGCGTGAAGTGGCTGACCAGTTCGTCACGCGAGAAGAACTCCGTCTTGTCGTCGTACGACCAGCCCAACAGCGCGAGGTAGTTGTCGATCGCCCACGGCAGGTAGCCGACCTCGCGGTAGAAGTCGACGATCACGGGGTTGAAGGTGTCGGCGTCGGCCGTGAGCCCGATCCGCTCCGCGATCCGCGTGCCGTGCTCGGCCACCTGCTTGAAGTCGGGATTCTTCAGATACTGCGCGAGCTTCCGCTTGCTGAGTTTCGTGCGGCTGCCCGGCTCGGCCACCAGCGGCAGGTGGGCATACGCGGGCAGTTCATAGCCCAGCGACAGTGCGATGAAGGCCTGCCGTGGCGTGTTGGAGAGGTGCTCCTCGGCACGGATCACGTGCGTGATCTCGAGGTCGTGGTCATCCACAACGCTGGCGAGGTGATAGAGGCAGGAACCGTCGGCCCGCTGGATGACGTGATCCTGCTCACGTTCCCAGGCGAACTCGACCCGCCCGCGGACGGCGTCGTCGATCACGAGTGCCGACTCCCGCGGCATCTTGAGGCGAACGACGCTCTGCCTGCCCTCCGCGAGGAACCTCGCCGCGTCGGCCTCGGTGAAGGCGGCGAACCGGCGGCTGTAGAGAAACGGCTTGCCGGCCGCCTGCGCGGCCTTGCGCTCCTCGTCGAGTTCGGCCGTGGTGGCGAAGTCGCGGTAGGCGTGGCCGGAGGCGAGTAGTTTGGCAACGGCGGCGCGGTGGCGGTCGGCCCGCTGCGACTGGAAGTACGGCGCATGCGGCCCGCCCACGCCTGGACCTTCATCCCAATCGATGCCGAGCCATTTGAGCCCCGAGAGGATCGGCTCCAAGGCCTCGTCGACGTTGCGGGCCACGTCGGTGTCGTCGATGCGCAGGATGAACTGCCCGCCCCGCTGCCGGGCGAAGAGCCAGTTGAAGAGCGCCGTCCTCACCCCGCCGATATGCAGGTAGCCGGTGGGACTGGGCGCGAAACGTGTGCGAACGGTCATTGGGAAACTCCGGTGCCGGCAGCACTATCGGGCACAGCCCCGCTGCCGTCAAAGCGGTCAGGCGGCCCGGCTCATGCGGGCCAGTTTCTTGAGGCGTTTGCGTTCAGCCTTCGAGAGATGTCGCCCGGACTGCCCGAATTCGTCGTCCGCTTCGGACGCATCCGCGCCGTCGACGAACACGGTCTGCCCGTGCCGCCGACTGTGCGTGTCGTCATCGTCGTCGCGGCTGGGATCGGCATCCGCGTTGTCGTCAGCTTCGTTGGCAGCGGTGGAAGCGGTCGCCTTGCGTATGTTCTGGGCGGAATCGGCGGAAGCCGACGGCTTGCCCGCGGCCGGGCGGACCGGCAGCCCCCGCACCTCGCGAAGCACCGACCTCGCGGCCGCCAGCATCGCGATCGCAGCCAACACCGCGCCGGCCATCCAGCACGTGTTGCCGATGGCGGCCTGAACCGCCCGCTCCTGCAACTCCCGTCCGTGGCCGACCCAGTCGCAGGCGGCCGCTGCGGCCCACGCTGAAAAGCAGAGCGACAGCCAGATGCCGGTTGCGGCCCGCTCGTGCAGCGGCAGCACGGCCCAGAGTCCTACCGCACCATAGGCGAGGCCTGCCGTCAGCACCCACCAACCCATGCCGTCCGGCCCGAGCGTGATACCTGTGGCGTCGGAGACCAAGGCCGCGAAGAATGTTCCCAGCGGCGCCTGGCCTGCACTGGCCGTGAGGGTGAAGAGGGCGGCCAGCCAGCCCCACGCCCGGTAGCGGCCTCGGTAGTCGTCCCGCCTGTGCCGCCTCATCAGCCGCACAATGAGGGCCGTCGCGGTGGCGCTGACCAGGCAGATCTGTGCCAGCCAGCCGCCCAGCGACGACAACGAGTGCACGTCGAGGCAACGGCGTGCCGCCGTCAACGTGGCCGCAAATCGCGTGGTGTCCCGGCCAAAAACCGTCCCGCCGGCAAGTGCTTCCCAGAGGCCCGCGCCCACGGCTGCGCCGAGAAGGGCGAGCAAGCCCGTCGCCGCCAAGGCGAAGCCGCCCAGTCCAGTCGGCAGGAGCGTGGCGAGGCTCGGCTGGTGCTCCGGAAGTGCCTCCGGCGAGTAGTCGGCCAGGCGACGCGTCTCTGGCTGGGATGACGAGGGCGTGGACGCGGAGCGGTTCCACGACAGGACCAGCCGCCGACGTTGATCTCGGCGCTGGCTGGCAGCGAGCGACATGGCGACAGATTCCATCCAAGAGGCCGCGGGGCCGCTGGGCCCAGCACGGTCCGCGGCCGGCATCCTGCCGTACCTCGATCGGACCACTTCAGGGCAATTCGACCGATCAGTGTCGGCGGATTCACTGCCGGGGCGACAGGCAGGTTATGACGCATGCCCCGCAGGTTCGGCAGAGTCGGTGCCGGCCCATTTGCCGGTCTTGCCGCTCTGCGGTACCATCCCGCGGCAACGCTACGAAAACCCGGAGATTCACCCCATGGCCTACTCGCTTCCCCCCCTGCCCTACGCCTTCGACGCCCTCGAGCCCTCCATCGACGCCCGTACGATGGAGATCCACCACGACAAGCACCATGCCGCCTACGTGGCGAACCTCAATAAGGCCCTCGAAGGGCATGCCGATCTGGCGGCCCTGCCGGTCGAGAAGCTGATCGCCAGCCTCGACAAGGTGCCAGAGGCGGTCCGCACCGTGGTGCGCAATAACGGCGGCGGCCACGCCAACCATTCGCTGTTCTGGGAGACGATCGGCAAGGGCAAGGGCGGCGAACCTGCCGGCCACCTCGGCGAGGCGGTGAGGAGCGTGTTCGGCGGATTTGACACGTTCAAGGAGGCCTTCACAAAGGCTGCCATGGGACGGTTTGGCAGCGGCTGGGCCTGGCTCGCCGCCGATCCTCAGGGCAAACTGCTCATCGAGAGCACGGCCAATCAGGACAGCCCGATCATGCAGGGCAACACGCCCCTGCTCGGCATCGACGTCTGGGAGCATGCCTACTATCTGCTCTACCAGAATCGGCGGGCCGATTACGTGACCGCTTTCTACAACGTGATCGACTGGGATGCCGTCGGCAAGCGGTTCGCTGCCATCAAGAAATAAGAACGCAAGAGGGCAAAAGGGGGCAGGCACCTTTTGCTTCGCGAAACGTGTCAGCAGCCCATGATTTTCCCATCCCCCCAGGTCCGTTCAGGACGGGGGTGATGGGGAACGTGGGCTGTTGTCGTTTCGCTGGCGTTGACTTTTCTTCGCGCAAATCCTTATTTCCCCCCCAGCCGGCGAACCGATACTTTCGGCAACGTTTCACGGCTGGAGGCATTTGCATGACTGCGCAGAAGAGACACGCGACCAACCACCCGGCTATCCATGCCGGAGCACCACGGCGCCGGCGAGCCGCGGTCACAAGGGCCTTGTTGGCAGCGGCCCTGATGGGCTGCGTCGTGCCTGCGGTGGGCTGCAAAACCGGCACGGCGTTCACCAAACCTTCATGGTGGACCCTTGGCGGAGCACCCAAAGCTGATGCTGATTCCCTCGCCTCGGCGCCCCCATATGGTGGCGACATCAAAAAACCGTCGGAATCGGCCAAGCCCTACCCGACCACATCGACGCCCAGCGGGTATGTGATCACCGGCAGCGCCAGCCCGGCCGATGCGGTTGCGCAGCAGTTTCAGTCGGCCCAGCCGCAGGCCCCGGTGGTCTATGGAACCACGCCCCCGCCGCAGGCAACTCCAGCCGCCGCGGTCGCCGCAGCGCCGCCCGCAGCATTCTCCCAGCAGCCCGCGCCGTCGTCGATCGCTCCGCAAGTGGGGCCGTATGCAGCCCTGGCCGGTGACTCGATCCCGCCGCCCGGCCAGCCCCTGCCGCCCATCTCCCCTTCAAACAGCCAGGGCATGGCGGGCATGTCGGGCATGCCCACAACGCCGGCGGAAACGACCCTGCCAAATACTGCCTACTCGAACTTCTCAGCTCCAACAGCCAGTCCGATCAGCGCCGCACCGCCCGCGCCCCGCATGGCCGATGCTCGCGCCGCCGATCCGGCCGCCGCCATTCCAGCCGCCGCCCTGCCGGCCGAGCAGCCCGCCTATGGCGGTTCGCGATACTCCGCGAGCACCGGGAGCAGGTTTGGCGGAGCTGAAGCGGCGTCGTTCTCGCCTGCGACCGCCACACCGCCTTCCTCGTATGCCGCGCCGTACGCAGCGCCGGCGGAATCGGGTTTTGCCGCGCCGCCGGCCGCTTCGCCGCTCGGGGTTCCGCCGGCGGTTGCCCCGTCCGTCGCACCATCGACACCCGGCCTGCTCCAGCCATCGGCCCAGCCGGTGCGGCGGCCCGACCCTGGCTATCGGCCGGGCGGCACCTCCAGCTACCGGCCCAGCCGCACGATCCTTGCGGATGAGTCCACACCGGCGTCGGCGGCCGTCCGCACGGCCGCCTACGAGGAGCCGGCGGGCACGATTCAGCAGTGACGCGGCGGTTGTGGTACAAGGCCTCGCATGGACCTGTGCCGCTCCCTCCGCTTCATCGACCTTGCCCGTCGCACCCTGTGTCATGCGAGTGCGATGCTTGTTGCCGTCGGCACGCTCGTGGGGGCGATGGCCGGATGGCCTGCACTCGGACGGGCTACCGCTGCCGAGCCGTCGGTCGTGTTTCAGGGGGCTATCCCCCTGCCGAACCGCGCTGAGGACGCCGATGGGAAATCGGTCGAGATCACGGGGCTCAGCGGCGTCGCCTGGCTGGGCGACGACCGATACGTGGCCGTGATGGACAACAGCGAGCACCTGCTGCTGTTTCGGCTCTCGCTCACGCAGACGGGAAAGCCGATCGCTGTCGAATCGTTTCGCATCGTAAAACTCTCGCAGCGGCACGACTACGAGGACGTGGTGCCCTGCCCCGGGCCGGTGGCCCGCGTTCTGCAGCAGGATCGCGGCGGCGAGGGTGGCGAACGCGGCGACGACAGCGAAGCATGCGTGCTGGTCTGCGAGGAGGATACGCCGGCCGTGCGGGCGTTTTCGCTCAGGGATGGACGCATGTTCGGCACGGTGCCGCTGCCCGAGAATCTGCTGACGAGGCGGCCCAATCGTGGACTGGAGTCGTTGGCGATCGAGCCCGGCGGCCGGTCGCTCTGGACGGCCAACGAAGAGGCGCTCGCCAACGACGGTCCGCCTGCCGCAGTAGGCGGTGGCACGGTGGTGCGGCTGACGCGGCTGCCGCTGGTCGCCGATGCAAAGCCTCTGCCCTTCGAGAAACTACGAACCCGACGCGAACAGCCCGCAGCCGTCGCCTTTCAGGCAGCGTATCGTGTCGACCCGCCGCATGCCTTCCTGCGGGTGTTCGCGGGGCAGCCGCTCTCGGGGCTCGCGGCGATCGTGGCGTTGGGCAAAGGTCGGCTTCTCACGCTCGAGAGGAGTGGCGCGCCCGGCCTGCCGCCGTTCGCCAGCCGGATCTATCTCGTCGATACCGCAGCCGCTGTCGATGTCTCGGCCGTGGAACGCGATCTCACCGCTCGCAAGGAGGCGGTCGTGGAGAAGCGGCTTCTCTGGTCGGACTCGCTCGGCATCAACCTGGAGGGGTTGTGCCTCGGGCCGCTCCTGGCCGATGGCAATCGGAGTCTCGTTGCCATCGCGGACAACGGCGGCATCGGCACGCCGAATCAGCTCGTCGGTCTGGCGGTCGTCACCCCGCCACCTGCGGTGAGGCCGGGGGTTCTGGGGGCGGTGGCAGCGTTGGTGGCGATCGCGCTCGTGGTGGGCCGGCTCACCAGCCCATGACCATGTTCGACTCGATCACCCGGCGTGCCCGATCGAGGTCGTCTCCCGTCTCCTGCATGTAGAGACGAATCGCGTGGAGTTTATCCCCTTGAGCCTTGGAGAGGCATTCGCGGGCGGTATTGCAGGGGTCGGCGCGGGAGTCGGTCAGCCCCGAACTCAGACCAATTGCCGACTTCGATATCACCCACGTATCGCGGGGCCGTCGGGTGAGACGCACGATCCGCTCGCCTGGGTAGGCTTCTTCGACGACGGCCGCGGCCGCCTGCTCGTCGGCCGCCCACGAGATGATGATGTGGGCGATGGTTTCGATCTCGAAGAGCGGCATGGGGCTAGCTCCCGGGGGGTCTGAACGCTGCGGAGACCTTACGTCACGCCGGCCGCACCAGTCAATTGTTCGCGTCGGCGGGTTCTGGCTACGATTGGTGTGTGGACGGACGTTTTGCGGCTCCCGGCCGCGAGCATAGGCTGGTCTCGAAGCCCCGCCCTACGCAGCACCCCAAGGCGTGACGAGATGCGGTACGACCGGCACGGTTTTCCGATTCCCGCGGAGTTTGAACGGCCCGCGGCGGCCCGCGACGCGGCTGATTTTGGCCGCGTCGGCCCGCGTCCGGCGGCTCTGGAACAAACCGATGGGGTTCAGGACGGTAGGGCTGGCGTCGGCCGTGCCGGCGCCGGGCCAGTCGGTCGTCAGCGGCCGGGATCCACGAAACGCTGGCTGCTGCTTGCCGTCATCCTCGGGGGCGTGGTGCCGGCGATCGTGATTCCGCAGGTGCTGCCCATTGTTCGGGAGGCGGTCGTGCAGTGGTCGCTCGAACGGGCGGCCGAGTGCGAGGCCAGGAGCGACATTGCGGGGGCCGTGGCCGACGTGAGCCGTGCCGTCCGCTGGCTCGGCGACGATGCCGATCTGCTCTGCATGCGGGCGATGCTCCGGCTCGAGGAACGCGACGCCCCCGGCTGCCTCAGGGATGCCGTGCGGGCCAGCGAGATCGCCCCCACGGCCGTCCAGCCATGGCGGGTTCGGGCTTTGGTGAATGTCGTGCTCGACGAAGTCGAGGCGGCGCTCTCCGCAGCCGACATGGTGGTGAATCTGTCGGCGGCCGGCGATCCCGATGCCCTCAACCACCGGGCCTACATTCGCGGGCTCGTGGGCCGTGATCTCCCGGCCGCCCTCGCGGACATCGATCGGGCACTCGGGGCCGCGGAGGATTCGTCGCCCGAGATGCTCGACACGCGGGGCTTCCTGCTGCATCTGGTGGGCCGCCACCAGGAGGCGGTGGACCAGCTCAATCTCGCCATCACCGGCATGCAGCAGAATCGCCGCAAGCTCGGCCTGCTGGCGGGTCGGGTCGATCCGGTGCAACTGGCTTGCCGTGTGCGCGGGATGGAGCACGGCATGGCCGTGATGCTCCACCATCGGGCCCTCGCCTGCCGGGCGGTGGGCCTCGCGGAACAGGCCGAGCAGGATTTCGCCCTGGCGGAGCGGAAGGGCTTCGATCCCACTCGCGGTATTTTCTAACGGAAAACAGCCTCTTTTGAAGCGGCGGGAAAACCGATACACTACGGTCCTTACGGCGAAGGCCCGTTGTGTCTGGTGGCATGCCCATCGGACGCGCACGGGGGTGTAGCTCAGTTGGTTAGAGCGCCAGCCTGTCACGTTGGAGGCCGCGGGTTCGAGTCCCGTCACCCTCGCTGTTTTCTTTTGCGGACAAGTGTCCGCCGGTCTGGACCGCCCCCGTGGCGAGACGTGCCCTCGAGCGCGTGTGGTACCGGCTGAGGGGCGGCAAAAGTCTCGTCGCGTGGGCAGGATAGCCCAAAGCTCCTCGAGCTTTCGACGACCCCTTCGCCCGCGTCCCCTGCTTGGCCAGAG
>CAZOMJ010000002.1:0-2859 GCA_964581055.1 uncultured Candidatus Kuenenia sp.
ACTGCTCCGCCCCTACACCCGCGGCGCAATCCTGCTCTGCCTGCTGACGTTTCTGGGAGTCGTGGCCGAACTCGCCCCACCGAAGCTGCAGCAATACATGGTCGACAACATTCTGTCGGGGCGGACCGACGCGACGGCGACAGCCGCGCCCGATTTCAAGACGGCGCTGCTGGTCGTGGTTCTGGCACTCGCCCTTTCCCGCGTGCTGCTTTCGGTTGTCGGCATTCTCAAGGGCCGCCTCGCCACCGACATCGGCACCGGCATCACCGCGACCCTTCGCGACGAGATGGTGACCAAGCTGCAGAGCCTTTCGATCGCCTATTACGACCGTCACCAGGTCAGCTCGATGATCAGCCGCGTGGCCCACGACAGCGAGGTATTGCACGGCCTGATGCATCAGATCACGGGGGGCTTCCTGCTGCAGATCGTGCAGTTGGTGGGCGTGGGGGCGATGCTCGTCTGGATCAATCCCAAGCTGGCCCTGTTCACGCTCATTCCGGTGCCCCTGGTGATCCTCGGCTCATGGATCTTCTGGCGGCACGTCTACCCGCGGCACTACCGGCTCTGGGACGCCTCCAGCAAGCAGATGGCGGCGCTCTCGGGCATGCTCTCCGGCATCCGCGTGGTGAAGGCCTTCTCACAGGAATCACGGGAGCGCGACCGCTTCCATTCCGCCAGCGACCATCTCCGCCATTGGCGGCAATGGGTCGAACACACCAACACCACCTATGCCGCCTCGATGCAGATCGTCTTCGGTCTCGGCGGATTGATCGTCTGGTATGTCGGCGGGCGAGACGTGATCGGCCATCAGATGACGCTGGGCCAGCTGATCGCGTTCCTCGCCTACCTGGCGATGTTCTACGCGCCCCTGGGCGCACTGTCGAACTTCACGACCTGGCTGACGAGCTTTCTCTCCGGCAGCCAGCGGGTGCTGGAACTGCTCGATACGCCGGCACTGATCACGGAGCCCAAGCAACCGGTGGCCTGGGAGAACGTCCGCGGGGCGATCCGTTTCCAAGACGTGACCTTTGGCTACGACCGCAACCAGCCCGTGCTCCGTGACGTGTCGTTCGACGTGCACCCGGGGGAGATGGTGGGGATCGTGGGGCGGAGTGGCTCCGGTAAGACGACGCTCGTCAGCCTGCTGTCACGATTCCACGACGTGCAGGAGGGATGCATCACGGTCGACGGCATCGATATCCGCGACCTGTCGATGCACGACCTCCGTGAAAAACTGGGGGTCGTCTTCCAGGAATCGTTTCTCTTCCGGGGCACGATCTGGAAAAACCTCTCCTACGGCCAGCCCCAGGCGACGATCGAGCAGGGCCTCGCGGCCGCAAAGGCGGCAGGCGCCCACGACTTCCTCTGCCGCCAGCCACTAGCCTATGAGACGCTGCTGGGCGAGCACGGCGCCGGACTGTCCGGCGGCGAGAAGCAGCGGCTCTCGATCGCGCGGACGCTGCTCTACGACCCCCGGGTGCTCGTGCTCGACGAGGCGACGAGCAACATCGACGCCGAGGCGGAGAAGAGCATCCAGGAGGCGCTCGCCGTTCTCGTCCGCGGGCGGACCACGATCGCGATTGCCCATAGGCTCTCAACGCTCCGCAACGCCGACCGCATCCTCGCCTTCGATCGCGGCCGGCTCGTCGAGCAGGGCACCCATGCCGAGTTGCTCGCCGCCGACGGCATCTATGCCCGACTCGTGCGGATTCAGACCCAGGTCTCGAAGCAGCCCACGGTCGACACCCTGCTGGTGGAGGAAAAGGTCGGGACCGAGCGGACGGAACATGCTGGGCGCCCAGCACCGGATGTATCCCAGGCCCCTCAGCAGCCTCCGGCAGCAGCCTGCATCCAGTGGCTCGAACCGCAGGAGCACCGCTTCGCGATCGGCCCGCACGACCGGATCGAACTCTGGCAGCACGACACGCGGATCGCCGCCGGCGTCTTCGTGGTTCGCACGTTCCCGGCGACACATCCGGAGGGATATCTCTCGGTTCGCGGCTGGGGCGAGACCGGCGAAGAGATCGAACTGGGGATGCTCCGCTCGCTCGGCGAGTGGAGCGACGCCAATGCGGCGGTCGTGCGGACGGCACTGGCGCGACGTTCGCTCGTGCGGACGATCACGCGGGTGCCCGGCGTGAAGCTCGCCCATGGCTACCTTGATCTCGACGTGGAGACCGACGCCGGCCGCCGCGCTTTTACGATGCGCTGGACGCAGAGCCAGGCGATCGACTTCGGCGCCGGCGGAAAGATGCTGGTCGACACGGAGGACAACCGCTGGGTCGTTCGCAACGTGGACGATCTCCCGAAGCCGGACCGCGAACGGTTCCTCCAGTACATCTACTGGTGAGCCGGAAGACAAGCACGCCGGCTTCAACCCGTGGGTGCAAGTTTCAACCCGTGGGTGCAAGTTTCAACCCGTGGGTGCAAGTTTTGACCCGTGGGTGCAAGTTTTTAACTTGCACATGCTTTCGACAAGATGCAATCTTGTCGCCACAGGCTGAGGCAAACTCGCATCGCCCTCAAACACAGCCGGCCCGGATCGGCGGGGCCGATCCGGGCCGGTCTTGTGTGTTCAGCAGGCGTGCGGCGCGACGCCGCCCGACCGCATTACTTGCCGAGCTTCGAGAGCGTCTCGACCATCGGCGTGACGGTCGGTCCGAGGATCTCCTTGACGCCCGGAATCGCCATGACGGTGTCGATCACCTTCTGCAGCACGCCCATGTTCTTCGTCACCAGTTCCACGATCGTCGAGCGGCCAGCCTCAGGCAGGGCCACGGTCGACTTCTGCAACGACTCGAGCATCGGAGCGTAGTCGGTCAGCTGCGGAATCGCAGCCCGGGCCGAGGCCTCGTCGGT
>CAZOMJ010000003.1:0-161627 GCA_964581055.1 uncultured Candidatus Kuenenia sp.
TGTACGCCGGTATCACGAATGGCTGGGACAACTTCAGCGACCCCATCAACATCCTCGGCCCGGCCTCCAACCCCGGCTACCCGGGCGCGAACAGCAACGCCGCGTTCCTCGGTGGTGCGACGATGAAGAGCTCCGACGAGACGCAGGCGTTGACCATCGTTGGAACCAGCGGCAACGAACTGGCGAATTTCGCTTCGAACGCCGTAGGCAACCGCTCGATGTTCAGCACGGTCTATACGAACGAGCTGAACGACAAGGTGACCTACGTGTTCCAAAACGACAACGGCTGGCAGTTCAATGCCGGCACGCCCGACACGTTGAACCAGTCCCAGCCCGGCACGGCCTTGTGGTACGGCGTCAATCAGTACCTGTTCTACAACTTCAGCGAGACCCTGGTCGGCGGCATGCGGTTCGAGTGGTTCCGCGACAACAACGGCTACCGCGTCTACTCGGGGCTCCGGAACGCCCTGTTCGGCGTGCCGAACTCGGCGACCGGTTTCCAGGGCAACTTCTGGCAGATGTCCTACGGCCTCAACTGGAAGCCGACCAACAACTGGATCATCCGTCCCGAACTGCGATACGACTGGTACACGCCTGACAAGGCGAACGGCTCGCTCCCGTTCGGCTCGAACTTCGACAAGTACGGCCAGCTCTACGGCGGCTGCGACGCGATCTGGCAGTTCTAGTGTCACGGCTGCACGGCCAGTCTTCGAGACCGCCCGACAGCAACTTCTCAAGCGAGGCCCACCGGCATTCGGTGGGCCTCGCGGCTTTTGAGGGCCGGTCTGGGGAGACCGGCAAGGTGCTGCCTCGCACCTTTCGTCCCCCTGCAGGGAGGGTGCAAAAACATGCCGTAAGTCCAACAAAAGCGACTTAACTAGGAGCAATCGGCAGTCTGCGTGGTATGGGCAATCTGGCGGGGTGTACGGATTTTTGTGGTGCCGCTAGGTTCCAAGCGTTGATTCCATCGGATTCCGTGGATCTCTCAGGAACGAAACCTCTTGGAAGCGTCTTCTTCTGCCCGATGACAGAAGGGGTCGTTTACGGGGAGCAAGTCATGATCAGTGTCAGCAACGCAGTCCGCCTCCGGCGGGTGTTCTCGTGCCTCTTTCCTCAGACCATCCGGCAGGAGCGCTCTCAGGCGGCTCGATTCCCGGCGTTTGGGCTTACGATCGCCGCCTTTCTGACGGCAGCCGCGTTCTGCTGCGATCTGGCGCATGCCTCCGATCGCTGGCTGACCAGTTACGAGACGGCCATGGAGACGGCCCGTGACACCGGCAGGCCTGTCCTCACGATCTTCACGGGCAGCGACTGGTGCCCGCACTGCCGGACGCTGGAAGACAACGTTCTGGCGACCGACACCTTTCTTGATTGGGCCGACGGCCGGGTCGTACTCCTGATGATCGATCTGCCACAGCACGGGATTTCCCAGGCCGTCCGCTCCGAGCGGTCGCAGGTCTGCATCAAATACGGCGTCCGCACGTTTCCCAACGCCCTGCTGATCGGACCTGACGGCCAGAAACTCACGGGCCAGTCCGGATACACGGGCCAATCGCCATCTACCTGGGTTGCCCATTTTGCCAGCCATGTGCCCGCACAAGCATCCCTGGAAAAGACGGCTGGGGTCGCCTCCGAGCGAGTGCTCCCGTCGCTCGACAAGGCGGTGGAGACCGCAAAAGCGGCCCAGCGGCCCATCCTGCTGCTGGTGTCCAAGAGCGGTAACGCCAGGGCGTCGTCCCAGGTCGCATCCCTGATCAAGGATCCGGAATTCCAATCTTTTGCCCACGATAACTTCGTGGTGGCAGCCGTGCCGACGACCGACCAGGGCGACTCCCAATCCGACCAGAACCTGGAGCACCTCCTGGGCGGGGTGGAACTGGGGCCGGAGTCGGTGGAACTGATCGTGACCGACGACGGCCAGACGCCGCTGTTCAGCCAATCGGCAGCCCAACCGCCCCAGCGGATCGTGAACGGCCTGAGGCGTTTCCTCATGGCCCGACAAGCGGCCCGGAACTTCAGCCAGCGGCGGTAGGCGACCAGGTCGGGTTCCTACCGTGGCGGCGAGTTTTGAACTTGCCGTGTTTCCAAGCCGGATTCCACAAGTTGCAAACTTGTGGCCACGGGGTCGATAGCCCCGGCCGGGTCAACCTCGGCATCCATCCCCCTAACCGCCTGTACCCCTACTGGCCGAGGCGGGGATCGAACCCGCACGGAGATCACTCTCCACGGGATTTTAAGTCCCGTGCGTCTGCCTGTTTCGCCACTCGGCCGTTGCACTCCCAGCGATATCCCGGTCGAGCCGGGTGCCGCTGAGACTCTTGGCAGCCCGATCGTATCGCCGCCGGAACAGCCGCTGCAAATCGCTGCCGGCGGTTGAACCGATTACACTGTCCTGCCCCACCGCCCCCCTCGACGCCGAAGGATTGCTCGTTGAACCAGCCGCCCGCCCCCGCCCTCCTGCCCGGCATCGACGGTTTCCTGGGAACCCGGGCCTCCTTTGGCATGGATCTGGTGCTCGTGGGCCTGATCGCCCTACTGCCGGTGCTGGCATGGAGCATCCATCTGGTGCGGAATCGTCGCAACTACACGGCCCACAAGCGCCTGCAGGTCTTCATCGCGGGGGCGCTCCTGGCGGCGATTGTGGTCTTCGAGATCGACGTCCGGCTCATCAGCGACTGGAAGGTCAGGGCCGCCGCCGCCGGCCAGAATCCCTGGTGGCCCGCCGGGGTGCTGACGGCGCTGGCCATTCATCTCGTCTTCGCCGTCTCCACCCTCGTGCTCTGGATCTGGGTGCTCTGGGAGGCTTTCCTGCGGTTTCCGGTGCCGCCGACGCCGGGCAGCCATGGCCCCCGGCATCGCGTGATGGCACGGCTCGCTGCCATCGACCTGATGCTTACCGCCGTCACTGGCACGGTCTTCTACTGGCTGGCCTTCGTGGCCAGTCGTTGACCGTCCGCTGCCTTCCCGTCCGCGGCCGCCACCCAGCGACAGACCGCCAGTCCGCCGAAGTAGAGGAGGCAGAGCGGGATCGCCAGAAACAGGAGACTGTAGGGATCGGCAGGCGTGAGGATGGCCGACACCACAAAGATCACGATCACGGCGATCCGCCACTGGGCCGCGTACGTGGCCGCGTCGAACACGCCGATGCGTTCAAGGAAGAGCATCACCAGCGGGAGTTGGAACCCCAGGCCGAAACCAATCGGCAGGATGAGCACGAACCCCAGCCACTCGCTGATTCGCGGGTCGGGGTCGAGCCCGAGCCACTCGTTGAATTCCAGCAGATAGTCGAGCACGAAGTCGAACACGAAGAAGAAGGCCAGGGCCACGCCGGCGAGAAACAGTCCCACGCTGATCGGCAGGAAGAGCCAGACCCAGCGTTTCTCGTGGGGGTAGAGTCCCGCCGCCACGAACGTCCAAAGCTGGTAGAAGATCCAAGGGCTCGCGAGCACCACGCCCGTGAGGAGCGCGGCCTTCACGTAGATGCCAAAGGCCTCCTGCGCGCTCAACGTCGTGATGCTCACCCGCGGATCCCGCGACAGCGGTTGCCACAGCAGCATGGGTACGAGGGCGTCGAGCGAGAAGGCAGGCGTCTGGCTGCCGGTTGCTGTCGGCGGCACGGCACCGGCGATGGGCTGACCGGCAGTGGCCGCTTGGGGCGAAACCGGGACGGGCCGGACGGGCCCGTCACTGGCGGCCGGATCGAGCACGCGTCGCAGCCGGTCGGGGTGCACCTCCCGCAGTTCGAACGACATGCCGTGCCGGTCGACGGCGTCGACGATCTCCTCCCGCGAGTAGGGCAGGGGGGGGCCTCCGGCCTGTCGTGGCTGCCACGTGTCGAAGGTCTCGATCGCCCGCTCGGAGTAATACTTGCCGAGTGCCCGCCTCAGCGGTTCCTCGATCAGATGGACCACCGGGCGGGCCACGAAGAAGCCGACGAGCACGGCCACCGCCAGTCCGAGCGACGCCCGAATCAGACAGACCCGCAACTCTTCCAAATGCTCGCCGAACGTCATCGTCGAGCTTTGAAACAGGTCCTCGTCGGAAGGTCGCGGCATGGCGTGATGTGCCCGGTTTTCCGGTGAATCCGGAGACCCCTATGTATACCTCAAAAACAGCCACGATGCAGGCTGCCGCCGGGACGGCAGAAGTCACCCGCGTCACCCGCATTGGTTCGCCGGCTGCGGCATGCTCGTCGCCGGCGGATTCTGCTACAGGATGCTCTTGGACGAATCGTGCATCGCTCGTGAGTCGCAGAATTCACCGGCTCCTGCGCGTGCCTCCGACCGGCTCCTCAGCGGCAGCCTTCACGCGAAACATGGCATCGTGTCGCCACGACAGGCGGATACCTGTCCTCAACAAGCCGCTTGGCCGACCTCCGTCGGCTGGTGCTTACCCGGCCCTCCGGGCCTGGCCTCCATGCGCGGACCATCCCGTCGCTAACGCTCGGGGCTTGTGTGTGATCGGCATCATCCGTGAGGGGCTGCCCGTGTCCCGAGAGCCGGCGTTGCTGACCAGCGGAGGCAGGATGCCGTAGCGCAGTCAGCATCGAGTGAGCGAAGGCCATGGATGGCCGTAGCGAACGTCCGGCGACGGGGCATGGGCAGCCCCGAACCGTTACGCCCCGTACTTGCCGAACCGCAGCGAGTGGGCCATCGCCAGCAGCATCAGGTGCTTCGCCGGGAATTGGCCGAAGCCGCCACGCAGACAGTCCCGCTCCGAAAACTTCTCCAGCCCGTCCGGACGGCAGGTGTCGGCCACGAGCAGCGTCGGCACCGGGTGCCAGGAGTGGCTCTTGAGCCTGCTTGGCGTCGAGTGGTCGCCCGTCACGATCAGCACGTCTGGCTTCAGTTGCTCGATCCGCGGGATCACCCGGTCGAGTTCCTCGACCCGCTTCACCTTCTGTTCGAAGGCGCCGTCCTCGCCGGTGGAGTCGGTGTATTTGAAGTGCAGGAAGAAGAAGTCGTAATCGTTCCAGCACTTTGCCAGTTCGTCGATCTGCTCGTCGAGCGACTGGGCCTTGCCAACGAGTGTCATGCCGGCAAGCTGGGCCAGCCCCTTGTACATCGGGTAGACGGCGATGGCCGCGGCGCGGAGGCCGTAGAGATCGAGGTAGCTTGGCAGTTGCGGCTTGGCCGCGAAGCCGCGGAGCACCATCCCGTTGGCCTTCTTCTCGTCGGCGAGGATCGAGCGGGCCTGTCGCACGAACTCCTTGGCGATGTCGGCCGTCCGCTGCGCCGCGGGCGTGACCGGGGCCGGGTCGAGCGGCGCCACGCCGGTCGCTTGCGGGTCGGTGTCGGCGACGGCGCCGTCGAGCCCTTGGCCACGGAAGACCACCACGAAGCGGTGTTCCTTGACCGGTTTCACGAACGTCTCCACGCCTGGGATTTTCACCGCCTGCAGACGCTCGACGACCTTGAAGCTCTCCTCCGACGGAATCCTGCCCGCGCGGCGGTCGCTGATCAGGCCGGCGGAATCGAGTGTGCAGAAGTTGCCCCGCGCGGCCACGTCGTGGGGGCCGAGTTCGAAGCCGATGCCGGTGGCCTCGAGCGCCCCGCGTCCGATCTTGAAGACGAGCGGGTCATAGCCGAAGAGCCCCAGATGGCCCGGGCCAGAGCCGGGCGTGATGCCGGGCAGCACCGGCACGCTCAGACCGCTCGTGCCGCGTCCCGCCAGGCGGTCGAGGTTGGGCGTGTTCGCCGTTTCGAGCTCGGTCCGGCCGTGTGGCTCCATGGGCAGCCCGCCGAGGCCGTCAGCCACGAGCATCACGATCTTCGATCCGTTTTTCTCGACCAACTCGCGAACCAGTTCGTGCTCTGTCATGGGCGCTGCCAACTCCTGCGGGGTGCGGATATGGATGATGATCGGACGGCTGGCCGCAGCGGCCGCGCCGTCAGCTACATTCTGGCGAGAGCCTACCCGTTCCCACCGCGGACGGCACCACCCTCCGCCCGGCTCCAGGCAAAACCGCACGAGGACCGGTTGATCCCCTGATGAGCGTCATCCGCCCAAAACCCCCCGAAGACCCGATCGAGTACGAACCCGCGGCCGTTTTCTCGCTTGGCGGCCATTCGCCTGAGCGACGCGACGCGATCGAAGCCGGGCTCGAACGGACGCGAAAAGACCTGCTCGGCAGCGGCGACGTCGCGATGCCAGACCGGCTTCTCGACGCCTACAATACCGGCGGTGCACGGGCCGGCAGCGAGCTCTTTGCCATCCTGCAGGCCGCGAGGCGGATCCGCGACACCGTCGACCGCGTGATCGTGCTCGGGGACGGCTGCGGCACGCTCGGGGCACGGGCCGTCTTCGAATCGTGCGCCCATCCCTGCCACAACGAACTCTCCCGCGGCGAACGCGGCGGGAGGCCGCGGCTCTCGTTCGTATGTTCGTCGCTCGACAACGACGCCATCCAAGGGCTGCTCGACCTCGTGGCCCCGGCGGGGAAACCTCGCGGCAGCGATCTGCTTGAGCAGTGGGCGGTGGTCGTCTCAAGCGCGACCGACGGCGGGCCGGAGAAGGCCGCGGCCACTCGGTTGTTTCTTGCGTCGCTCCTCGAGAGCGTGGGGGGAGATCGTGCGGCGCTGGCCAACCGTCTGGTGCCGATCACGACGCCGACCTGTGGCCTCGCCGACGTGGCCACGTCACTCGGCTGCACGAGCGGCTTCACGATCCCCAAGGATATCGGAGACCAAGCCTCCGTCTTCACGCCGCTGGGTCTGCTGCCGGCGGCGATCGTCGGCATCGACGTGGTGCGGTTGCTGCAGGGCGCGGCCGCGATGAACCGACGCTTTCGTGAGGCGCCGGTGGCGGAAAACCCCGTGCTGCAGTTCGCCGCCGTGTCGCGGCTCATGGCGGAGCAGGGGGGCATGGCCCGCATGTTCGCGAGCCCGAGCAGTCAGCTCGACGCGGTTGGCCGCTGGCACAGCCAGTGCATGGCCCATCGGGGCCTGCCTCTGACCACGAACCTGATCGTGCGCGAGCCACGGCGCGACCCGCTGATCGTGCCCGCGCTCGTCGGCTGTTCGGAAAACGAGGACGGTCTCGACCACCTGATGGGAACATCGTGGCCGGAGTTTCTCGCCACGGCCCGTGCGGCCGACCCCAGCCCGCCGCAGGCCGCAGACACCATCACGCTGCCGCGGGTCGACGAACACTCGATCGGCCAACTGCTCCAGTTCTTGGTGCTGGCGAATCTGGTGCCGAGGAAATCTCCAGATGCTGAGGAGCCCGTCGGAGGCACGCGCAGGAGCCGGTGAATTCTGCGACTCACGAGCGATGTACGATTCGTCCAAAAGCATCCTGTAGCAGAATCCGCCGGCGACGAGCATGCCGCAGCCGGCGAACCAATGCGGCCCGTGAGAACCGGCTTCATCAACTCCCGGCAAGTTGAAAACTTGCCGCCACGGGTGCGCAGCATGTGCCTCGCCGAACAGGATTGCGCATCGGGCGATTTCTTGGCCGACATCCGCCGGCTGGTTCTTACCCGCCCCTCCGGGCCTAGCCACCGGGTATATTTCTCACACCACCCCATTCGCCCCGAGATCTCCCCATGCCCATCACGCTCACCTGGACCGGCCACGCCACCTGGCTCATCGACACCGGCGCCGGCACCCTGCTCGTCGATCCGTTCTTCGACGAGTGCCCGACCGCCTCGATGAAGGCGGCGTCGGTCTCCTGCGACGCGATCCTGATCACGCACGGTCACTTCGATCACGTGGCTGATCTGGTCGCGATTGCCAAGCGGACGCGGGCCCGTGTCTTCTGCAACTGGGAGATCGGTCAGTGGCTCGGCGCGCAGGGCGTCGAAGCGGTGCAGCCGATGAACATCGGCGGCCGGACGGCCGTGCCCGGCGGCACCGCGAAGATGGAGATCGCCCACCACTCGTCGAGCCTGCCCGATGGCACCTACGGCGGCAATCCCGCCGGCTGGGTGCTCGATATCGGCGGTGTGCGGGTCTACATCGCCGGCGACACGTCGCTCTTCTCCGACATGGCGAGGATCGGACGGCCGCACGACGGTCGACGAATCGACGTGGCGGTGCTTCCGATCGGTGATCTGTTCACGATGGGGCCGGAGGATTCGTTGGAGGCGATCCGGCTGCTGATGCCGAGGATCGTCCTGCCGAGCCACTACGGCACCTGGCCGCCGATCGAGCAGGATGCGCACGCCTGGGCCACGCGAGTGCACGACGCAAAACTCGCCGAAGCGAGGGTGCTCACGCCGGGCGAGTCGATCACGGTCGCGCCGAGCTGACGCATCGCCGCGGGCTGACGCGTCACCGCGGCGTCGCCGTGGGCAGTTCGACGGGCCTGGCCGGTGGCACGCGGACCTCGATCATGTCGCCCGCGAGCCGCGTCTCGAAGACATCGACTCTGAGCTGCGGATTGTCGCACCAGGCGCCGTCGCTGAGCCGAAACCGCCAGGCGTGCCAGGGGCAGGTGACGCACCCGTCGGTCATCGGTCCCGAGCCGAGTGACGCCCCCATGTGCGGGCAGAGATCATCGATGGAGGAGTAGCGTTCGCCGTCGAAAAACACCGCCACGAGGCGGCCGGAAACCTCGAACACGCGGCCCTGTCCGGCGGGGATCGAGCCGACGCGCGCCACGGGCGTGAAGGGCACGTCGGCGGGATTCGTGGTGTTGCTCATAGGCATTCAGATGTAGCATACAGGGCATGCCCGAAAAACCGGTCACCGTCGCGGCCCCACAGACGCGACTGCTCGTGCTCGATGTCGACGGCACCGTCACCAACAGCCGCCACGAGATCACCCAGGCCACCTGCGAGGCCGTGGCCCGCATCCGCGCCGCCGGCATCCGGGTCGTGCTGGCGACGGGCCGCCGCTACCGTGACGCGCTCCCAGTGGCCGTGCAACTCGGCATCGAAGGCCC
Source organism: uncultured Candidatus Kuenenia sp. (assembly GCA_964581055.1). Lineage (GTDB taxonomy): Bacteria > Planctomycetota > Planctomycetia > Pirellulales > UBA1268 > CAMCQY01. The sequence goes on from CAZOMJ010000003.1 coordinate 8,887, forward strand.
GCTCATCTCGGCTTCGGGCGCGCTGATCAAGCGGACTTCCGACCACGCCACGCTCGCCTGCGCCGAGTTCGGCCCGGGCGTGCTGGAGGGAGTGGTTGCAGGCATCGTGGCGGCGGGCCACGAACCGGTGCTCTATTCGGACAGCTTTGCCGATGGCTTCGATTTTCATTGCCGTAGCCTCACGGTCACACCGACGCCGGATGCGGATGCGGAGCGGGGCGTCTTGGGGCTCGCCGAATACCTCGAACGCAACAGTGGGCTTGCGCGAGTCGTGCCCGACCTCGAGCACACGCTGCCGCCGGGGGTGTTCGCGGGCTTCGCCATGGGGCCCCATCGAGCGATGCTCGATCTCGAGGAATCGCTCAAGGCCGGATTTCCAGGCCAGCTCTCGCTCCACACGATTCGCAGTCCGCGGTACCTCAATTGGATGTGCGAGATCGCACCCGTCGGCGTGACGAAATGGTCGGGCGTGCTCTCGCTGGCGCGGGAGTGGGGCATCGGGGCTGCGGAGATCTGCGCCGTGGGGGACGATGTCAACGACCTGCCGATGATTCGCGGGGCCGGCCTCGGCATCGCCATGGGCAACGCACAGCCGGAGGTGCTTGCGGCGGCAGACCGAATCGTCGGGAGGCAGGACGCCGACGGCCTGGTCGACGTGGCCGACCTGCTGCTGCGTTCTGGCTAACCGGGCTGACGGGCCGCAGCTGCACCTCCCGCGCCGCCGGGACGGCAGAAGTCTCCTTCGCGGGGACTTTCGCCTTGGGGCGTGTTGGCAGTGCAGGCCTCGAGAGGGCGAAATTCCAACGCTCGGAGAGCTTCCGCCGATCCCGGCTCCCCCGTGGCGGCAAGTTTTCAACTTGTCCGTGAGTTGATGAAGCCTTTGCTGACGGGACGCAGCTGCCGAGTGGCGTTGCTCCATGCCGTTATGGGTTCGCGGGCTGTGGGTATCGAAAAGTCTCGTGCACCCCCTTGAGGCCCCAGCCCTCCACGTTCCTCCAGGCTGCGTCTCCTGACAGTCTTTTCGGGCATGCCCGGCCGTGCGCCGGCAAACACCGGCCGATGCGGGTTGAAGCAGGACGCCCCGATCCCTATACGTCTGCGGTCTGAACGGGCCCATCGACCGGTTTTCGGGTCTGCGCCAGCGGCCTCCTACGCGGTGACCTGCATGGAACTGAAACTCCACCGACCGCACGCTGCCTGCGTACAGACAGGCCGGCCCTTCGTCGTCGGCGAGCCGCTCGTCTCGGCGTTGGTCCGATCGGAGGGCAGGCTGGATCGGTGCGATTATGCCGCCGCGGCGTGGACCGGTCCGCCGGCCCACACGCTGGCCTGGTGGCGATCGACCTTTCCAGCCACCACGACGGCCGGAACGACCCTCGCGCCGGCCGACGTCCTGCTCGACGTGTTGGAGGAACTGGAGGGACGCGAGGCCGATGCAGCCCTTCGCTACCTCGTGGCGCTCGAACTCGTCCGCCGCCGCGTGCTGCGGTTCGTCGATCGGCCGCAGGACGACGACAGCGACAGGCGGGCGACCGACAGTCCGCCCCAGCCCGACCTGATCCTGGCCTGTCGCAAACGCGACCGTGAATACCGCGTGCGGTCTGTCTCGCCTCGGGAGGCGACGGCCCCCGGCGTCGAGGATCGGCTCACGTCGCTTCTCTGGAGCGGGGGGGCCGCATGAACGGAGCCGCTCCGTGTGCGCACGCTCCCGCCGGTCGCGCAACCCCGCGCGGCCTGGCCTTCGCGCTCGTGGTGGCGGCGTTGGCCTCCACGGGGGCGGCCTGTCCACAGGCCATCCGTGGCTACCAGGTGGGCACGATGCCGCTCCCGCGGACGCTGCCGGCGCAGCCCACGCTCGATCAGATCGTCGCGACCGTCCACGACAACACGCAGCGGGTGCGGAGCTACATGGCGCCGCAGGCCGTGCTGATCGTGCCCGGTGTGCCGAGGCTGTCGGCGCAGGTGGCCTGCGAGCCGCCCCGCCGCTTCCGGCTCCGCGCCCAGACCGCCGTCACCGGCAGTGAGCTCGACATCGGCAGTAACGACGATCTCTTCTGGCTCTGGATCCGCCGCCATCAGCCGCCGATGATGCTTCATTGCCGCCACGATCAATACGATCAGTCTGCGGCCCGGCGCCTGCTCCCCATCCGCGCCGACTGGATGCCGGAATTACTGGGGCTCGTGAACTTCCGCCCGGAGGATCGGCATGAAGGGCCGTTTTCGTTGCCCGATGGCCGGCTCGAAATCCGCAGCCGCATCGCGCCGGCGGCGGGGGCCGCGAACGGAGCCGACGGAGAACTGCTCAAGTCGACGATCCTCGATGGCACCACCGGGCTTGTGATCGAGCAGCACCTGTTCACGGCCGCGGGCGAACGGCTGGCGAGCTGTCGCACCACGAAGCACCGCGTCGACCCGCAGTCGGGAGCGGCGCTGCCTCGTTCGGTGGAGGTCTCGTGGCCGGCGTCGGGGATCGAGTTCCAGCTGGAGCTGGCGGCGATCTCCACCAACATGCCGTCGACAGACCCCGGCCAACTCTGGCAGATGCCTGCCTACGAGGGCTACACGCCGGTGGATCTCGCCGATCCATCGGTGGTGATCAGTCCTGTTTCACCCCGGTGAGCTGCAGGCGACGGCGGGCGAAAGCCGGGTCGTGCTCCTGCGCCGACACTACTCGGACTGAAGCTTCATCTTCTGTCGTGCCCGTGCGAGGGCCGGTCCGATCGATCCCAGCGGCATGCCGGTGAGTCGGCTGATCTCGCCATAGCTGCGGGCTTCCAGGTGATGGAGCCGGACCAGCCGGGCCTCCGTCTCCTCCAGCCCGCCGAGCATCCGCTCCACCTGTTCGCGATCCGCCAGCCGATCCTGGCCGTCGTCGCCGTGGGCAGGCTCGTGATCGTCGGTGAACGGCCGTTGGCCGTGGGTTTTTTCAGCCACCTTGGCCAGACAGCGAACGGCGACGCGGCGGGCGACGACGGCCAAATAGGTCGCCAGGCTCGACCGACCGGCAAAGCCCCGGAGCACCGCGGCATCGTGGTGGAGGATTTCGAGCAGGATGTCCGCGAGCAGGTCATCGCGGTCGGCCTGCGTCAGCGACATCCTTCGCTGGGCGGCGGTGCGGTCGACGACGAAGGCGAGCAGGCCACCAAACCGGGCGACGAACGCATCCCAGGCGGCCGGGATCCCTTGCAGGCATTCTTGGAGGAGTTGCCGATCCTCGGGCGAAAAGATCGCCTCCACCGGGGGATGGCCGCGGTCTGATTGCCGTGCCGAGCCGGTTGCAAGCGGAGAATCCATGGTCTTTACGGCCATCGTCACGGCACGCCCTCGCGTTCATCCACGGCCGGCGCGCCGCGGAAAAAGCGGCTGAGGACGCGGCACCACGGACGGTGTATTGCCCCGACACGACCAATCATAAGGCCCGCCGACCCACGCCACCAACAGCAGGACCGTCCGGACTCATGAAACCTTGCAAAATCGCCGATTTCTGAATCGTTGACAGGTGCGCCGGCTCCCCCTACGATTCCGCCCATCCGTCACAGTTTGACAAGCCTCCGGTAGCCGTTCAGACCGTCCCTGGTGTCCCGACCAGTCTCACTTCCTCACCATCCCATTCCAAGGAGCCTCCAACCATGACGCACGTTGTCGCCGAACCCTGTTTCGCCTGCAAATACACCGATTGCGTGGTGGTCTGCCCGGTGGAGTGCTTCTACGAGGGTGACAAGATGGTCTACATCCACCCCGACGAGTGCATCGACTGCGAGGCATGTGTTCCTGAGTGCCCGGTCGAGGCGATCTTCCACGAGGACAACCTGCCAGCCGAGTGGAAGGACTTCAAGGAACTCAACTCCGAGATGTCGCCCCAACTGCCGGTCATCACGGAGAAGAAAGACCCGCTCTGCTGACTTCGCTCCGCTCTGCTGACTGTGCGTTGATCACGGACGGCCTGGGCGACCCGGCTTGACGGTCCGCATTCCTTTGCTCGCGCTGCGGGCTTGGATGATGGTCGGTCGTGGTTCCCGCTCCCATACCGGTTGCCCCGCCGCTCCCATGCAAGCCCGATGCGCACGCGAGGGAATCGGCGTCGGGGACATCAACGAGCCCGCTTGAAAGAGACCTGCGGACGGCTAACGCAGATCGACGAGCCAGTAGGCGTTGTCGACGAAGCTCTTCCAACTCTCGTACTTCGGGTTGCCGAGTTTGACGGTGAGTAGAGGACTCCGCTTCGGCTTCACCGGATGCCGCACGAGGTTCATTCGTGCCTCCGGCGGAGTGCGGCCGCCCTTGCGGACGTTACAGGCCACGCAGGCACAGACGATGTTTTCCCAGCTGGTGATGCCACCGCGGCTGCGGGGAACGACGTGGTCGAGCGAGAGTTCGCTCGTAGGGAAGTGTTTTCCGCAATACTGGCACTGGTTGCCGTCTCTCGCGAAAACGTTGCGGCGATTGAACCTCAGCCCTTGCCGTGGGCCCCGGTCGCAGGAGACGAGCCTGATCACCCGCGGTGCCTGCAGGTCGTAGCCGACCGCCCGCACCCAGTCCTCGTCGGGGGCTCGGAAGGCGGAGCGGAGTGCGGAAAGCTCGCGCCACGAATCGAGCGAGTGGGCGGCATATTGCCCCTCCTCGATATGCACCACCTCCGCCAGTTGCCGGAAGAGCAGGGTGATCGCCCGGCGGACGTTGGTGATGTGAACCGCCACGAACGAACGGTTCAGCACGAGCACGCTTAAGCCCAGCGCCCCGGGAGCGATTGCGGCGGGCATCATCGGAGCAGACATGGCAGTTCCTCGATGGGCACCCTACACCCTGAGAGAGTCTAGTCCCCCGGCTCCCTCCCTGCCAAATATTTGCCGTCGCGGCGACGGCTGACGGCTTGCCTTTGCCGCAGGTTGCAGGCACACTCACGGAGTGGAGCCACCGACCTGTCGGCGGTCCACGCCGCGCCCGGCGGAGGCATGGCCGGAATCATTCCCCCCGCGGAGAAACCGATGCTTCACTATTCATGCGACATCTGCAAGCGTCCGATCGACACCCATGCGGACGTGCACCACGTCGTGAAGATCGAGGTGTTTCCGGCGGTCGAAGACATTGCCGACCACGGCTGCTGCGACGGCAGCGGTCAGCAGGACGAGGCTGATCATCTCGAGGAGATGCAGGACATGCTCGAGCGGCTCGACGAGGAAGAACTACCGGCGGGCCTCACGGATGGTGCCCGTTCGATGCGGTTCGACCTCTGCGATGCCTGCCGGCAGCGGTTCGTGAAGAACCCTCTGGGAGTGAAGCCGGGCAAGCAGCTCAACTTCAGCAACAACTGAGCCGGGCTGCCGATCAGACCTGCACTCGGCGGCCTTCGGATTGGCTCGTCGTCGCCGCCTGCACGATTAGCATCGCCTTGAGCGTGTCATCCAAACCGCTCACCGCCCGCACCAGGCTCGTCACCTTGCGGTGAAACTGCAGGAGCATGTGCTCGCCCACCGGCCGCTCGCTCTCGAGCGACTCTTGATGACGGCCCACCCCGTCGAACCAGACCAGACTCGACGGCAGATCGATGAACGCGATGCCCTTTTCGCAGGCCACCTGCAGGGCGGCCGGAGGACGGAACCCCACCGCCTCCTCCCATTGCCGGGGCATGTAGTACCCGCAACTGATCTGCGCAAGAGTTCCGTTGCCAGGGGACAGTTGCCCGTTTTCGGTTGGTGTGAAATCGAGACTCATCATCTGGTAGTCGTCGGTGTCGCCGCCGGCCGCCTCGGCGTGCCTCACGGAGACCACGCTCGTCGGTTCGTCGCCCGCCACGTAGCGGCACCAGTCGACAAGTTCCATCAGGTCGCGGGCCTCGCTTGCCCGGTCGCGGGGCGTGGCGGCGGTGGCCCCCGACAGCGGCACGCGACGGTGGCAGAAGAGCAACCGAGGCTTGCCGAGCCGGGTGGCGATCAGTTCCTTCAGCCGCACCGTGGCGGGCGCATGCCGCCGGGGGAGTTCGGCCATGAAGGCGATCCCCGACTCCTCGACGCGACGCCGTAGCAGGGTCGCCTCCTCGGGCGCCAAGGGCAGCGAGATCGCCGAGTAGACCGCCTTGCCGTGGTCGCATGCGGCGAGGATGGGCGTCGCGCCGTACCACTGGTCGGCGAAGTAGAGGATCGCGTCGATATCGTCCCGTGCGGCCAGTGCCCGAAAGCCGTCCACGGGCACGGTGCCGAGTTCGGTCGCCGCCCGTTTGGCCAGGTGGGCTACTTGCTCGCAGATGCCGCGCACCTCAAAGCGATCGGCCAGCGCCCGCAGCGCCGGCAGGTGGCGGCTGTCCCATTGGCTTCCCAGCCCGACGATGCCGACACGCAGCCTCATGCAGGTTTCTCCGCAGCCGACTCGCCGACGGCTCCGGCTGCCAACTCTTCGGCAACGAGCATTTCCCGCTCGTGGGCCAGCCCCTTGTCGGAGATGTCCTTGCGGCACCACGCCCCCAGCCAGCGGATTTCCTTCACGGCCGAGTAGGCCTGCAGCTTTGCCCGGGCGAGCGAGGGGCCGACGGCCGTCACTGCGAGCACCCGGCCACCATCGCTCTGCACGCTGCCATCGGCAGTCCGCGTGGCGGCATGGAATACCTCGACATCGGGCACCCTGGCTGCGGCGTCGAGTCCTCGGATGGCGTGTCCTTTCTGGACCGCCCCCGGATACCCCTCCGATGCCATGACCACCGTCACGCTCGCCCCTTCCCGCCATCGCGGCGGCTCCACCGATTCGAGCCGGCGATCCACGGCCGCGTCGAGCAATTCCAGCAGGCTCGAATCCAGCCGGATCATCAACGCCTCGCACTCGGGATCGCCAAAGCGGGCGTTGAATTCGAGCACTTTCGGCCCCTGTGCCGTGAGCATGAGACCGGCATAGAGCACGCCGTGGAACGGCACCTTCGCCCGCCGCATCGCGTGGGCCGTCGGGACGAGAATCCGCGCCTCGATGTCGGCCAGCATGTCCGCATCGACGAACGGGGCAGGGCAGTAGGCGCCCATGCCGCCCGTGTTGGGGCCGGTATCGCCATCGTGGGCGGCTTTGTGGTCCTGAAGCGGCGGCAGTGTGACGATCGTCCTGCCATCGGTGATGGCCATCACGCTCACCTCAACTCCATCGAGTCGCTCCTCGATGAGGATGCCCTTGGTCGCGTTGGCGAGCTGCTCGTCGCCTCCGAGGCTGTCGAGCGCGGCGAGTGCCGCGGCGCGATCCTCGCATACGAACACGCCCTTGCCGGCAGCGAGTCCGTCTGCCTTCACCACCACCGGCATGTCTTCGCGTGCCTGGAGGTAGTCGCGGGCCCGTGCCACTCCGCGAAACTCGCGAAACATGGCGGTCGGCACGTCGCCTCGGTGCATGATTTGTTTGCAGAACAGCTTGCTGCCCTCGAGCTGCGCGGCTTTCGCCGTCGGGCCGAAGATGCGCAGGCCCGCGGCCTCGAAGGCATCGACGATGCCTGCGACCAGCGGCGCCTCCGGCCCCACCACGGTCAGGTCGACGTGTCTCGACTGCGCCAGTTTCACGAGCGCCGGAATGTCATCGGCTGCGATCGGCACGTTTTCCGCGACGGCCGCCGTGCCGGCGTTGCCCGGCGCGACGAGCACCTCGGCCCCGTCGCGGGCGAGTTTCCAGGCGATTGCATGCTCCCGCCCGCCACCTCCAACCACGAGAACGCGACGTGATGTCGCTGCGGTCGGGCTGTGTGATGCTGGCACGGGGCGATGTCCTTTCGAGGAAGTCAGGGTGTCCACGCGGTGCCTACGGGCTCGGAGGGGGCGTGGCTGGCAACTGGCTAGTGTGGGGGAAGAGTGGCAAAACGTCAGCAACAGCCCTGCGGTGGGGCGACATGTGAGTCGGAAAGCCTTCGATTGTGACGGGAACAGTCTGGCACGTTCAAGCTGTCTGCAGTCTTCGGGCGGGCTCCCGCACTCCCGCGCTCAGGAAAACACCTGGCATTTGCACGGGATTTCCTGACGGCCATGGCAATCGACGTTGACAGCACCGAAGGCAGAGATACAGTTTAAGAAGAAGTTTGTGAAAAAAATCACGAACTCTACCAATCGCGGCCGAAACCAGCTTTTTGTACGAATTGGAGCGTCTCGAGAAGGCCATTTTGGCCGTCGGGAAAGGATCAATTCGGCACATCTGGCCTAGACCTATGCCGAGGCTATTGGATGGCTGATAAGAAGAAAATGTCGGTGGCGGAGATTCTCGCGGCCGCGCGGGCGAAAGACGGTGGCGGCGCCCCCGCGCCTGCTGCCCTGGAAAGCAAGCCAGCGAGCGAGCCTGAGGCCGCCCCGTCGGGCGAGGCTGATGCCACGCCCGAGGCGAAGCCTGCTCGCCAAGCGGTGAAACCGGCGGCAGCGGCGAAGCCGGCGGGCGGAGCCCGGCCGAGCGTCGCCGATATCCTGGCGGCCGCCCGCGCCAAAAAGTCGGCGGATGGGGATGGAGCCGGCGGTGAGCCTGCGGCAGCGACCCCGAAGCCGGCCGCAGCGGAGAAGCCAAAGCCAGCCGCGAAGCCCGCGGCTGCCGCAGGGAAGGCGGCGGCAGCATCGGCTCCGAAAACAGGTGTGCAACGCGATACGGCCAGCATTCTTGCGGCCGCCCGTGGAGGTGCAAAACCAGGTCCAGTCAGCAAGGCGGAGGCCCCAGCAGTCGCGGCAAAGCTCCAGGCTGCTGCCGCGAAGCCGAAGGCGGCGGTAGCCCCGGCGGAGAAGGCGGTTGTCGCCCGGGCCGCTCCGCCGATGCCGGTTCGGCCTGCCAAGGCTGCCGCCAAAAAGGATGGCGAAGAAGACCGTCGTGGCTTCCTCGAGGTCGCCCTCGGCTCGTTCATGGCGATGGGGTTCACTGCGCTTTCGGTTACGGGCGGATTGTTCACGCTCGGCTTGGCAAGATTCATGTTTCCCAACGTGCTTGCCGAGCCGCCAAGCCGGTTCAAGGTTGGCTTCAAGGAAGGGTTTCCTTCCGGCAAGGTGGAGACGAAGTTCGTTCCGCAATACGGCGTTTGGGTCGTGAATGGCGAGTTCCAGGGGCAGCAGCAGATCTACGCCTTGAAGACCGTCTGCACCCATCTGGGCTGCACGCCGAACTGGCTGGAGGCCGAACAGAAGTTCAAGTGTCCTTGCCACGGCAGCGGCTTCTACAAGGACGGGGTGAATTTCGAGGGGCCGGCGCCGCGTCCGCTAGAGCGGTATGCAATCCGCATTTCGGACGACGGACAGCTGGAAATCGACAAGAGCAAGGCATTTCAGGAAGAGCTCGGCCAGTGGGCTGATCCCGATTCCTACGTCACTGTGTAATCAGTCATCGGATAAACGAGAGAACGAGGAAAGCAGTCCTCCATGGCCATCGGCGAAACCATCCGCAACTCCCAGATCTGGAAGAGCATCTTCCGTCACCCGATGCCGCTTGACCGGCGGAATCGGATCGTGGTGATGCTCACCAATTTCTTCCTTCATTTGCATCCCGTGTCGATCAAGAAGCAGGGCATCGCCCTGTCGTTCACGTGGTGCATGGGCGGTGTGACGTTCTTCCTCTTTCTGGTTGAAACGGTCACCGGCGTGTTGCTCATGTTTTACTACCGTCCCACGCTGGAGTGGGCCTACAACGACATCCTTGCCCTTCGCGACGTGACGAGTCTCGGCATCCTGCGGGAATTGCACCGGTGGGGCGCCCACGCGATGGTGATAACGACCTGGCTGCACATGTATCGCGTGTTCCTCACCGGCAGCTACAAGCCGCCGCGGGAATTCAACTGGGTGATCGGCGTGATCCTGTTGCTGCTCACGCTTCTCCTCTCCTTCACGGGCTACCTGCTGCCGTGGGACCAACTCGCCATCTGGGCGATCACCGTGGGCTCCAACATGGCCCGCGCCACGCCGATCCTTGGGTACGAGGGACCGGGCCAGCAGCTGCTCACGATCGGCGGCATCGACATGATCACCGACGGGTCCGATGCCCGCTTCGGCCTGCTGGGGGCCAGGTTCGTCGGCGAGGAAACTCTCAACCGATTTTACGTGCTGCACTGCATCGCCATTCCGCTGGCGGTTGCTCTGCTGCTGGCGATTCACTTCTGGCGCGTGCGAAAGGACGGCGGCATCAGCGGGCCGCTGTAAGTCGATTCCCATGCACTCAAACGGTTTTTTTCTGAAGGACGTCGCCGGGTTTCTCGGCGGGTACTACACATTCATTGCGGTCATGAACGGCGTGGCCGCTCTGATCCTCTGGCGGCGGAAGAACCAGGCCGGCTGGGCCATCACGTGGGCGGTCTTTGCCGGCCTGATGATGGTTCTCGCCAGTCTGGCGCTCTCCGGGTCGGCGGCGCTGGTCCCGTCCCTGCCGCTCTCCGCCCGGACCCTCGTCAACAAGCTGTCAGGGCCGGTGCTTTACACCCTCGGCACGACGGCGCTGTTCACGGTGCTTTTCGTGTTCCGCAAGTTCTTCGTGAAGCCGATGGTGGCCTGGTCGATCTTCAATATCTTGCTGGTGGTGATGGGGCTCTCGATGGCCGACGAGAACTTCGCTTCCATCGTGATGAAGCCTGACAACGTGCCGATCGTGGGCCTCGTGTTCCTCCTCGCCTTTTTCACGTGGCTTGCCACCAGCAAGGCCGTGGTCAACGACGAGCGTATCGCACAGGGGCTTCCGCCGCTGGAGAAACTCGACGACGAGAAAGTGCTCGTTTGGCCCGATCTGGTGTACACCGAACTCATCTGCATGGTCGCCGTTTCCGCTTTCCTGCTCGTCTGGGCGATCTTCCTCCAGGCACCGCTGGAGGAGCCGGCATCGAGCGTCAAGACGCCGAACCCGTCGAAGGCTCCGTGGTACTTCCTGGGGTTGCAGGAAATGCTCGTCTACTTCGATCCGTGGTATGCCGGTGTCGTGCTGCCCAGCATGGTCGTCTTCGGGCTGATGGCGATGCCCTACCTCGACTTCAACAAGAAGGGGAACGGCTATTACTCGATCGAGGAACGCAAGTTCAGCTATCTGGTCTACCAGTTCGGCTTTTTTGAACTCTGGATCACGCTGATCATTCTCGGCACGTTCCTTCGCGGACCCAATTGGAACTTCTTCGGGCCATTCGAGTACTGGACGCCGTACAAGGTCGAGGTGCTCAACAACGTCGACCTGCCGCAGATGTTCTGGGTCAACCTGCTCGACCGTCCGCTGCCGAGGGCGCCCCAGGGGGCCAGCGCGATCACGCAGGTGGGCACCATTCTGTTGCGGGAGGCGCCTGGCCTGGTTCTTCTCGGAGCGTACCTGGTTCTGCTTCCGCCTCTCCTGGCGGTGACTGTATTTCGCAAGTTCTTCGCGAAAATGGGCTTCGTGCGCTACATGATCATGGCCAACCTGATGCTGCTGATGCTGACGCTCCCGTTGAAGATGATCCTGCGATGGACCCTGAACCTGAAGTACATCGTGAGCATTCCTGAGTTCTCGCTGAATTTCTAGCGTCGGGCGTTGCCTTTGCGCCCGGCCTGGTGTGCTGACCAAACCCGCTGAACACCCCACGAACCTGTCGCTCAAACACAGATGCCTGCAACAGAACAAACACGGTGGAATCTCAAGGTGCTGCACGTCGTGTTCGGCGTGGTGGCGATCCTGCTGCTGCTGGCCACGGTGATGATGCTGGTCTCGGACCACAATCGACCGTGGAAGAAGTACCAGCGGGAGTTCCGGGCGCTCGAGACGTGGTCGGCGGCTGCGCGAGTGGACGAGCAGGACTCGCGTTCGTTCGAGCAGCAATCGCAGCAACTCGAGGCGGCGTTGGCTGATGCACGTCGGGCTGATCTCGATCCGGCGCTGGCCGAGGCCTTCCTGACGCAGGTTCGCACGGTGCCGGCAGACGCCGAAGCCGCCGACCGTGCAAAACTCGACGTCGACCAGTTGCAGTCGCAGAGCGACGCCGCCGAACGGCTGGTGCTCCGCGGAGATCTCCTCGCCCGCCTGCGTGACATTGTCCAGCGGGCGAAGTTCCGGGAAGACCTGCTTGCGGGAGCACTCAAGCTGCGAAAGGCCGAACTGGACAAGTTCCGCGCAGACTACGAACTGGGCGTGGCTGAAGAAGCGACCCAGGACAAGCTGGCTTCACTTCTGGCTCTCGCTGACTCCAAGCGTGCTGAGGTGGCGACCGCCACGCTCGATTTTCAGACGGCCAACACCCATCGGAAGGCCCTCGAGTCGACCCTCAAAAAGATGACTTCCGGGGAGGACGCTGCCGCCAAGTCGCTTGCCGATCACCGCTCCAAGCTCAACCAACTGTCGAAGGCGCTGAGGGATAGGGCGCCCAATGCCGGCAAGACCCTCCTCGAACTGCCCGTGCTCGACGCCTTCAACGGACCGTTGCGGATCGACCAGATCTGGCTGCCGCAGCTCACGCTCAACAACAACTTTCGCGATGTGGCGAGGTTTGATCGCTGCATCACATGCCACAAGGGCATGGAGAAGTCGGTAGCCGGTTCGCCCACTGAACCGGCCTACCGGCAAACGGAAACAGTCGCGCTCTCCCTGCCGACGCCTGCCAAGGCCCCCGAGCAGCTCTCGGTGGAAGGCGATGGCAACCAACAACTCGAGGATGCCTACGGCTTCCGCCTGTCGCCACAGGGTCTTTTCAATGCCGAAGACCCGACGGTCAGCGTGGTGCTCCCGGAATCGCCCGCCGCGGCCGCCGGGCTCATGTCTGGTGACGTGATCGTCGACATCAACGGCGGCAAGACGCTCGCCCGAAAAGTGGCCGCCACCGGCTTTCTGGAGACGCCCGAGTGGGGCAAGCCGCTCTCGATCACTGTGCAGCGTGGCGTGCCGCAGCCCTACTCAACGCATCCCCGGCTCGATCTCTTCGTAGGCTCGACCAGCCCGCACCCGATGCAGACCTTCGGCTGCACGGTCTGCCACCAAGGGCAGGGGAGCGCAACGAGCTTCAAATGGTCCTCGCACTCGCCCAACACCCCCAAGCAGGGGCACGAATGGCACGTCGAACATGGTTGGTTCAACAACCATCATTGGATCTATCCGATGCTGCCGCAGCGGTTCGAGGAGTCGAGTTGCCTGAAATGCCACCACCAGGTGGTCGACCTCGAGCCAAGTGAACGTTTCCCCGAGCCGCCCGCGCCGAAGTTGGTCGAGGGCTATCACCTGATCCGCCAGTACGGCTGCTATGGATGCCATGAGATCAACGGCTGGTCGGGACCCGATAAGCGAATCGGTCCAGACATGCGTTTGGCGCCCAATTACCACGAGGTCGCCGAAGCCCTCTCTTCCGACGCCGGGCTGGCTGCGCTCGGCTCGACCGCCACCCGTTGGGTGGAGGATGTACGGTCGAGTCCCGACGGTCGGCAGTCGCGGGAACGACTCCGCGAGATGATCGAGCGCGATGCGGCCGCCGGCGGCGACGCCAAGCTTTCGAGCCGCAGCCACCAACTTGCTTCGCTGCTGAAGGATCCCGAGACCCCGGGCACACTGCCCAAGGTTGGGCCCTCGCTGCGGCACGTTGCCAGCAAGGTCGGTTTCGATTGGCTTTATGCCTGGCTGCGGAACCCGCAGGACTTCCGTCCCTCCACGAAGATGCCGAGGTTCTTTGGCCTGTGGGAGCACCTCGAGGGCAAGGGGTTGGAGGAGTCGATGCGCTACGAGCCGCTCGAAATCCGTTCGATGATCTCCTACCTGCAAACGTCGAGTCAGCCGTTCGAATACGTGAAGCCATATGCGGGTATCACGGCCCTCCCCGACATTGAGCGGGGCAAGAAGGTGTTTCAGGTCCGTGGCTGCCTGGCCTGCCATCAGCATGCGGACTTCCCCGAGGCGACGAGCACGCATGGTCCGAATCTGTCGCGAATCGGCGCGAAGGTGGCCTCGAACCCGCGGGGCGCGGCGTGGCTTTACAGTTGGCTCCGCGAACCGTCCCGCTATCACCCGCGCACGCTCATGCCGAACGTGCTGCTCGAGCCCGTGACGTTGCCCGATGGCAAGGTGAGCGATCCCGCCTCGGACGCCACGGCCTATTTGCTGCGTTCCACGGAAGAGTGGAAGGCCACTGAGATTCCGGCAGCCGGATCGCTCACCGCGGACGAGCGGAAGGCGCTCGACGAACTCTCCCTGATGTATCTCAAGGAACGTTTCCCAACCGCGCGGGCGGAGGAAGTGCTCGCCAACGGTCTCGGTTCGGACCAGACGAAGATTCAGGGCGACGAGCAGATGCTGCTGGGCATGAACGCCACCGATCGCGATGCGAGGCTGCTTCACTACGTGGGAAAGAAGACGCTCGCGAAACTCGCCTGCGCCTCCTGCCACGACATTCCTGGTTTCGAAGACGCGAAGGCCGCTGGTGCGGCGCTCGCGGATTGGGGCCGCAAGGATTCGTCGAAAATCGCCTTCGAACAGGTCTCTCATTTCGTGATGCATCAGCTGGCAGAAAAGCACGGCCACGGTCACGGTCAGGGAGGCGGTCACCACGGCACGGGGCACCATCCCGACGGAGATCGCATGGCGTCCGGCGGTGGACACGCCGCCGAGTCGACTCCGCATGCTGGTCCCCAGGATGAGCCGTTGGCGCCGGATCTGGCCTATGCCACGACCGCCACCTCCCACGTGTCGCCCGAATCTGTCGACCCGTCGACCGGCTTCTTCCTCGAGAAACTGCTTGCCCACGAGCGGGAGGGCTTCCTGTGGCAAAAGCTCCGCGCGCCGCGGAGCTACGACTACAAAAAGGCGGAAAACAAGAGCTACAACGAGCGATACCGCATGCCGAAGTTCCCGTTCAACGACGAGCAACGCGAGGCGGTGATGACGTTCGTGCTCGGCCTCGTGGCCGAACCGCCGGCGCCGCAGTTCATCTACCAGCCATCGCCCCGCGAGGAGGCCCGGATCGCCGGCCTCAAGGTTGCCGAGCAATACAACTGCGGTGGGTGCCACACCCTCCAGATGGACCGCTGGGATATCCGCTACAAGCCGGGGTCGCTCGGCGACACTCCCGCCGTCGCCGATTACCCGTTCCTGTCGCCCCACTTCACCGAGCAGGATGTCGCCAAGTCGCTCATGACCGATCGTCAGGGGCGTCGACGAGCGACGCTGTTCGGCATGCCCATACTCGATCCCGTCACCGGCAAGCCGCAGATGGTTGACGAGGACGGCATTCCGATCGAAGAGGGAGACACCGAAGCGTCGCCGCATCAGCCGGTCATGCTCTGGCACGACGCATTGGTGGACGGGGAGCCACGGCTGGTGGGCAGCCAAAACGTCAGCGTGCCGGCTGACGCGATCCAGGCCGGCAAGCAGTATCCCGCGCACGGTGGTGATCTGGCGAGACTGCTGTTCCCGGTCGTGATCGCCGACGAGAAGCAGATCAACCCCAACGTCAAACCCGACGACGCCTGGGGCTGGTTGCCGCCACCGCTGGTTGGCGAGGGAAAGAAAGTGCAGTCGGGTTGGCTGCACAAGTTCCTTCTCAACCCGCACACGATCCGTCCATCGGCGGTGCTGCGAATGCCGAAGTTCAATTTCCACTCGTCGGAGGCCGCGGCACTCGTGAATTACTTCGCAGCCGTGGACGGCGCAGACTATCCCTATGTCTATGACCCGAGGCTCGACGAGAGTTCCGTGGCTGCCGTCGAGCAGGTTCACCCCGGCCACCTCGATGGGGCGATGAAAATCATCACCAACAACAACTACTGCGTGAAGTGTCACTTGGTGGGCAGCTATTCCCCGCCGGGCAATCCGAAGGCTCTTGCACCGCAACTGGAGCGTGTCCACGAACGGCTGCGTCCCGACTATGTTCACAACTGGATCGCGAATCCCAAGCGATACCTTCCCTACACGGGTATGCCGGTCAACATCCCCTTCGACAAACCTGTCAGCCAGGATCTCTATGCGGGTACCAGTGAACAGCAGGTCAACGCGCTGACCGACCTGCTGATGCACTACGACACGTTTGCAAAGCAAAATCTTTCGCTCGAGGCCTACCTGAGGCAGCAGCCCGGCCAGCCGGCGGGTGGTCCCGGAACCCCTCCGGCGGCCCAGTTGAACACGGCTCCGATACAGGCACCGGCCGAACCTCGGGCCGTCTCGCCGAATGCAGGGCAGCCGCCACTCCGATCCCAAGACGCCAAGGCTTCTCGCGGTGAAAACGCCTCCCCAGAAAAAATCTCCTCCCGCGGCATCGGAGGAGCGCTAAACTAGTAGCTGTCGGGAACAGTTGCCCGTCCTTGCGCAGTCCGGCCACCGAGCCGATCCAGCCATTTGTTGCCAATCCGGAGAGACCCATGCAGACCAAGAAAAACCGTGACGCTATCAGCCGTACCTGCGCGTTCGTCCTTCCGGCGATCGTGGCGTCTTGCAGCCTCGTCTCGGGAGGAGCCAGAGCCGAGGAGTGGGGGACCATCAAGGGGCGGTTTCTCTACGGCGGTGACGCGCCGTCCGCAGCTGAAATCAAGGCCGACAAGGACGTTGAGGTCTGTGGCAAGCACAAACTCGTCAGTGAAGAACTGGCCGTCGGCGCCGACAAGGGCGTTGCCAACGTCGTCGTCTTCGTCCGTGACAAGGGCGTGAAGGTGCATCCTGACGCCGCCGCCGAGGCCAAGGCCGCCAAGGTGGTGCTCGACAACAAGGACTGTCGCTTTTCGCCCCACGTCGTCGTCGTGCACACCGGCCAGCCCCTGATCATCAAGAATTCCGATAGCGTGGGCCACAACAGCAACGTGGCGACGATCAAAAACCCGCCTTCCAACAGCCTCATTCCCGCCGGTGGTGAGTCGAGCATTCCGTTCGCCAACGAGGAGGCGATCCCGGCCCAGGTCACCTGCAACATTCACCCGTGGATGAAGGCCTGGGTTGTCGTGCGGCCGAACCCATACGCCGCCGTGTCGGCTGCCGATGGCTCTTTCGAGATCAAGAATGTGCCGGCTGGCGAAGTGGAACTGCAACTCTGGCACGAGAAGGCGGGCTACATCGGTGAGATCTCCGTCGGCGGCAAGAGCGAGAAAATCGCCAAGGGTCGACGCAAGGTGAAGGTCGAGGCTGCCGGCACGAATCTTGGCGAGATGGTTCTGGCTCCCGGTCTCTTTCAGAAGTGATCCAACATGAAGCGGGCTTTTGCAGGAATAGCAGGATTGGTCGTGCCGGGTGTCTTGGCCTGTGTCGGCTGTGGCCCAACCCGGGTGGTTGCCCCCGCTGCCGACTCTGAGGCTGCCGGTCGGATCCGTGCCACGCTCGTTTCGGAGTCATCCGCGAGCGGCACGGCTGACGTGGCGACGGCCACCGGCACCGGCTGGGGCACTCTCAAGGGGCGTTTCACGTTCGCGGGTGCGCCGCCTCAAGCCAAGCCGCTCGTCGTCGACAAGGACACCGAGGTGTGTTCGATGGGCGGCATGAAACTGCTCGACCGCTCGCTGCTGGTCGATCCATCGAGCAAGGGGCTGGCAAACGTGGTCGTGTTTGCCCGGAAGACGAGCCGGATCAAAACCGCGGCTGCAGAGACACCGGCGGTGTTCGACCAGAAGAACTGTGAGTTCCTTTCGCCGGTGTTTGCGGCTCGTGTTGGTCAGCAGGTCGATGTGCGCAACAGCGACCCGATCGGGCACAACACCAATATCTCGGGTTCGAGCTTCAACCAGCTGATACCGGCAGGGCAGGGCACGGCGTACAAGCCGGATGCTGAAACGGGCATGCCGACGATGGTGACCTGCAACATCCATCCGTGGATGAAGGCCTACGCCGTGTTTCGGAAAGACGGCTACGTCGCCGTGAGCGGTGCGGACGGTACGTTCGCGATCCCCGATCTCCCTGCGGGCGAGATAATTGAATTTCAAGTCTGGCACGAACGTTCTGGAGGCCCCAACGGCGCCGTGGGCCTCGAGAGGCCCGACCTGAAATGGACGCCGAAGGGGCGTTTTCAGATCAAGTTGGACGCAGACGAAGTCAAGGATCTTGGCACCCTCGAAATTCCGGCCGGAGTTGTCGGCGGTTGAGCCGCCGGTCGGTCCACAACCGCACGCCTGTAATCCTCTCGTTATTTCTCCTCACCATTCAGCACAACGGACCGCTTCGATGAACAGGTTTCCGCACATTGCGTTCCTGCTGGCCGCCGGGGCACTTTTGTCCGTCGGATGCGGGAAAACGCCGTCAGCCTCTTACCGGCTCAACATGGTCGAGGCCACGAAGCAACGGCTCGAGCCGGAACAGGAGCGGCAGGTCGCGACGGTTTTGTTGGCGATGTTCGGCACCCCTGACGATCCGATCGCACTTCCGGAACTCGGCTTGGACGAGGCCAAACTCCGCCTCGCCAGCGGCCCGGTCCGCAGCGATATCGTGGGCCGTAAAAACGGTCTCTACCGTGAGCACTGTGCCCACTGCCATGGAGTCACCGGAGACGGGATGGGGCCCACGGCCGCGTTCCTCAACCCCTACCCACGTGACTACCGCCCGGGCGTCTTCAAGTTCAAGAGCACCGAGCGGGCCGACAAGCCCACCCATGCCGACCTCCTCCGCATCCTCCGCAACGGCATTGCCGGTACCTCGATGCCGTCCTTCGCGTTGCTCAGTGAGCCGCAGATCGACGCACTCGCCGAGTATGTCAAATACCTGAGCATTCGCGGCGAAACCGAACTCGCCCTGATGCGGGCCTATTTCGAACTCGACGACGAAGCCGAGGGCAAGTTGCCAGAGACGCGGGAATTCCTGGTCGACGAGACGCTCACGCCGATCGCTGAGAAGTGGAAGTCGGCTGCTGCGGCGCAGATTGCCGTGCCCGATATGCCCGCCGACATCGATATGGCAGCCTCGATCGCCAAGGGACGGGAGCTTTTCTATGGCGACAAGGCCAACTGCGTGAAGTGCCACGGCGTCACCGGCTTGGGCGATGGACAGGCAAACGACTACGACGACTGGAACAAGTCGATCGTCGAGATCAGCAAGGAAATCAAGGGCGGCCTTGCCAAGACGGGCGAGACTTCCACGTCCGGCATGACGGCCGAAGAGGCTGCCGAGCATCGCAAGCAACTGGCATGGCTTGGAAAGTTTTCCAACGTGATCGACGGAGACGCGTTGAATCCCAGGACCATCCCACCGCGGAACCTGCGGCTTGGCGTCTACCGCGGCGGCCGCCGGCCGCTCGACCTCTACTACCGCATCCATGCCGGCATCAACGGGGCACCGATGCCGGCCGCCAAGGGCACGGTTCCGCCCGAGGACATCTGGCACATCGTGAACTACATCCGTTCGCTTCCCTACGAGTTCGACGGTGAACTGGGGGCCGACCGACCGATGGTCGCGAGGGACAGGTTTTGAATCGCGGTCGATTGAACATCACCCGGGCGTCCGCGTCAGCACGACGACCAACCGAAACCGGAAACAGCAGAAAGTAGCAGTGCAATGGGCAGCCGACTCGGTGGCATTTTCTGGAGTCTGATCTTCCTCGCCGTGCCAATTCTCGGCGTGGCGACATTCGCTCTCGCGCCGTCGTACAACGTCTGGCTCCCGAAGGACGTTTCGGAGCATGGCCCGTCGATCGATGGGCTGTTCATGTTTATCCTGGTTCTCACAGGCATCGTTTTCATCGCCACCGAAGGGCTGCTTTTCTGGTTCCTCTGGAAATACGATGCGGCGAAGGCCAAGGGGCCTGCAACCTATATCCACGGCAGCCATACGCTCGAAGTGGTTTGGACGATCATCCCTGCGGCCACCCTGCTTTTTCTCGCGATCTACCAGATGAACACCTGGGCCGACGTGAAGATGCGGCGGCCGGCCATGTCTCCGACGGTGGAAGTGGTTGGCAGACAGTTCGAATGGCGGCTGCGGTATCCAGGCCGCGATGGCATGCTTGGCACCAGGGACGATCTTTTTCTGACCAACGATCTTCACCTCCCTGTTGACGAGGACATCCTCATCCAGCTCAAGAGCATGGACGTGCTCCACAGCTTTTTCCTGCCGAACCTCCGCATCAAGCAGGACGCCGTGCCGGGCATGAAAATCCCGGTCTGGTTCAAGGCCAAGGAGACAGGGCAGTTCGACATTGTCTGCGCCGAGCTCTGCGGCTGGGGCCACTACAAGATGAAGGGGCGAGTGACCATCGAATCCCGTCCCGATTTTGACCGGTGGCTGGAGGAGACCTACGCCCGTCAGGAAGCCACCCAACCGGCCCCCGAGGACATGGCAGCACCGGCAGCCGACTGAGAATCACCGACACCGTTCAACGACCGTCCGTTTCGCCCGTTTTTTGGAGAGTTCCATGAGCACCGCCACAGCGTCCACGCTTTCGCATGGCACGGCCACCAGCCTGCCGCCCGCCCGCAAGCCGCGGCCCGTGGCAGAGTTTCTTTCCACGTACGTCTTCTCGAAAGACCACAAGGTCATCGGGCTGCAGTTCCTCTTTTCCACGTTGCTGTGGTTCCTGATCGGCGGCCTGCTGGCCCTCGCCGTCCGCTGGCAGATCGCCTGGCCGTGGTCCGACGTGCCTGTGCTCGGCAAACTCTTCGCCCAACAGGGCGGCCAGATGGCGCCGGAGTTCTACACGATGCTCTTCACGATGCATGCCACCGTGATGATCTTTCTCGTGATCATTCCGATCTTGGCCGGCGCGTTCGGCAACTTCCTGATCCCGCTCATGATCGGGGCGGACGACATGGCGTTTCCGACGTTGAACATGCTCTCGTACTGGTTCATGTGGCCGGCATTCTTTGCCTTTGGTGCAAGCTTTTTCGTCGAGGGCGGCGCCGCGGCTGGCGGCTGGACCAGCTACCCACCGCTCTCCACCAACGTGGCCTCGTCGCCAGGAAGCGGTATGGGGCAGACGCTCTGGCTGCTTGGCCTGACGATGGTCGGCGTGTCGAGCATGCTCGGCAGCGTCAACTACATGACGACGATCATTTTGATGCGGGCCCCCGGGATGACGATGTTTCGTCTGCCCATGACGATCTGGGCCATGTTCATCACCGCGATCCTGCAGGCGTTCGCCCTGCCGGTGCTGACGGCAGCCGGCTTCATGCAACTCTCCGATCGAATGGTCGGCACCGGCTTCTTCTCGCCGGAGGGCAACGTGGTCAACAACGCCATCGCGGGCGCCGGCGGCGGTCAACCGCTGCTCTGGCAGCACCTCTTCTGGTTTTACAGCCACCCGGCGGTCTACATCATGATCCTGCCTGCGATGGGGATGGTGTCCGACATCCTGACCACGTTCGCCAGAAAGCCTCTGTTCGGATACCGGCCGATGGTCTACTCGGTCGCTGGCATCGCGGGATTGGGCTTCATCGTGTGGGGGCACCACATGTTCATGTCGGGCATGAATCCCGCCTTGGGCGTGACGTTCATGGTGTCGACGATGATGATCGCCCTGCCTAGCGCCGTGAAAACCTTCAACTGGCTGGGCACCGTGTGGGGCGGAAGGATTCAGTTCACCACGTCCATGCTCTTCGCCCTGTCGTTCGTTTCGATGTTCATCATTGGCGGACTGTCGGGGATCTTCATGGCGGCCACCCCCGTCGACATCTTCATCCACGACACGTACTTCATCGTGGCCCACTTCCACTACGTGCTCTTCGCCGGCACCGCCATGGGCGTCTGGGCGGCGATCTACTTCTGGTTCCCGAAGATGTTCGGGAGGACGATGAACGAGTTCTGGGGCAAGGTGCACTTCTTCCTGACGTTCATCTTCCTCAACGGCACGTTCTTCACGATGCACATTCTCGGTGCGGTCGGCTTCCCACGCCGTCTCGCCGATGCCTACCACTACGAGACCTTCCATCACCTGCAACCGCTCAACGCCTTCATGACGTGGTGTGCGATCGGCATGGTTGCGACGCAGGCCATTTTTGCGGCGAATTTCTTCTGGAGCATGTTCTTTGGCCCAGTCGCCGGCCGTAATCCATGGAACAGCAACACGCTGGAATGGACCGCTCCGAGCCCCCCCGGCCACGGCAACTTCGACTTCCAACCGGTGGTGCATCGCGGCCCCTACGAATACTCGGTGCCCGGCGTCGAGAAGGATCACCTCATGCAGACCGATCCCCCGAATGCCCTGGCTGCCGTTGCTGCTGCCGCCGCCCATTAGAAAGCGATCCAAAGAAGCGGCATGTTTCGATCCGAAGCAGATGAACCGAAGAAGGGCTTCGCGCACGCGATTGCGTGTTTCCTCGTCGCGGTGACCGCCGTGCTGCTCTGCTTCGGGGCGCTGGTCACCACGTTCGATGCGGCCATGGCGGTGCCCGACTGGCCCGCCACCTACGGCCACAACATGTTTTTGTTTCCCTGGGCCGAATGGTTCTACGGACCTTGGGATCTGTTTCTCGAGCACGGCCACAGACTTCTGGGAGCGGTCGTCGGCATGATCTCGCTGCTGTTGGCGGCGGTGGTCTGGCGAAGTCGACTGAGCCCGGCAGTCCGTGCTCTCGCGGCTGCGGCGGTGCTTCTCGTGGTGGTGCAGGGGGTGCTGGGCGGAGCTCGCGTGCTGCTCGATGACAAGACGGTGGCGAAGGTGCATGCCTGCACGGGGCCGCTGTTCTTCGCCGTGGCCGTCGCGATCGCCACGCTCACCCGTCGCTCCGCATCCAATCAGCCCGTCGCATCGCCGTCGGCGGTGCGGTCGGCGGGGGGACTCGCCCTGGCCAGCTACGTGCAACTCGTGGCCGGCGCCCAACTGCGGCACCTCGATGCCTCGGTCGATCCAGGAACGTTTCGCTGGCTGGTGGTTTTTCATCTGGCCGGGGCTGTGGCAGTGGCAGCACTCGCCATCGCGGCGTTTCTCTGCACCCGCACGTGCGGGCTACCGGCTGCCCGCCGCTGGTCGCTTGCGTTGCTGGTGTTTATTGGATGTCAACTTGCCCTCGGGTTCGGCGCATGGGTGGTCAACTGGGGCCTTCCATCGGGCTTGCTCCCCGCCTCGTGGACATTTTCCGATCCGCTGCTGGCCCGCAGCTTCTGGGGGGCGACGGTCGTCACCGGCCACGTTGTCCTCGGCATGCTGATCCTGGGCGGCTCGGTGGTCCTGGCCCTTGCGACGGGCGTGCTCCGCTCCGTAGAGGCGGACACGGCGAGGCCGCGGCAGACTGACCCGCTCCGCGAAAGGGCATTCGCATGACCCCCCCGCCCGATTTCGTATCCGAATTCTCTGCGACGACGTTTTTGCCGGCGGCGGGTCCCGTGCCGATGCATCCGTCGGGCTCCACGCGGGCCCGCAGCGCGGTCGGGGCGATCGCGGCCGATCTCTCGCGGCTCACGCGTCCCAGGATCGCGGTTATGGTGCTGGCCACGGTCGTGGCCAGCATGTGGCTGACTGCCGGCCGGGCTGTCGGTGGTCAATCGCTCTTCTGGCTTCTGCTGGGGACGACGCTCGTCGCTGCCAGTTCCAGCGTTGCCAACCAGATTCTGGAGCGGGACGCTGACCGCCTCATGCCCCGCACAGCTCGCCGACCGATTGCGGCGGGCCGGCTGAGCGTGCCGGCCGCGACCATGCTGGCAACCATGCTCGTGGCCGTGGGTGGGCTGATGATCACGTTGTCCGCCGGCTGGCAGCCGGCCGTCGCGGCGGTGGCAACGTGGATCCTCTACGTGGCCGTCTATACGCCGATGAAGATGCGGTCGCCGCTCAACACGGCGGTGGGCGCCGTAGCGGGGGCCTTGCCGGTGGCAATCGGCTGGCTGGCGGCAGACGGTCCGCAGCGTCTTGCAGCGGGAGACGCCGCGGGCGCACTCGCCGTGGCGGCCCTCGGCACGGTGCTCTATCTGTGGCAGTTCCCCCATTTCATGGCGATCGCCTGGCTGTACCGCGGCCAATACGCCGCGGCTGGCATGCGGATGCTGACCGTCGATGACCCCAGCGGCCTGAGAGCCGCCGGCCAGTCGCTCGCTGCGAGCCTGGCGATGGTGCCGGTCAGCCTGGTGCTGGCGGTGCCTTCGGGCAGCATCCGGCTGTTTCTGGCGGCGGCGATCGCCTCGCTCGTTTATGCTGTGGCCACGGTCGGTTTCGCCGTCCGACGAGATGATGCCTCCGCCCGCACCCTGTTGTTCACATCCCTTGGCTCCCTGCTGGCGATCCTGACAGCCTCGGTCATGTTCGGCCCGCCGGCCTGATCCCGACACCTCTCTCCAGACGACTCCCGAGAACGTATCGACCATGAACGCTTCCGCGATCTCCCTGCCGCACGGCCATGACGGCCACTCGCACGGCCACGACGACGGCCACGGTCACGATGGCCACGGCCACCACGGTCCGGTACTTCAATACCAGCCCGGCCTGCCGCTCTCCCGCGGCAAGCTGATCATGTGGCTGTTTCTCTCCACGGAGATCATGTTCTTCGCGGCTCTGCTTGGCAGTTATGTCGTGCTCCGTTTCGGGGCCCCGGTCTGGCCGAAACCCCACCATGTGCACCTGAGCGAACCGATCGGTGCGTTCAACACGTTCGTTCTCATCTGCTCGAGCGTCACGATCGTGCTCGCCCTCGAGTCAGCTCGTGCCAACAAGGCTGGGCTTGCCAAGCTCTGGATGCTGCTCACGCTCCTGCTCGGCACGCTCTTCCTCGGTGTGAAGGCCTACGAATACCAGGCCAAGTTTGCCCACGGCATCTTCCCCCAGGCGCCGCGGGGTCGCATCTACGAGAAGCCCGACCTGTACTACGGCTCGGCAGTCCGCGCCCGGCTCGGGGAGCCGGCCATCATCGACAAACTCAAGGAACTCGACGACACGCCGGCCGACAAACTGACGGCGGAACAGGTCGCCGCCAGGAACCGGTTGCAGCAGGTCCGCAAGATGGTGGCCAGTCCCGAGCAGCAGGCCTTCGATCTGGCCGTGGTGGCCGATCAGGTGATGCCACTGCCGACCGAGGGCCCGGGCGGATCGCATGGCGGTGGAGAGGCCGGGGGCCATGGAGGCCATGCGAGCGGTCTCAACGACATTTTCCCCTGGCTCAAACTCCCGGCTGTCATTCCCGGCGGGAACATGTGGGCCAGCACCTACTTCCTCCTCACCGGGTTCCACGCCATCCACGTGATAGTCGGTCTGATCGTCTTCACGATCCTGCTTGGCTATAAACTTGGTCCCAAGCAGGCCGGCAAGATCGAGAATGCCGGCCTGTACTGGCACTTCGTCGATCTGGTGTGGATCTTCCTCTTTCCGCTGCTTTATTTGTTCTGAGGTATTCATGAGCGATCACGACGTCCACGCCCCCCAGACTCACGGTCCGATCACCCGGGTCGGAGATATTCCCGAGCATGACGACCACGATCATGTCGGTCACGATCACGACCATGGCCATGGCGGCATCGGCAAGTATCTTCTCGTGTTTCTCGCGCTCTGTGGGCTCACGACGATGTCTTTCCTCACCTATTCGTCCCTCTGGCCCTGGCGGGATCAGCCGCAGGTCGGCTGGGCCTTCATGATGGCGGTGTCGTGCACGAAGGCGATGCTCGTGGTCCTCTTCTTCATGCACGTCTTCTGGGAAGCGAACTGGAAGTACGTGCTCACGATCCCGGCCGCCATGATGGCGATCTTCCTCGCCCTCATGCTCGTGCCCGACGTCGGCATGCGAAATCGTATGGTGTCGCAGGAACGGGCCTTGTACATGGCCCGAACGTCTGACGTCCGGCTGATGGAACAGGCGGCGGAAGCAAAAGTTCTCGCCGAACCGGCGTCGCATTAGTCTGGTGTTCATCATGCGTAGCAGCTTCGAGTGTTGGTCGACCGTCAGCCTCGTGCTGCTCGCTTCGCTTGGATGCGGACGCGTGGATCGCACCGGCGCCGTCGGAGCAGCGGCCTCGACGCAACCGGCCGCCCGTGACGAGTCGCCGCTGCCGGCACCCGAACGGATGCCCCCCGGCGCCGTCGCCGCGCCGTTCACGCTCACCGAACGCAGCGGCAAGCCGTTCGATTCGGCGTCGCTCCGCGGAAAGGTCTGGCTCGCGAGCGTGTTTTTTGCCAATTGTCCCGGCCCATGTTTTCGCGAGAACCAGGCGTTGGCCGACATCCTGCAGCGGATACCCGACCCCGACTTCATGGCCGTCAGCGTCACCTGCGATCCCGACAATGACACGCCGGAGTCGCTCCGCCGCTATGCAGACCGGTTCGAGGCCGATCCTGCCCGCTGGAAATTCCTCACCGGAGACATGGCGACGATCAAGGAAATCGCCAACGGCACCTTTCTCCTGCCTGCCGAGGTGGGCGTCCACTCGGAGCGGGGCGTGGTCTTCGATCGGGAGGGCCGGCTTCGGGGCAGTTACCATCTGCTCCAGCCCGACCGCGTGAAGTTGCTGGAAAAGTTGATCCGTGACGTGCTCGCGGAACCGGCCGGAAGCGTGCCGGAAACTGCCGGCCAGTCGGACGCTCCCGCCACCGCTTTGGGAGCCCCTGCCGGATGAATCTCGCCACCGCAGCCCAATGGCTGCCCACCGTCAACGCCGGGCTCAACTCTCTGGCCACACTGCTGCTGGCGGCCGGCTGGATTTTCATCCGCCGCGGCCAGTGGCGGGCCCACCGGGCCGCAATGATCGCGGCGTTCGCCGTTTCAACCCTCTTTCTCGTCTGCTACCTGACCTACCATGCCCTCGTCGGTCACGTGTCGTTCACGGGGCAGGGGGCGGTCCGCACGGTCTATCTCGCGATCCTGCTGACACACATCCTGCTGGCGGTGACCGTTCCCGTGCTGGCCATCGCCATGTTCGTTCTGGCGGCCCGGGGCCGCTGGGAGGCCCATCGGCGGCTTGGAAAGATCACGATGCCGATCTGGCTGTATGTCTCGGTCACCGGGGTGGTGATCTACCTGATGCTCTACCACTTCTACCCCAGCAGACCGCGGGAGCCTATCATGCAGGAGGCGGGAGCGGCCGCTCCCGCCTAAGCAGCACCCTGCCACCCCGGATCGGCCAAACGTTTTCAGTCCGGGAATTGTGAGTCTGGAACTGTGAGTCGGGACTTTCGAGTCCGGGAGTTCGTGTCATGGCCCGTCTGACGTCCCCGTTTCGCTCGTGGCAGACCGTGACGCGGCCCTTGCTGACCGTGGCGGTCGTCCTTGCCTGTGGAATTGTGGCCGGCGATGCGCTGGGTTGCCCGAACTGCAAGGATGCGGTCAACACGTCCGATCCCGAGGGGCTCAATCTGGCCCGCGGCTACTTCTACAGCATCCTCATCATGCTCGCGATGCCCTGTACGCTCATCAGTTCGTTCGGCATCTACGTCTGGAGGGAGATGCAGCGGCAGAAGCGGGCGGACGGCCTGCCGCCCGCCGATCAGGCCATCAGCGGTGTGCCTGTCGCCGGTCCTTATGGCAGGCCCTCCTCCGAGACCGTCAGCCTTCCGCACCCGTGAGCGAGAACCACCCAGCAGCGGAGCCGTGGCCAGAACCGGCAGCACTGCCGGTGCCCGATCCGGAGCAGGAGTCACCGCGTGGCCGCTCGCCGGCCCGCAACTATCTCGCTCGGTCCGAACAGCGGCGGATCTTCTGGCTGTTCATGCCGCCGGCCCTCATCGCCATGCTCGTGCTGGGCTGGGTGGAGCGGAGCTGGTTTGCTTCTCGCCCGGCCCCTGTCAGGCCACAAGTCGACACGACGATGGTGGAGATCCCGACCGACCCCACTCTGGCCGACGCCGTAGTCATCGCGGCGGATCCCGAATTGCCGCCTGGCGACGCCGATGAATACGGTGCCTCGGTGCATGCGCTTGCCCAGGTGAGGGATGACACGGTGTTTCGTGGATCCGAGGACGAGGCATGGTTTCAGATCTGGATGGCGCTCCGATCTACCGACATGCGGGCGTTGGCACAATCGTCGGCCCGGCAGGTCAGCTTCACCGAACTGTTTGGCCAGCCTCGGAGTTATCGAGGACGTCTGGTGCGGTTTCGCGGGACGCTGCATCGGCTCGAGCAGATGACGGCCCCGGCCAACCAGTACGACATCAAGGACTACTGGCAGGGCTGGCTGGAGCCGGACGGTGGTCCCGTTTCGCCGATCGTCGTCTACTTTCTGCGGCTTCCGAGCGGCATGCCGCATGGCATGAAGATCAGCGAGCCGGTGGATGTGGTGGGCTATTTCTTCAAACGCTGGGCGTATGCCGCCACCGATACCGTGCGGATCGCGCCCCTCGTGCTGGCCCTGGAGCCGATCTGGAAGCCGCGTCCGTCGGCGGCCCCGGCGGGCAATCCGATCGGTACCGTGGCGCTGGTTACCATGGCGGCCGTCGTGCTGCTCACGATGCTGGGCATCCGCGCCGCCGGCGGCAGTTCCGGCCGGCGCCAGTCACGACCCCCGACCGATCTGTCCACCACTCTCTCGGACGTTGAACTCTTTTCCCCTGACGAAGCCCTGCGAAGAATGGCGGCAGCGGAATCGAAACGCACGCCCGATGAAAACGTAGCGAAAGAAACGATCCCATGATGACCATCTCCAGCGTAGAGCGTCCACATCGTCATGCGAGCATGCGGCCGGCCCTCGGCGTAGCCTTCGGCTGCTTGTGGACCGCAGCCTGCCTCGCGGTCCTGACGGTACCGGGACGGCCTTCCGCCGCCGCTGATCCGGCCCTCGCGGCCGCGCCTGTGACCGTGCCGCTCGTCGAATACCTCGCCACCTGGAAGATCGATCGTGGCTCCCTCGCCGTGCTCGAGGATCGCTCGGCTTGGAGCCCGGCGAAGCAGGAGATGGCGATCAAGGTGCTCGCGAGGCTCTCGCGGCTACCGGCACAACTCGCTGCGCAGTGGAACGCCGATGCCGTCGATCTTCGCTCCCTGTCCGCCGCGCAGCGGGTGCAGGATCTGTTCGTGAAGCTCGATGGTCGGGCGACGTTCGTGGCGACGGTGCCACTGACGGAGGAGGAGGCGGAGGTGGCCGGCCGGCGGCAGATGGAAATCGTCAGGATCGTTTCGGATGACGGCATGACTGTTGACGTCCTCGCCGATCACGTGCCGAAGGCCTGGCCGCGGGCCGCCAGCATCAACGAACCTGCGGCTGTGATCGGCCTGCCGCTCTCGGAGGGATCGGGCCCCGTGGTACCCGCCGGCGACGACCAGGCGCCGGCGGTCCCCGCGGTCCTGATCGCGGCACCGAGCGTGGGCTGGTTTCCGCAGACACCGCTGGGGGCACTCGGCATGGACTACGGCCTCTTCGATTCTGTCGTCGACGGTCAAAAGCTCGTCGCCGGTGATACCGAGGCTTTCTATGCCGGGCTCGCAGCCATGGGGCGGGCGACTGCGGCGGGCGTCGCG
Source organism: uncultured Candidatus Kuenenia sp. (assembly GCA_964581055.1). GTDB lineage: Bacteria > Planctomycetota > Planctomycetia > Pirellulales > UBA1268 > CAMCQY01. The sequence continues at coordinate 38,058 of CAZOMJ010000003.1, forward strand.
TCGGCCGCCGGCCCGCCGGGCGACGTCGTCCCGCTGATCAATCCGGCGAGCGATTGGTTTGCGCAGCACAGGGGCGATCCGGTGACGGTCGCGGGCGTGGCCAGGCGGGCCACCCGCATCGAGGTCGACGATCCTCTGCGGCAGCGGCAAATCGGCACCGATCACTACTGGGAACTGTTTGTCTTCGTGCCCACGCCACTGCTGAAGGTTCACGGAAAGCTGCAGGATAATTATCCGGTCGTCTGCTGCGTGCGCACGCTGCCGGAGGGAATGCCGACCGGCCAGCAGATCGGCGAACGTGTGCGGGTCTCGGGCTTCGCATTCAAGCGATACGGTTATCCGCTGCCGGACGTGAAGATCTCGTCGTCGCAGGGAAACGAGGAACAGAAGGGGCAGCGGCAGGAGACGGCGTTGCTGATCGGGAGGGAGGCTGTCTGGTTGCCGGCGCCGAGCCCGACCAGAGAGGTCAACGCCCTCGGCTGGGTCTTCCTCTCGATCGCCGCGGTGATCGGCCTCGCGCTCGCCCTGGCTGCATGGTCATTCGCCCGCGACTCCCGCCGACGCGACCGGCAGGCCCGTACGGAACTGCCCGACCGCATCGAGTTGCCCTGATTGTTTGGCATTTCAGCGGGGCTTTCCCGCAGTTTTCGGGCGGGTCTTGCCGCCGCGTGAGACGGCCGCGACAACACGTGTCTCCCACACCCAGTCGTCCCAGGAATCCCTTCCCAGGAACCCCAGCATCATGCGACGAGCGAAGATCTCCATCATCGGCGCCGGCAACGTCGGCGCGACCACGGCCCATTGGTGCGCCAGTGCCGAACTCGGCGATATCGTCCTGCTCGACATTCCGGCCACGGAGGGAATGCCTGCCGGCAAATCGCTCGACCTGTTCCAGGCATCTCCGATCATGGGGTTCGACTCGCGGCTGACGGGCACCACGAATTGGGCCGATACCGCCGGCAGCGACGTGGTCGTGGTCACGGCCGGCATCGCCCGCAAACCGGGCATGAGCCGTGATGACCTGCTTTCGACCAATGCCAAGATCGTGGGCGATGTCGCCGCCCAGATCCGCGAGTCGAGCCCGCAGGCCGTCGTCATCGTCGTCAGCAATCCGCTCGATGCCATGGTACAGCGGACATTTCAGGTGACCGGTTTCCCGCCGTCCCGCGTGCTGGGGCAGGCGGGGATTCTGGACACCGCCCGGTATCGGGCGTTCTTGGCGATGGAGTTGAACGTGAGCGTGGAGGACATCTCGGCCATGCTGCTGGGCGGCCACGGCGACACGATGGTGCCGATTCCCAGTTGCACCAGCGTGGGAGGCATTCCGGTCACGCAGATGATCGCCCCCGAACGTCTCGACGCGATCGTGACCCGTGCCCGCAACGGTGGCGCGGAGATTGTGAGCCTTCTCAAAACCGGCAGCGCCTACTACGCCCCCGCTGCGGCCACGGCGCAGATGGTGGAAGCGGTCGTCCGTGACAAGAAACGGCTCGTCCCCTGTGCGGCCTACTGCGACAAGGAATACGGCGTCGGTGGCTACTTCGTGGGTGTGCCGGTTGTGCTCGGCAGCGGCGGCGTCGAGCGGATCGTCGAATTGAAACTGCTGCCCGACGAGCGTGCCGCGCTCGACAAGAGCATCGCAGCGGTGAAGGAACTCGTCGCCGTGATGGATCGGCTCACCGGGCACAAGCCTGCGTGAGAGCCGCGTAATCGACTTTCGAGCTTCCGCCGATTCCGGCTCCCCCGTGGGGCGATTTTCAACGTGACCTGCTCTGCTGAGTACCGGTCGCGCTCCCCGACCTCGTCGATAGGCATGGCAGGATGTCGCGTTTTGCGTGGCCGCACCTTGCCTGTTTTGCCCCGCCTGCGCCGGCGGGGCCGCAGCCCGATCCTGCCGTTGCTGGGGTGGGAGTGTTCGGCTACAAACCGCTGGCCTGGAGAAACCCAGGGGACAGCGGGCCTTTTCCCCCGCTGGCATGAACTCCGCCACCACCCGCCGAGGTGTCCGATGAACAGTCGCCTTCCGAAACGACAACCCCGGAATGGCCACGATCGCCGAGGGGGAACAGCAGGCGGGACAGACGCCGACTTTTCATGTCTGGCATCGGAGTGGCTGGGGGACGACCGCCTGTTCACGCCCCTCGGGCATGAACCGGGCTACGACTATCCGCTCCTGGTCTGGCTGCCCGAGTCGTCGAAGGCACAATCGCGAAAAAAACCCTTCGATATTGGCAGGGTGATGCAGCGGGTGAGCCTCCGCAACTTCGTCGCCGTGCAACCGGTCGTCGGGCCGGATGAGTCGTCGGTGGCTGGGCTTCCGACGACCGGGCTCGATGATGCCGTGTGGCGATCGATCGAGCGGGTTCGCGATCGCATCGCCATCCATCCGGATCGCATTTTCCTGGTGGGGCAGGGAGGGGGCGGCTCCGACGCGTTTCGCATCGCCTGCCGTCACCCGCGGGAATTCGCCGGGGTCATCTCGCTGGGCGGACCCTTTCCGCTGGATGAGTCGCTGTTTTCGCAACTCGCCGATGTGCGTCGCCTCCCGATGCTGTTCTGCTGCCGACGTTCGAGCGTGATGGAGCAGGCCTCCCACACCGATCGCACGCTCCGCCTCTTTCATGCCGCCGGTGCGGCGCTTGCGATGCGGATCTACCCGGGCAGCAACGACCTGTCCAAGGCGGTGCTCGCCGATGTGAATCGCTGGATCATGGACGAGGTCTGCGGGAAGCCCGCCGTCGTTCCTTCGCTCTCCGCATCGTAATCCTCGCTCCATCATGACGCTTTCATTCCAGCACCAACGCTCAGTCGCCCTGCCTTCGCAGGTTCAGCTGCATTCGCAGGGCCTGCTGCATTCGCAGGGCCTGCTCTCGTCCATACTGGCGGACTGTGCCCGCGTTCGTCGCGAACAGGGACGCCCTCCGCTGGCAGCCACGCTCGACGTGGCCAGACAGCACGAAGAGGCCCTCGTCGCCGACCCGTCGCTCGTTCGCCGTGTGCTGGAGCCGCTGATCCGCCGGGCCATGGAGTCTGCCACGCAGCCCGATGCCAACTGCGATTCGCCGGTCGTCCGAGAAGTCGTCGTCACCAGCATCGATGTGGGCAGTGCGATCGACATCGAGGTGGCCGATTCCGGGCCGGCGCTTCCCGATTCCGTCCGAAGGTGGCTGAACGAGCCGCTGAACGGCCTCCACTTTCCCAGCATCGCACCGGACGGAGCCGGTCTGGCGTTGGCTGCGGTGCGTGCGGCTGCAGCCAGGATCGATGGCACGCTCCACGCGGCCAACTGCCCGGAAGGCGGCGTGGCCATCACGTTGCGGCTGCCACGTCGGCAGGCCCAACGGCTCGCCGCCTGACGGAACCCCTCTCCTGCCACCGAGTCCAGTGCCGACATTCCCGCCGAGTTGACCTCGGACCTCATCCGCGTTTCCAACAACCCGTTCAGTTCATCGTCACGAAGGGCAGTGCATGGACGCACAGCATCCCTCGCCATCGTCCCGCGACCGCCTCGCGCTGGCTATCACGCCGGCCCAGGTGATCGCGTTGGGGCTCGTCGCAGTGTCGATCGGCTGGGCGGTCTGGCTCCTCCGCGACCGGCCGACGAGCGAAGAGGTCGAATTGCTCGCCGGGATGGCACTTCCGTCGTCCGAGATGGCGATCATGGAGGCGGCCTTCGATCGGGCACAGCTCACTGACCACCGCACCGACGGCGGCCGGGTCTGGGTGCCGCGCAGCCGGCAGAGCGCCTACATGCGAGCGTTGGTCGATGCCGAAGCACTGCCGCGTGAGTTCGGCGGCAGCCTGCGTCGCGCTCTGGAAAAGAACAGCCCGTGGCAGAGCAGGGCGGTGCAGGATGAACTGTTGCGGGTCGCCACGCAGGAGGAACTGTCGCTCGTCATCTGCTCGATGCCGGGCATCGAGCGGGCCGCGGTGCTCTACGACACCGAAAGCCACCACAACCTCGAGGGCGGCGGCCCGGCCAAGACTGCCAGCGTGAACGTCCGCACCCAGCCCGACATGGAACTCGACCCGGCCCGCGTGCAGGCTATCCGTGTGCTCGTCAGTGCTTCGATCGCCGGATTGACGCCGGAACGCGTGGCGGTCACCGATCTGCGGAGCGGCCGCGTGTATGTCGGTCCGATCGAAACCGACGCCGACCGTGAGACGGCGGCGATCGCCGGCGCCGATCCGGCGTTGGCCAGAAAGATCGCGCACGAGCACCATCTCGCCACGAAGGTGCGGCAGGCGTTGGCCTTTCTGAAAGGCGCCACCGTGGACGTGTCGGTGGAATTCGATGTGGCAGAGATCGACACCCTACCGCTGCCGCCAGGGCCGGAATCGGTGCAGGGCACCAGGCCTGCCGACGTCGAAGCCAGCCAGCCGGGCCCGATGCAAAAACTCGCCGATGCCAACGCTCCCGCCGAGATTCGGCCCCGGTCCGCCATCATCGTCGCTTCGCCACCGCCTCCGCCTCCGCCACAGACTCCTGCGCGTGCGACCACTGCCGACATGCCCGGGGCGATCCTTGTCTCGATCGCGGTGCCGGACAGTTATTTTCAGGCCGCCGGGCGGGCGGCGGTGGAGCGTGCCGGTCAGCCTGTGCTGCAACCGATCGCGATCGAGGCCCAGGAGTCGGAGCGTATTCGTCGGCATGTGCTCAGTCTGCTGCCGGCCACCCGTGATCCGTCGCAGCGGCGGGTGATCATCACCAGCTTTCCAGTCGCTGCCACGTCGCTGGCTCGCCGTGAACCGGCCGGTCGGAGCACGACCGGCCCCCAGGCGACCGCCACGCCCGCCGCTCCGCAGTCGGCGGAGCATGGTACGCCGCAGGCACACGAACTCGATGCGGTCATCTCCGCCATGATCGCCGGACGCTTTACCGAAGTTCCGCGGCAGGCCTGGCTGGCCGCGACCAGCATCTGTGTGGGGCTTCTGGCCGGCTTTCTCTGGTGGGCGGGTGGCCGTCGCCAGTCATCGTCGCTCGGCTTGCCGCCGCGGCATGGCATGCAGCAGCCGCGGATCGATTGGTCGGGCGTCGGTGACCGCGATGCCGATGGCATTTCCGCAGGCGGCGGCTCCGGATATCAAGCCGGCGGCTCCGGAAACCAGACCGGCGGCGGCTTTGGGATTGGTCGGGCGGCGGCCCTGCTCCTGGGCCTGTGTGCGTGTGCGGGCCCTGCGCAGGCGGCCGGCCCGGAATCGTCTGCGGCCGTGGCACCGCTGCCGGAAACAATCCTGAACGAGACACAATTCTCCGGCGACCAGTCACAGCCCGGCTCGCTGCAGGCCGTCACGGCAACCGTAGGCACCCCTGCCGCCACTTCAACTCTCGGCACGCAGCCCCGACGCGTTGCGACCGGCCTCGGGGGCGGCAATGTGCCGCAGGTTCTGCCGGCGCTGCCATTGTCCTCCCGTAGTGATGGTGCGGCAGCCGACCTCGCAGCCGGTTCTCCAGGCCGCTCAGGACAACTCACCGACTGGAAACTGCTGGCGGCGATCGCGGCGGCCTTCGCGGTGGTGGCCGTTGCAACGGCGTTCAACAGGCGGCGAACAACCGTGCTGCCCCCCGATGTCTTCGAGGTGCTCGGGGAAGGATCGCTCGGTGGCCAGCACGCCGTGCGAATCGTGCGGTTCGGCCCCAAGACGCTGCTCGTGGGAGTATCGGCTGCCGGCTGCCAGACACTCGCCGAACTCAGCGACCCGCAGGCCACCGCCTGCATCGCCGCCGCCTGCCGAGGCGTCCATCCGCCAATCCGCCCGCCTGCATCATCGCGGAGCACCGCGACGCAGAGCCAGCCGTCGACCACGGCCCGCACCGGCGGGGAGGCGGCATGATCTTCCCCAGTCCCTCGCGGCTCCTCCACCGCGCGATCCTGCTGGCGACAGCCGTGATCGCCCTGCCACTTCTGGCCGTTGCCGCCGAGGAGCCGGCCCAGGCCGTGCAGCCGGCGAGCGTCGCTTTCGAGCCCGCCACGCTGCCAGCGGCGGCCGAGCCCTCGCCGATGCCCGCGGCCGCACAGCCTCCCGTGCCCGAACGGTCTCTCGGGCCGGCGCCGCGGCCGGTTTCCCGGGCCGAGCGTGGCGACACCGCGGCGGTTTCCGCCATGCTGGCAAAACTCGTCGGTGGCCGTTCCCTCGATGCCACGCTTTCCGCGGCGGTGATGTTCGGCGTCGCCAGCCTCGCACCGGCGGTGCTGCTCATGACCACCTGCTTCGTGCGGATGTCGATCGTCCTGGCGCTGGTGCGGCAGGGCCTCGGCACGCCGCAACTCCCCTCCAATCAGATTCTCACGTCGCTGGCGCTTTTTCTCTCTGCGCTGGTGATGTGGCCGGTCTGGACGGCGGCCTACCGCGACGGCGTCGAACCCTATCAGCAGGGACGGATCGAGTTGACCGAGGCCTACGAGCAGGGCACGCTGCCGATCCGCCGCTGGATGGCCACGCAGATCGAACAGTCAGGCAACCGCGACACGATGCTCTATTTTCTCTCGCGGCATCCTTCGGCGCCCAAGCGGGTGGCCACCTACGACGACGTGCCCGTGGAAACGCTGCTGCCAGCATTCCTTGTCAGCGAATTGAAGACGGCCTTCGCCATCGGCTTCCGGCTGCTGATCCCGTTTTTGGTGCTCGACGTGCTGGTGGCGACGCTCGTGGTGTCGACCGGCCTGGTGATGCTCCCGCCGACGCTCGTGTCGTTGCCGCTCAAGCTGATGGTGTTCGTGGCCGCAGACGGCTGGTCGCTGGTGGTCAGATCCCTGCTCGACGGCGTGCGCAACACGGGTTCTTGAAACACGGGCGGCCTGAGGAGGCGGAGGCATGACCGACGGCGACCTCGTGGAAATCGTGCGGCAGGCGATTCTCTGCGGATTGCTCGTGATCGCGCCGGTGCTGCTCGTCGGCTTCGGCGTGGCGCTCGTCACCGGGTTGGTGCAGGCGGCCACCGGCATCCATGAACCGCTGGTGGGGCTCGCGCCCCGGCTGGTGGCGATGGCGGTGACGCTGGTGCTCGTGATGCCGTGGATGGTGGAACGATTCGTCGAGATGTTCCGTACGGCTGCGTCGCCGTAGCGGATCGCGGATGAAGGTTGCAGGAGGCCGCATTGGTTCGCCGGCTGCGGTACAACCCGCCGGGCCGGCAGAAGTCTCGTCGCTACGGCTTTTTCTCTTTCCACGACCTACGGCAGCACATTCCCCAGAAGGTCGAAAAATCCTCATGATCCTCGAGCTTCCGCCGATCCCGGCTACGCGCACGACTGCTTCGCAGGATGCCATGTTTCGCGTGAAGGATCATTCTCGTGGATATCGTGATGCCTGAAACACTGTCGCCGGAGATCGTCGTCGCGGTCGGGGTCTGTGGCCGCATCGCGGCGGCCGTCTGCACCGGCACGCTCCCGATCCTGCCGGGTGGTTCGTTCCGCATCAGGCTCGCGCTCGCCGTTGCGTTGGCGGCGGTGGCTGTGCCGATGGCGCTGGCCATGCAGAACACGTCGCAAGCGCCATCGATCGGCCCGCTCCTGCCCGTGCTGGCCGGCGAACTCCTCGTCGGGCTCATGATGGGCACCGCGGCGGCGGCAGCATTGGCGGTGACGGCGTGGGCCGGCGGCATTCTCGGCAGTGTCTCGGGGCTCTCGTGGGCAGACGACTTCGATCCCGACGCCGCCGGTGAATCGGCGGGGATCGCCCGGCTGGCCTGGTGGGTGGGGCTCGCAGCCTTTTTTACCGCGGGAGGGCAGTTGGCAGTGGTCGGTGGGCTGATCGACAGCGTGCGGCATGTGCCCGTGGGCACCGCGTTCGGCGGGCCGCCTCAGGAATGGCTGGTGCGGCTCGCCGTGACCACGCCGGCGGTGGCGGTTTCCCTGGCGGCTGTGCTCGTCCTGCCCGCGCTCGCGGCGGTGGTAGCCTTCCACCTCGCCAGCGCCATCTGCCTGCGGGCGGTGCTGTTCTCGCCTGGACCGGGGCTCCTGCAGGGGCTCGCCTCGCTCGTGCTCCTGGGCAGTTTGTGGATCGGGGCTGAGGCCTGGACCGGAGGCAGCGCGATCATGATGCTGCGGTCGATCGACGCTTGCTTTGGCGAGAGGTGACCGCGATGAGTGACGCCGCCGATCGCACCGTTCCTGCCACTCCCCGCCGCCGCGAACAGGCCCGTCGTCAGGGGTTCATGCCGATGGCCAGCCTGCCCGCCTGGGTGGCCACGGTTGCGACCACGCTCCTGCTCCTGCCGGCCTGGGCAGAGGCCACGTTTCCTGCAGCCACGGCCATGATGCAGCAGTCGGCCTGCTTCACCACGGCGGGGCTCGAGTCTCCGCCACGGCTCGACCTCCTGCTGCCAGCCCCGGTCGTGCTTCCGACGCTGGCACTGGTGGCTGTCGCCGGGGCGGTCGGCCTCGCGGTCAGGATGCTGCTCGATGGACCGGCCTGGCGGCCGGCGCGGCTCGCGCCCGCCTTCGATCGCATCAGCCCTCTGGCGGGTCTGGCCCGAATCTTCTCGATGGCCACGCTCACGTCACTGGCGGGCCATGCCTGTGGCTTGGCGGTGTTGGTGACGGCTGCCGCGCTGTCGGCTCGGCCGCTGGTTGCGTTCATCGGCTCTGGGGAGATGGCGCACGAGCCCACGCGATTGTCCGCCGCCGCGCAGCGGGCGATCCTGCCGCTGGTGGCCGCAGCCGCGGTGGTGGCCGTCTGCACGTGGGCGTTCTCCAGGCTGCGGTTCGAGCGGCGGATCCGCATGACGCCGCAGGAATACGCCGACGAGGCCCGCAGCATGCAGGCCGACCCAAAGGTGAGGCTGATGCGGCAGCAGGGACGGCAGCGTGCCTGATCCCGAGGCCAGGCCATCACCGCGTGGTGGCTGCGTCGTCGCCGGGGGCCACGGCCATCCGTGCTGCCGGCAGTGTGTCGGTCATGGCCGACACGAGTTCATCGGCTGACGGGCAGCCCGTCCACCGGCGGCGTTCGTCTCCCTGCGCCGTCGCGACGACCACCGTCGGAAACTCCTTCACGCCGAACCTGCGGCAGTCGGCGGCATGGCGGTCGGCATCGACCACGACGCAGACAAACTGCCGCGAGAGCCCGACGAGCCTTCGGTCGACCAGCGTGCCGCGTGCAAACTCCGCGCACCAGTGGCACCAGGCGGCCCGAAAGACCACCAGCAGCGGCCTGTCTTCGGCCGTGGCCCGTCGCAGACCAGCTTCGAAGCCCTCCACGTATTCAATGGCGTTTCCCGGCTCCGCCGCTGTGGCCGTGAGCCGTACCGCCCGCGGCGCGGGCGACTCCACCGCCTCGTCGCGGATCTCGAAGCCTCCCCACACGACCAGCACCAGGAGCAGTGCCGCCAGGCCCGCCATCCAGCGGCCGATCAGGTTTGGAAGGGACGAACGGGGCATCGCGTGACCGGTTGGGAGGGCTCACAAAACAGCACCTTTACGGCTGCCGGGCCCTTGGGAGCAAGGCCGGTCGCGATCGCCTTGGCCCGGGGGGCGAGGAGGATGGGGCAATCGGCGGCAAACGGGCGTCTGTGGCAGGGACGAGACACGGCCCTCCCCAGGGCGAAAAGCGTTGTGTCTTCCGCACCAAAAACCTACTGTCCCGCCCCCACGCCCACCCTCCGCATTGCCTTCGAGGGCAGCCAAGGATGCCGGTCCCATGGCCAGAGTCTCCCCCATCACAGCGTGCGGAATCGCGATGGCCGCCCTCGTGCTCGTGGCGGGATCGGGCTGCCGGCTGATTCCCCGCTCGGGGCCCGTGCCGCAGGAGGTTGCCGACGCCCGCCGGCTCTGCAACGAGGGGCTTTCTGCGGCAGACCGCAAGGACCTGCTGCGGGCCGAGGGGCTCTTGGAGCAGGCGGTGAAAAATTGCCCCACCGATGTCGACGCGCGGCGTCACTATGCCGACGTGCTCTGGCAACGGGGCGAGCGGATGGCGGCGGTGACCCAGATCGCCGAGGCGCTGCGGCTCTCGCCGGGCGACACCAGCCTGTGCATCGACGGCGGCCGGATGTACATGGAACTCGGCCTGCTCGACGACGCCGACCGGCTGTCCCGCGAGGCGGTGCGGGTGGCGCCGCGGTCCGATCAGGCCTGGCGGTTGCACGGGCAGGTTGCACTGGCCCGGGGCAGGCCGGAGGAGGCACTGGCCGATTTTCACCGCGCTTTGGCGATCGCGCCCGACGACCGCGAACTGATCCTCGATACCGCGGAGATCTACCGACGACTGGGGCGGCCACAGCGGGCGCTCGCGACGCTGGCCATCCTCGGCGAGAGCTATGCGCCGAACCAGACGCCGCCGCAGGTCCTCGTGCTCGAGGGCATGGCGCAGGAGGCGCTCGACCGGCCTGCTGATGCGATCGAGAGCTACCGCCAGGCGGTCGCGCGGGGGCTGCAGTCACAGGACATCACCACGCGGCTCGCGACGCTGGAGCAGGAGGCGGCGGACGGTCGGCCGCAGACAGCCGTCGCGGAGCAGCCAGCGGGAGTCTTGCGGCAGTAGCCCGCCGCCTCACTCGCCGGTCGTCGTCCGGCCCGTGAGCAGGTCGAAGGCGCCGATCGCCGGCACGAGCATCGCCAGCGTGGCGAAACCGTAGGCGGCTGCTGCGACCAAAAACACCTGCAATGCATTGCCCTGCAGGAAGCCGGTGATGGCTACGAACGTCAGGGCCGGCAGGAGTGCCGAGGCCCAGCCGATCGCCGGTGACGGATTGCGGGCCGACAGTGCGGCATAGAGGCCGACCGCGCCGCCGACGATCACCGCCAGGAACGGCGCCAGTTGAAGTTCAAAGCTCGCCCCGAACGCGACCATGATCCGCATCGCGGTGGCCACGCCGACGAATAAAAACGCCACCGTGCCCAACGCCACCGCGATCGCCCGCCGTGACGACGTGTGGGAGAGGCCCGCGTGCAGGCCGAGCACCGCCGCGAAGAAGAGCAGGAGTGCCAGCCCGAGAGCCATGTAGGTGGCATTCTCGATCGTCGTGATCCGCGTTGCCGCCAGCGCGCCGCAGAGCACGATCGGCAGCAGCACGATCTCGCGGGCTGCCGTCAACACTCCCAGCAGTTTGCCCCAGACGAATTCGGAGGGTTCCAGATCGGTCACGAGCAGGACGTCGAGCGCCCCGCGGTCGCGTTCGGTGGTGATGCTCGTGACGGCCATCGCCGCCACCGCCAGCAGGCTCGCCAGCGCCATCGGCACCACGGCCACCGCCACGGCGAGCCCGTCGGGCCTCGGCCGCCGGGCCTCGGCCACGATCCCCGCGACGGCGGCCGCGAAGAGCAGGAGCCAGGCCAGACGCACCAGCAGCATCGCCTTGCCATGCGCCCGCGTGCAGATCTCCCGCCAGAGCACGGGGTTGTCCCAGACCACTCGCGACGGCCGCTTCGCGGCAACGACGCGGGTCGCGTCCGCCGTCTCGGGCTGCCGCCGCACTTCCTGGGCCGTGTTCCAGGCCCGCACGCGGCCGATCGCCACGAGGTTGGCCGCCACGATCAAGGCTGCCGAGACGGCGAGGAACGGCAGCAACGTGTTGCCTCCGGTCGGCGCGAGCGCCGCAAACACCGCCCGCGCCGGCGACACCTGAGCACCGACGACCGCTCCGAACCGGCCGGCGACCACCTCGCCGATGGCCACCCACGCCACGAGCGCGAAGGTGGTGATGGCCAATGCCTGAAACGTGGTGTCCTTCCAGAAGGCGATGCACGTGGCCACGCTCGCCGCCGCCAGCGCCGCCGCGGCGGTCACCACGAAGAGGCGGGCGAGTTGCGGCATGGTGACGCCGCCGAAAAGCGATGCGATCACGAAGACAGGCACTGCCGCCAGTAGCAGCAGCAGCACGCGGAGCAGGCTGCCGGCCAACTTGCCCAGCACGAGTTGGCCGTCGCTGAGACGGCTGATGAGCAGGAGTTCGAGCGTGCGGCGGTCCTTCTCCGCAGTGACGGCCACGGTGCTGGTCATGGCGGCGGCCAGCATGGCCAGCGAGAGTTGCAGCGGCGCCAAAATCCGCAGCAGAGTGGCACCGAACCGGGCGGTGTCGCCGGCCGTGGTGACCGCCTGCGTGCCGGTCACGACCAGCCAGCAGGTGGCGACGATGCCGAGCAGGGCACCGCAATAGACGGCCCTGGCCACGAACAGCCCACGCGCCCGTGGCACCGCCCGCACCTCGCGTTCGAAGACAGCTCCCAGCATCGATCCTCTCCGACCCGCACCGTGGCGGAGCGTGGTAAATTCCGCGCTCCGCCGATACAGTACCAGACTCCGCCGGAATGTCGTACGGACGCACTCTGGCGTACAGCCCCTCCGCTGGAGATCCTTTTCTATGCCCAGGCGATTCGCACCGCTCTCTATCGCCCGTCTCGTCGCCCTGGCAGCCGTCGTGCTGCCTGCTTTCGTGGGGGCAGGCGTCGCCCACGGGCAGTTCACGGCCCAGACGCTCGTCGGCAAGGCCGTCTCGGATGACGCGCAATATGCCGACATCAACAACGCCATCGGCCGCTTCCGTGACCGCGACATCGTCGGCTGCCGGGCGCTGCTCGAGCGGGCCCGGTCCAACAATCCGAAGCTGCCCCCCCCGGGCGTGATGATGTCGGTGCTTTGGCTGGGTGTGAATCAACTGCAGCCGGCGCGGGCCGAGTTGGAAGAGACGGCCCTCAAGTTCCCCGGCGACCCGGAGCCCTACCTCATGCTGGGCGACCTGGCATTCCAGGACCGCCGCATCACCGACGCGGACGTCCTGTTTGCCAAGGCGACGGAGCTCACCACCGCGTTCACTGAGAATGCCAAGCGGAAACGGGATTTTGAGATCCGCTGCCATGCCGGCAGTGCCGCCGTGGCCGAGTCGCGGAAACAGTGGGACACGGCGAAACAACACCTTGTTGGCTGGCTCGAACTGGATCCAGACAATGCCAGCGCCCGCCAGCGGTTGGGGATCGTGCTGTTTCAGCTTGGCAAGCCGCAGGAGGCGCTGGTTGAGTTTCGCGAGGCGAAAAAACTCGACGAGAAGGCTGTCCATCCGGAGCTGGCGATGGCAAGGCTCTACGACGATGCCAAACAACGCGACACGGCCAAGAAGCTGATCGAGCAGGCAATCAAGTCGGCCCCGCAGGATCCCGCCGTGCTGCTCGCCACGGCGCAGTGGTACGTGGGGCAGAATGATCTGCCGGCCGCGACCGTCAACGCCGACAACGCCCTCAAGCTCGATCCCAAGAGCCTGGAGGCGAAGGTCGTTCGTGGGGCGATCGCCCGCGTCGCCCGCGACTACAAGACGGCCGAGAAGTTCTTCAACGAGGCACACGTGCAGTCGCCGGGCAATTTTCCGGCGAGCAATTCGCTGGCATTGGTGCTGGTCGAGACGGACGACAAGGAGTCGCGGCAGCGGGCCCTGGAAATGGCTGAGGCCAACGTCGCGATGCACCGCGATGGCTCACCGCACCAGGCCAACGCGCTCACCACCCTGGCATGGGTCTACTACAAGCTGGGCCGGCGCGAGGATGCCGAGAAGATCCTCGCGCAGATTTCGCAGAATAATCAGCTGACGACCGACGGCGCCTACTACGTGGCCAAACTGCTCGCTGACCGCGGCGAGAAGGACCGCGCCCGGAAAATCCTCGAGGACGTGCTTGCCAACGAGGCGATGTTCGCCACGCGGGCCGACGCTGTCGACCTGCTCGCCACGCTCAAGAAAACAGCCGGCAACTGACCGGTCGTAGCACGCGCGTGCCGTGCCTACGGCTCCTGCACAGGGTTTGGCCTACGGCTCCTGCACAGGGCTTGGCCTACGGCTCCTGCACAGGGCTTGGAACCGGCGCGATCATCGGCTGCTGCGGCATGGCACGGATGATGATGCCGCCCGGCTTGGTCGGCACGCCCGGTGGTCCCAGCCGCACGGCGGCCCCGGGGCCGGCCTGCATCGCCCGCCGTCGTGCCCGCAGCCGATCGCTGCGGAGGGGAATGCCCGGATAGGCCTCCACCGGCACCTCAAGATTGGGCAGGCCGATGCGGCTACCGTCACCGAAATATGTGAACATTTCGATGCCGGCCGCAGAATCTGGCAGGAATGCAGCAGAAATGGCGCAGAACAGGACCGGCAGGCACAGGGCCTTACGGGCCCGTGCGGAGAGCGGGAAGTTCATAATCGAGTTCCAGCGTGAGGTCCGGCCGGCCAAGGCGGTAGCCTCGCCTTTCTATTTCGGCAGGGTTGCCGACGGCTGTCGCACTATTCTTTCGCCCCCGAGCGATCGTCACGACCGTCATGCCACCGCCTGTTAGGCTGGGAGGGATGACTCCGTTGCCCGCCATCTCCATGCCTGCCGCCGCCTGCGTTCTGGCCTGTGTTGCCGCCGGGGTGACGGCGTGGGGCGGCTTTCTCGTGCGTGGCTCCACAGCCGTGCCGGCCGCTCTGTGGTCGGTAGCGGCGTGCCTCGCCCTGGCCGCCGAGATGGGAGCCCGGGCGGCCGGCGGACTGGCCGGGCCCCCGGCGGTGGCCGCCCGTCTGGCGGTGGTGTCGCTCTCGCTCTGCCCGGCGATGTCGCTCCTCGGTGCGAAGCGGCCGCAGCATGGGGTATGGCAACTGATTGTGGCGACGCTGGCCGTGGTGCTGGCGATGCCGGCGGCCTCTGCGTTGCTCATGCGGCCGGGCAGCCTTCCCGACGTGCACCTGCTCGGGCGGTGTTTCATGCCGCTGCTCGTGCTTGTCGGCTGGATGAATTTTGCCGGCACGCGGCGGGCCGCCGCGGTGAGCTGTGTCGCGGCTGCACAATTCCTGTTTCTAAGGGGATTTCTGCCGGGCGTGGCGATGGATGGAGCAATGAACGCCGCGGCGGCGGGAGGCACCGACGTTGCCGCCACGGGCCTGCTGCTGGTCGGTACGCTGCTGGCCGCGTTGCAGGCCTGCACGAGCCCGTCCGGCCGTGCCCGCCGGGGCGATCAGGGGCCCACGTCCGGCGACGCGCCCAATCATGCGGTGGCGGCTCTCATCAATCCTCCCTTTCTCGCCTTGCGCGAGACGCTGGGCGCCGCCTGGTGCCTGCGGATCGCCGAACGTTTCGACACGGTGGCGGCCACCCGTGGCTGGCCCTGCCGGCTCCGGTTCGGCGGTCTGGAGAGCGGCGGTGACCCGCGCGACACGTTCTGGCATCGCGACGCCCTGCGGGCCTTCCGGGCGCTCGCGAGGCGGTTTGTCTCCGACGCATGGCTCGCCCGGCACGGCTGGCGGACCATCGATTTGTGAGCGTCCGGGAAACACTCGGCCGTCCTCTGGGGGCATGTGAAGCCTGCGGCAACTTTTCGGGTTGTGTGGCGGGTGCAGCGCGTGTCTCCTCGAAAAACATGCGGTTCGGCCCCGCAAGAATGGCCCCCGCGGGAGGAGGGCGGTAGACTTTTGGGCCCCAGTGGTCTCGCAGCCGCCCGGCAGCGGGATGTTCGTTGGGGTTTTCACGGTCTTTTTTCAGGAGCGTTCCATGGCCGAAGAGTCCCGTCCTGCCGAGCCGATGCCCGTGCCCGTCGATGAGTCGCACATCGTTGCCACCTACGCCAACTTCTGCCGTGTCACCGGCACGCCCGAGGAGTTGATCGTCGACTTTGGCCTCAACAAGCAGGTTGCCGGCACGTCGCCCGACACCATCCAACTGACGCAGCGGATCATCGTCAATTTCTTCACGGCGAAGCGGCTGGCGGCGGCGCTGGCGATGGCGGTTGCCCGCCACGAGCAGGCCTTCGGCGTGCTGGAGACCGACGTGCAGCGGCGGATCGTGCACCAGCCGACCTCCAGAGCATGAATGCAGGACATGAATGGGTTCATTCAGGTCGGCTATGATCTGGAGAACGGGACGTGCACGCTTCCCGTTCACGGTTGAAGTACGTTGACGCACGAACGCGAACGGGGCCGAGCTGAATCCAGATGAGCATCGACGAGTCGGTGGAAATCGAGCGGGCACGCAGCCAGATCCGGGCGCTCGTCTCCGAGATCGAGCAGCTCGCGCGAAGTGACGCGGCCGAGGCCGAGTTCTTCCGCGGGCTGCTCGAGCGGGTGCTCGTCGCTATGGAGGCGGTGGCCGGGCTCGTCTGGCTCGTCGGCGAGGGTGGCCGCGTCGAGCCGATCTGCCACGCTGGCGTGGAGCACACCGGCATCGCGGCCACCCCAGAGACGCAGGCCGCCCACGGGGCGCTCGTGCAGGCGCTGGTTCAGAGCCCCACCGGCCTGCTCGTACCGCCTCATTCGGAGCTCGGCGCCGGCGGAGCCGCCGGCGGCACGGTCGCGGCCAACGACTCGGGGCTCCTCGTGATCGCGGCGCCGATCGACCGGGGGGGCGTCCGCGCGGGCCTGATCGAGGTGTTTCACCAGCAGAATCTGCCCGACGTGGAGCGTGGCTACCTGTCGTTCCTCGAGCAGGTGTCGGCCGTGGCCGGCGACTATCTCGACCGGCGGCAGCTCAAATCGCTCGACACCCAGCAGACCGCGCTCACGCAGGTGGAGCGGTTCAGCAGGGCCGTGCACGAATCGCTCGATCCCGTGGCCACGGCCTTCGTGCTCGCCAACGAGGCGAGGCGGATCATCGGCTGTGACCGGGTGAGCGTGCTCGTGCGGCGGCGGCGGAAGCTGCGGCTGGAGGCGGTGAGCGGCCAGGAGTCGGTGGAGCGACGGGCCTCTGCCGTGCAGGCGATCGAATCGCTCGTCCGCGTCGTGGCGACGGCTGGCGATGCCCTTTGGCATCCCGATCCGGCCCGGGAACTGCCGCCGCAGATCGAAGAGGAACTCGAGCACTACATCGACGAATCCCATGCCACGGCGCTCGCGATCATTCCGCTGGAGAAACCGCGGCCCACGCCGGTGGTGAAGCCGGGCGGCGTCGATGCCGTGGCGGTGGCGAAGGCGGAGGCGGCCCCGCGAACGGTGCCCGAACCGATCGGTGCGATCGTGGCGGAGTGGTTTGCGTCGAGCAGCTTCGACGCCGGCAAGAAGGCCCGCGTCGATCTCGTCGCCGAGCATGGCAAGGTGGCGATCGCGAATGCCCTCACGCACACCGGCCTGCCGTTCTACGGGCTGATCGACCTGATGGGGAAATCTCGGGTGCTGACGACGGCCCGCAATCTGCCGAGGACGGTGCTGGCCGCCCTGGCGGCCGTGGCGGCGTTGTTGGCATTGATCCTCATTCCGGCCGAACTGCGGCTGGAGGGGAAAGGCACACTCGAACCGGTCCACCGCCGCGATGTCTTCGCGGGCATCGACGGCGTGGTTGAGAAACTGGAGTCTGGCCTCGAGCATGGAGCCGGCGTCAAGCAGGGGCAGCTGCTGGCGACGCTCCGCAACACCGACTTGGAGGTGGCGCTCACCGACGTGCTCGGCCGCAAGGCATCGAGCGAGGAGCAGCTCGTGGCCACGCGGCGGGCGCTTCTGGAAGACAAGAAAATTTCGGCCGACGAGAAGACCCGGCTCGCCGGCCGGGCGGCCCAGCTGCAGCGGGAGATCGAGAGCCTCGAGCAGCAGCGGAAGCTCTACGAGACGAAGAAACACGACCTCGAGGTCCGCAGCCCGATCGACGGCGTGATCGTCACCTGGCAGGTTCGCGACCGGCTTACGCTCCGCCCCGTGGAGAAGGGGCAGTCGCTGATGAGCATCGCCGACAAGACCGGCCCCTGGGAGCTGGAAGTGCACATGTCGGACGACCGGCTCGGCCACATCAACCGGGCGGCTCTCGACGCGACGCAGGCGGGCCGCGAACTGAAGGTCGACTACATCCTGGCCACCGATCCGGGCACGCGGCACTACGGCACGGTGAAGGAGATCCACGAGCAGGCGGAGGTGCGTGGCGAGGCGGGCAACACGGTGCTCGTGCGGGTGACGATCGATCCGGAGCGGCACGAGAAGGAGGAACTGGGGGCGGGTGCCACGGTCACGGCCCGGATCGCCTGCGGCAAGCGTCCGCTCGGCTATGTTTGGTTTCACGACGTGCTGGCCTTCATCCAATCACAAATCCTCTTCCGACTCTGGTAGGGAGCCTTCATGCCACGCGTTTCGGCCATACAAAACAATCCAAGCCCGCAGCGCAAGCAGGTGAGATGCGGGTGGCTGGGCATGGCAGGGTGCGCGACACCATGCGTGCCCTCGCTCACGCTTCGGGCTTGCCTGAGTGCCATCGCCCTGGCCGTGCTGCCGGCGGCCGTTTCCCCTGCCGTCGAAGGTGAGCCGGTGCTGGAGCGGTGCCTCGTCTCGCTCATGGAAGAGGCGAAGGTGCCGGCCCGCGAGGCGGGCGTGCTCGAGGAACTGCTGGCCCGGGAGGGCGACGTGGTGAAGCGGGGCGACGTGATCGCCAAGATCGACGACAACCAGCCGGTCATGGAGCGACGCAAGGCGAAAGCCGAGCACGATCAGGCGGTTGCCAAGGCGGAGAGCGACGTGGATGTCCGCTATGCCGTCGCCGCCGAGAAGGTCGCGCAGATCGAGTTTGAAAAGGCGGCGGAGTCGGACCGGAAGGTGCCTGGAAGCGTGACCCGCGTCGAGCTCAACCGGCTGCAACTCAACGAGCAGAAGAGCGAACTGCAGATCGAGCAGGCGGAGCTGGAAAAAAAGGTGTCGACGTTGGCCGCGATTTCGAAGGGTGTCGAGGTCGATGCGGCCGAGAATGGGATCGAACGGCGGCTGATCAAGTCGCCACTCGACGGCGTGGTGGTGCAGGTTTTCCCGCATCAGGGGGAATGGATGCAGCCGGGCGATCCGCTGGCCCGCGTGGTCCGCGCCGACAAACTGCGGGTGGAGGCCTACGTCGATTCGACCCGTTGGAACCCCGAGCAGGTCCGTGACCGGCCGGTGACGGCGGAGGTGGTGCTCGCCGACAAACGCCGGGAGACGTTCAAGGGACGAATCGTGTTCACCAGTCCGATCGTGGAGAGCGGCGGCGACTACCGGGTGTTTGCCGAGGTGGAAAACCGGCAGTCCGAGGGCACGCAGCAGTGGCTCCTGCGGGCCGGCCAGACCGCCACGCTCATCATTCACTCGCAGGAAAAACCGCTGCCCCCGGTCCGCAGGTAAAGCGTTGCGTTTATGGCCACCGCAGACGCCTTTCGTTCGAGCACCACGCGGCCGGTCGGCCTGCGCCGCCGGGGCGACCTTGTCACCAACCGGCAGGTGCACCAGGGGCAGGCCTGGTGGGTGGTAAAAGACCCGATCTCGCTCTCCTACTTCCGCTTCCGGCCCGAGGAATATGCGCTGCTCGACATGCTCGATGGCAAGGCCAGCCTCGAGGAGCTGAAGGAGCAGTTCGAGGCCCGCTTTCCACCGCGGCGGATCACGCTGGACGAGTTGGCCCGGTTCGTGGCCACGCTCCACCGCAGCGGCCTCGTCATGGGCGACCGGCCGGGGCAGGGGCCCCAGCTCTACGAGCGGCGGCGGCAGCGGATCTGGAAGCAGTGGATGGCGTGGCTGGCGAACATCATGTCGCTGCGGTTTCGGGGCATCGATCCCGACTGGATGCTGACGAAGCTCGACCCGTGGTTCGGCTGGCTTTTTTCACCGCCGGCGATCGTGGCGATGATGGCGTTCGTGTCATCGGCCGTGCTGCTCGTGCTCGTGAATTTCGACGTCTTCCGCTCCAAGCTGCCTGATTTCCACCAGTTCTTCGCTTCGGGCAACTGGCTCTACCTGGCCGTCGCGCTTGCGATCACCAAAATTCTCCATGAATTCGGCCACGGCCTCTCCTGCAAGCACTACGGCGGCGAGTGCCACGAGATGGGGATGATGCTGCTGGTTTTCACGCCGTGCCTCTATTGCGATGTTTCCGACAGCTGGATGCTGCCGAGCAAGTGGAAGCGGGCGGCGATCGGTGCGGCGGGCATGTATGTCGAGGTGATCATCGCCTCGATCGCCACCTATCTCTGGTGGAATTCCCACGCCGGCATCTTCAACCAGCTCTGCCTCGACGTGATGTTCGTGTCGAGCGTGTCGACGATCCTGTTCAACGCCAATCCGCTGATGCGGTATGACGGCTACTACATCCTCTCCGACATCCTTGAGATCCCCAATCTGCGGCAGAAGGCCACCTCCATCCTGGGGCGGGCGGCCACCCGGTGGTGCCTGGGGATCAAGCAGCCGGAGGATCCATTCCTGCCGCAGCGAAACCGCGGGCTCTTCGCCCTCTATGCGGTGGCGTCGAGCCTCTACATGTGGATGGTGTCGGCCTCGATTTTCCTGTTCATGTGGAGCGTGTTCAAACCCTATCGGCTCGAGGTGCTGGGGCAGATCCTGGCCGGCGGCGCCCTCTGGGGCTTGGTGATCCGGCCGCTGCAGTCGATGATCAAGTTTCTGAATGTTCCTGGGAGGCGAGACGAAGTGAAGGCTCTCAACGTGACGGTGTCGGGCCTCGTGGCGGCGGTGGTGCTGGCGGCGATCGCCCTGATTCCGCTGCCGCAGCGGGTATGGTGTGCCGCCGAGCTGCGGCCGCGGGGCGAGGAGATGGTCTACGTGACGGTGGCCGGGCGGCTGGAAAGCCTGGCGGTGAAGGCCGGCGCTATCGTCACGAAGGGGCAGGAACTCGCCCGTCTCTCGAGCATCGACCTCGACCTCGCCATCGCCGATCTGGAGGGGAAGGTCTCGCAGTCTCGGGCCCGGCTCAACAGCCTGCAGCGGGAACGGTTCACCGATCCGGCCGCGGGGCTGGAGATCGGCACGGTGGAGGAGTCGCTCAAGAGCGTCGAGGAGCAGTTGGCGAAGAAGCTGAAGGACCGGGAGGAACTCGTGCTGGTGGCGCCCCGGGACGGCGTCGTGCTGCCATCGACGAGCGTGCCGCCCTCGAAGGAGGCGGCGGCCGCGGGCAAGCTGCCGGGCTGGGCGGGCAGTGCGCTCGACGACAAGAACCTGGGGGCGACCTTCACCGAGGGCACGGTGCTGTGCATGGTGGGGGAGGCAAACAAACTGGAGGGGGTGATGGTGGTGGACCAGTCGGAGGTGGAGTTCATCACCCGTGGCCAGCCGGTCGACCTGAAGCTCGACGCCTTCCCGTGGCGGACGTTCACGGGCACGGTCGACGAACTGGCGGAGACGCACATCGAGACAGGGTCTGAGCGGCTCTCCGTGAAGGCGGGGGGGCAGGTGCCGACGAAGACCGACGAATCGGGCCGTGAATCGCCGATCTCGACGAGTTACGAGGCGATGATGTCGCTCAACGACCCGGATGGCGTGCTGACGCCTGGCATGCGGGGCACGGCGAGAATCAAGGTGGGCAGCCGCACGGTGGGCCAGTGGCTCCTGCGGCTCCTCTGGCAGACCTTTAATTTCAAGATGTGATCGGATGCAGGGGCCTGCGGCTCCCTGTCCATGCAAGCCCGAAGCGCAAGCGAGGGAATCCGTGTGGCGTGTGGAACACGATCGCACGATCTGACCTTTCCTGGTGCCACCCATGCGAGTCGTTTTTGACACGAGCGTCCTCGTCGCCGCAGTTCGGTCGAGGCATGGCGCCAGTTTCAAGCTGGTCAACGCGATTCCGACGGGAGCGTTCCAGCTCTGCCTGTCGGTGGCCCTCTACGCCGAATGGCGTGACGCTCTGTTGCGGCCGGAACACGCGATTCCCGGCACATCGCCGGAAACAACCCTTGGTTTTCTCAGGTATGTCGCGAGCCGGGCCCATCTGCAGGAGATATACTTTCTGTGGCGGCCGTTCCTCCCCGACGCGGATGACGACATGATCCTGGAACTCGCGGTCGCGGCCTAGTGCCGCATCATCGTGACGCACAACGTTCGTGACTTTGCGGGTGCGGATCAGTTTGGAATCGAGTGTATGCCCCCTGGCGATTTCTTCCGGCTCCTTCGAGGCATTTCATGAGTACCGTCACGGTCGAAATTCCGGAGTCGCTCAAACGCAGCATCGAGGCTTTGGCCACGCAGGAGGGGTATTCGCTCAGCCAGTTCCTGGCGACGGCTGCGGGCGAAAAGCTGGCGGTCGTATTGACGACGGACTACCTCAAGCGGGAGGCCGCGGCGGGACGACGCGAGGATTTTGATCGCTATCTGGCGGCCGTTCCTGATGCGGCACCAACGGAGTCTGATCGGATCGACTGAAAGGCATCATGCCCACGCTCGATCGGATCACGATCTATCCGGTGAAAAGCCTCGACGGCATGGAAGTCGTTGAGAGCTGCGTGCTGGAGTCAGCCGCACTGGCAAACGACCGCCGCTGGCGGCTGGTCGACATGGATGGCCGCGTGATCAACGCCAAGCGGTCGCCACTGTTTCACGCGATTCGGGCGGAGTTTACTCTCGACGAGCGGCTCGTCACGCTCTGGGTCGACCCGACGGCGATCGCGGCCGCGGCGTTGCCTGCGGCCGATCTCGACCGGCTCCGGGGGCTCGTTGGGCATCCGGGTGGTGAGCGTTCGGTAGGTCCACTGGCTCGCGACTCGTTTCATCTGGTGCCGGGGCAGGGGGGGCCGTGCGAGTGGCTCTCGGAGGCGTTTGGATGCGGCGTGCTCTTGCAAGAACGTGCCGACGGCGGCTTTCCAGACGACCGCGAGGCGGCGGGCCCGACGCTCGTGTCGACGGCGACGCTTGCGGAAGTGGCCCACTGGTTTGGGTTCGATCTCGCGGAGTCGCGGCGGCGGTTTCGGGCGACTCTCGAGATTGGCGACTGCGATGCCTTCTGGGAAGACACGCTGGCGAGCCCTGCCCGGCCAGAGTTGCAGCCATCGCTCTTGGATCTGCCGGGTGATCTGCCCGTGGATCCGTATGCCGACCTGCCGCCGCCGCAGCCGCGGGAGTTTTCGATTGGCGAGGCGAGGTTCATCGCCACGAATGTCTGCCGCCGGTGCGTGGTGCCGACGCGAGGCAGCCGCACGGGCATGGTGACGGAGCATTTCCGCGACGCGTTCGAGGCGAGGCGGAGCCGTGGGATGCGGGCGGATGTCGATGCGGGAGCGTGGGGCACGCTCTATCGGCTGGCGTTAAACACGCGAACGACAGACGGGGCGGAACAGCCACTGGCCGTTGGGCAGGGCCTCGTGCTTCCCGAAGCCTAACACGGCTTCAGGCGAGTGCAGCCCGCAGTGATGCCAGCAGCATGGGGTTCGTCGTTACGGGCGGATCGTGCCGGTAGCGACGGCTGAACGGAGCGTGGCGTTGACGGGGTCGGAGAGCACGAGGTTGAACGTCGTGTCGGCAGTCAGCCCGGGGCGACCAACGGCAGATACGCTCACCCGCTTCTGCGTCTGGCCCGGGGCGAAGATCAGATAGCCGCTCTGCGGAACATAGTCGTTGTTGCCGCTGGTCGCAGAGCCATCGAACGTGGCATAGCGGACGAGCACGGCCTTGGTTGAAGGGGTCGACAACGTCACGTTGAAGTTGAGGGGCACCGTGCCAGTGGTACCGACCTTCACGGCATCACCTTGGACGCTCGCTGCCGGCTTGGCACGGGCATTGTCGCCGGTCGCGGAATAGGCGAGGCGGAAGCCTACGTTTAGGGTTACTCGAAACCCCACCGAGGTTTCGGAGTAAAAGTAATTCAAAGAACGGCTATCCAGATTAAATGAATACCCCTCCTTCTTGACGGATGGGATGTCGAATTGGTTGGATTGGTCGCGAAAGTAGTTTTCCGCAAAGAATCCTCGCGTGTCGGCGTCGCCGCTGGAGGCTACCGTTTCTACAAATTCCCCTGCATTTCCCGTCTGATCGAAAGTGCCGTAGAAGCTGGCGCTTCCGACGTATCGGCCGACCGGGGTCGGCGCATTACTGTAAACATTGGCACGGCTCGTAGCGCCGTCGAGCAGATTAGTCGGCACGGTGTCGGATCGCGTCGCAAACCGCCAGTAGCGATCTGTCAGCCCAATGGCGGAAGGATCGTAATACGCCGCCTTGTACCACTCGTCGCGAGACGGAATCCAGCAGTTTGCGTTCGGGCTGTGCGTCGGTGGCACGGAAACGTAATCCCAGCCAATGAAGCCCGATTGGCTGGTTGTAAAATCGGCCGTGAAATAAGTGTCGGAGACGGATGTAACCGTGTGGTAGGAGACTTCATTGTCCTTGGAAGTGAGCACGATGGCATCGCCGATGTTTACCTTCGGCTTGCCTACCGTGACCGCGGTCTTGTCGGCGATCGAGGTGATCTGGCCATGGCCCAGTTCATACGCACCGGTTTCCGTGCTCGCCGTGCCCTGACCATTGTTCATCCAGTTTGCAAACCGCACCACGTTCATCCAGGTGACGCCCTCGATGGGCAGGTTGGGGGACGATTTCGGCGCATACTGGTAGGCACCCGGTGATCCGGTCCTCGTGATCGCCATGATTGGATCGAACAGTCGGTAGGGGTCCGTCTTGGCAACAGCGTTCAAGAACTTCACGTAGTCGCCCACCGTCTGCTCGGATTTTCCGATTTTGTAGGTGTAAGCGACGGCCCCAAGCTTCGTGGTAGAGTCCGCCGGGTTCCCCGCATCCCCGACGAGCACCGTTTCCGGCTTGACGAGCGTGTCGTCGCTGACATCGCCATCATCGTTGAGAATAAAGCCGGTCCCGAAGCTCTTCACAATCGGGGCGTTCTTGGATTCTGACAGCTTCAGCGTAAACGTCTTGTCCGCCTCCGGCGTGGTGTTGCCCACCACGGGAACCGACACGGTCTTTACCGTCTCGCCCGGCAGGAACGTTAGTGTCCCCGTGGTAGCGACATAGTCGTTGTTAGCCGTGGTTGCCGAGTCATTGGTGGTTCCATAGCGGACCGTCACGGTCTTCGACGGCGACTTCGTTAGCCGAACCTCAAACTCGGCGTTGCTCGTGCCGCTGTTGCCCTCTGACACGGCCACGTCCGAAACGGTAATCCCAGGCCTGATCGAGACGATCGCCGCGGAGGCTTTCGACGCTTGCAATTTGAGCCCCACCGGCCTGCTGAGCTGCACCGAGAAGACGTCGGGCTTGCCCGTCGGGTTCGGCGAGTTGGGGGTGGTCGGCACCACGATCGTCTTCTCTTTCTCCAGCCCCGTGAACAGCAGCGCACCGCGGGTCGCGGTGTACTGCACTCCGGCTCTGGCACCGCCGTTGACAGTAGTGAAGTGGATTCCCACCGTCTTTCCGGTCCCAGGGGCGGCCGACAGGCGGACCGTGAACGTTGCGTCGGTGCCTCGATCCACGAATTGGCTCGGGCCACTCAGTGAAACCCGCGGGAGCGATGGCGCGGCGACCGCCATGCAGAGCCTGGGCTCGAGCGTCTCCAAAAGAAAACCCGGGCCGGGTTGCTTCTTCGAGCGATTCCCGGTCCTCACCCCGCCGTTCCGCCGCCAGCCGTTCATCGTAGTCCCTCGTGGATAGAGCGCAGCCCGCTCGATCGAGCCGCTGCTACTCTGGGGGGTATGCTACCCAGGAAAGAGGCCAAAAACCACAAATTGGCGAACTGACCCGTCACGCCCTCGATTTCGAGGTATACGGGCTGGCACGGCCATGCCCGTGCTGGCGTTGTTTACGCACGTCGGCCCGGGCTGGTTCGGCCCACGTTGCGGTATAGAAATCGGGCCGCACCAATCACGCCACCACAGGCCCGTTATGGCACGGCCGACGGCTTTTAGGTGGCAGGGGCAACCGCGGAAGAAGAGAGGCTGCTCGATACAGCCGGTCGGGCGGCCGTTGGGCGGTGCAGCCCCATCCCGCAGCCATCCGCCCCGAGAAGCGGTTACCTTATGCCGCCATCAGGGGTTCGGCAGCGGCACGGTCAGTGCCGCGTCGTAGTTCGGCGGTGGCGGAATGATGAGAGTGGAACCCGACACGACCGGCAGCGGTACGGAAGCCACGCCGGCTCCATTATTGACACTCTGCAGTTGTATCTGGTCGAGCGCCTTGATGTTGAGGGTTCCGTAGCTCACGAACCCGGTCACGACGGCTGGCGTTCCGGTTGTGATCAGCGTTCCTGACGTCGATAGCAGGATGTTGCCCGTCGATTTGTAGGTCGTCACCGTACTGCCGGTGCCGCTCGTGGACGTGGTCGAGGACGTCAACACCTGGGTGCTCTGGGTTGCGAGCTTCGGCGTGATCGTATTGCCGACCAGTGATCCATTGAGAACGCCGGGGCCGCCAGCCGCGGTGCCGCCAACGGCTAGGATGATGCCGTTCGAGCCCGACGGGTCCGATGTCGTTTGAATGACGTTTTGCGTGGCCGTGATGTTTGTTGTGCCTGAATTGGCCATCGCCCAGATGCCGACCGCCTGCTTGGAGAACGTGGAGTTGGCGACCTGCACAATTGAGGTGCCTGCCGCTCCGGCAGTCGTGTCCGAAGGAGCGTTATCCTGAACGTAGACGCCGGCCAGGGCGTTGCCCTGGAAAGTTGATCTACCGATATAGGCATTGCCATTGCCGACGAAGACACCCGCCTGAGTCGAATTCGTGATCGTGGTGTTGGTCACTTGCATGCGGCCGGTATCGAGTAGGTTTTCGACAAGCACGCCCGAACCTGTGGTGTTGTTGATCGTCGAATTCGACAGGTTCACACTTGGGTTGCCGCCATCACCCGTGCTCACGACGAAGCCGTCGTTTGTGAGGTTCTGCATGTTCATCTTCGAGAAGTTGAGCGTGCCGCTATTGTTGGCCAGATCGTTGATCTGCACGCCCCGCTGGCCCGGACCGTTGCCGTAAATTCGCACGTCGTTGACGGTCGCGGTGCCCGGCCCCGTCGTCGGAGACGCCGCAGGCAGACCAGGACCGTCGGAAATGCCAATCGCCGATCCGGTGAGCTGCACGTGGTCGACCGTCGCGCCGCTGGTCGTGCCGGCCGAGTTCGTAAGGACGATGGCAGCTTCGCCCGGCCGTGGATTCGTGATCACCGGATAAAGTGAGGATGCCTTGTTGGACCAGACATCGATCAGGCCGCAGTTGGCCGTGCAGAGTTGCAACGACGTCCCCTCGCCAACGAGATATTGGTTGTTGGCCTGGAACTGATAGCCGTCGGCTGGGGTCTCATACGGACATGTCGCGCTCTGGCCGATGTGGACGAAGACGATGTCGTAGTCGGCCGTGGCCGCGTTCTGGGCCTGCTCGAGGGTCGTGAAAGGGTTTTCCCAGGTGCCCGTGCCCGCTGGCAGCGTGGTCGTCGTGTTGTCGACGTGGAACACCTCGTAGGCTAAGCCGGTCATCGGATTGATCGCCTGCTCAGGCGCCTGGTGGGCCCGCACGACGTGCTCGTTCCGCATCATCGGCTGCTCCATCTGGTCGGGCACGTTGCGTCGCCGCGAGCCGCCCATGCGGTAGGTCAGCCGTGCGAAACCGGTCCAGTCGAAATAGCTGTCATTGTTGGCCTGGAGGGAAAAATCCCAATTGCGGATCAGCGTCAGGTCCATGCGGGTGTACACACCGCCGAAATACGGCACGAGGTCAGTGCCGTCGACGTTGTTGTAGCGGGCGTTTCCAAACGCATAGCCGCCCACGCTCACCATGCCGGCCCAGTCGGCAAGCCCCGGAATGTAGGCGCCCACTTCGAGGTCGGCTCCGGCCAGCCCGGCGTTGATGCCGTTCTGGCAGAGGAGCGAATTGCCCACGAACGGGCCCATCTGCTGCGCGGTGGTGCCGACCGGAATATAGCCGTTGCTGCGGAGATTACCGTAGTCGGTGAGCCACTCGGCCGACACGCCCACCTGCTGGTAGGTCTGGCCGCCGGCGAAGACATAGCTGCCGCTCGAGTCGCTGATCGTCGTGTCGGAGTATTGGTTTTGGTCGCCGTCGTAATCCCAGTAGACGCCGAGGCCGAAGAGCGTGCCGCCCCAGAACTGCTTCCGCACGGCACCCACGTTGGAGAAAAACCCGCCGTAGTTGCTCAGGTGGGCGCGGAGGTCGGCATTCCACACGCCGCCGAGATCGTCTTCGGCGTAGGGCACGAAGCCGCCCACGGTGTAATAGCTGCCGCGATAGCCGAGGCCGCGGTCGGCCGCGTTGATTCCGTAATACATAAAGCCCGGGCCGTTTTCTTCGAGGTCGCCGAGCCGCTGTACCGCACCGTTCACGAGGCCGCCGACCGATCCCATCGCGCTCTGGCCGACACCGACGGCCGGGCCTGCGCCGGCAAGTTGGCCGATTTGGGCATGCGCCAGCCGTGTGGGGGTCTCGGCGATCGACGCCGCAATCAGCGCGATCGCCATGGCACGCCGCACCCGGCGTTGCCAGGCGGCGGCCTTGCGGCGAATGGCCCTTCTGCGGGCGGCAGCACGTTTCGCGGAACGATTGGCGGATTTTTCCATCGCTGTCATATCCGTCGCGGTCGCCAGCAGACCGAGCAGGGGAGTCCCTGCGCGGAAAAACCGGCACGGTCGTCGGATGTGATCGACCCACCGTCACCCGATCCATGAGCATTTCCGGCAGGAAGGCCGGGATCGGCAGCCGCGCCGAAACCCGCCCAGATTGCCAGAAGACCGTTGGCGGGCGGCCTTTCGAGCGCCGAAAATACGCTCGGCAGCAGTGGGCACGTGGCGGGATAGGCCGGCGGTGGCCGGCGGCTTATAAAAACGAACGCCGTAAAAGACCACGAACGCCCCGGATCGTCTGACCAGCGTTCCCCGCCCCGCGGCCCCGCCTCGCTTCACCACTCCCCCAGGCCTTCCCATGTGGCAGTTCCAAAACCACGACGCGTTGCTCTTCGACTGCGATGGCACGCTGGCCGACACCATGCCGGCCCACTACCGCGGCTGGTTGGCCGTCACCGAACCGCACGGCATCGACTTCGATGAAGACCGTTTTTATGCGCTCGGCGGCCGGCCCACGCGGGACATCGTGGCCACCCTCGCCGCCGAGAAGGGCATCGTGATCGACTTGGACGAGGCCGCCCACATGAAGGAGCAGGTCTTCCTGGCCCAGCTCGCCCACGTGCAGCCCATCGATCCGGTCGTCGACGTGGTCCTTCGTTCGCGGGGCAGGATGCCCATGGCCGTCGTCACCGGCGGATTTCAGCGTGTCTGCCGGCAGATCCTCGACCACGTCGGCATCACGGCCGCCTTCGACACGATCGTCGCCAGCGAAGACACATCCCGGCACAAGCCCGACCCCGAGCCGTTTCTGGAGGCGGCCCGCCGGCTCGGCGCCCGGCCGGATCGGTGCGTCGTCTGGGAAGACAGCGACCTCGGCATCGAGGCGGCGCGGCGGGCCGGCATGGAATGGATCGACGTGCGGGCGTTTCACAAGCCTGAGCGGCTTACCCTGTCTTGAGCGGCTTACCCTTCCCTGAGCGGCTTCCCTTCCCTGAGCGGCTTCCCTCATGACAACGCCGACCGCCGTCACGCTCCAGGACATCCGGGATGCCCATGCCCGCATCAGCTCCGGGATCTACCGCTCCCCCTGTCCACCGAGCATTCCGCTCTCCGACCTCACCGGCTGTCGGATCTGGTGCAAGCTCGATCTGCTCCAGCGGACCGGCAGTTTTAAGGAACGCGGCGCCCGCAATGCCCTGCTGCTGCTCGATCCCGTGCAGCGTGCCCGCGGCGTGGTGGCCGCGTCGGCCGGCAACCATGCGCTCGGCCTGGCCTACCATGGCAAGCTGATCGACATCCCTGTCACGGTGGTGATGCCGCGGTTTGCGCCGCTGGTGAAGGTGGCCACCTGCCGCAAGCTCGGCGCCCGCGTCGTGCTCGAGGGCGAGTCATTCGATGATGCCCGCCGGCTGGCGGTCGAGATGGCCGAGCGAGACGGCCTGAACCTCGTCCACGGCTTCGACGATGCCCGCGTGATCGCAGGGCAGGGGACCATG
Organism: uncultured Candidatus Kuenenia sp.; assembly: GCA_964581055.1. GTDB lineage: Bacteria > Planctomycetota > Planctomycetia > Pirellulales > UBA1268 > CAMCQY01. Next base: position 67,727 of record CAZOMJ010000003.1, read on the forward strand.
GCGCTGGAGATCCTCGAAGACGTGCCCGATGCCGAGGTGATCGTCGTGCCGACGGGAGGCGCAGGCCTCTTGGCCGGCGTGGCCACCGTTGCCAAAAGCCTCCGGCCCGACATCAAGATCATCGCGGTCGAGCCCGCCGCGGCCGGCAGCCTGAGCGCATCGCTCGCAGCCGGCCGGCCGACGCAGGTGCCGACGCGGCCGACCCTCGCCGACGGGCTCGCCGTGGGCAAGGTCGGGGGGCTGCCGTTTGCGATCGCCGCGCCGCTGATCGACCGTCTGGTGACCGTGGGCGAGGAGGCGCTCTCGCTGGCGGTGCTGCGGCTGCTCGAACTGGAAAAGACCGTCGTGGAAGGGGCCGGCGCATCGGCGCTGGCCGCGGTGATGGGTGACGTGGGGAAGGAGTTGGCCGGCCGCAGGGTCGTGCTGCTCCTGTGCGGTGGCAACATCGACCTCACGATCCTCGACCGCGTGATCAAGCATGGGCTGGCGGCCGACGGCCGGCTCTGGCGGTTCACGACGCAGGTCACCGACCGGCCCGGCGGCATTGCCAAACTCACCGCCGCGATCGCGGCGGCGGGGGCGAGCGTGCAGGAAATCGTCCACGACCGGGCCTTTTCCGGGCCCGATGTGTTCGTGACAAGTGTGGAAGTGACGGTCGAGACCTCCGACCGCGACCATGTGGTCGCCCTCTACGACCAGCTCCGCGCCGCCGGGTTTGCAGTGGTGCCGTCCACCGCTCCTGGCACCATGCCAAGGCGGGCATGAAGCGGACCGTCGCTGGCGGACTCTACTGGTTGTGACGGCCGCGGCATGGGCGGTTGTTTTCCTGATGGGGTCGGGTGGGCCTGGGCGATACCAAGCGATGCGGCGAAGGCCGGTCGCCGCCCAGCAGGCAGGAGCATTGCCCATGATCAGCCATCAAAATGGCCTTCTTTCCCCACCGGCGAACGCGGTTCCCGCGGAAGCAGAGGCCCTCCGCGAGCGGGAGCGTCTTCGGCGCGAGCTCCTCAAGCGGATCATCAACCGGGAGACGCGTCGGCAGTCCACACGCGGCACGTCGCGCTAGCTGTCTGCGGAACGCCGTCATGGGGAAAGGTGACAGCCGCCACATTCGGGCACGGTGGAAATCCAGTGTGCCCCGATTCGTTGAATATGGTGGCTGTCACCTTTTTCTCCGCGTGGTGACGGTCTTGCTGCTTGTCTCGGCGGCCATCCCGGCAGATGCCCAGATGTGGGGCTTCGGCTCCGCGCCGCAGCCCAACTCTCAGTGGGAGCCCGAAGCCTTCTCGGACTACCTGTTGAGCGGGCAGACACCGCACCCGGCGGTGGTGCGGATCGTGGCGGCGGAGAAGGCTGGTGCCTCGCTCGGGTCGGGTGTGCTGGTCGACGCCAACCGCGAGCAGGCGATCGTACTCACCAACTGGCATGTCGTTCGCGACAGCCGGTCGGCTGTGCTGGTGCAGTTTCCCGACGGATTCCAGACGGCCGGCACCGTCGTCCGCTGGGACGAGGCGTGGGACTTGGCGGCGCTGGTCATCTGGAAGCCGCCGGCGACACCGATTCCCCTCGCGGCAACGCCTCCCGCCCCCGGCGACCTGCTGACGATCGCCGGCTACGGCCGCGGTCCCTATCGCGCCCAGTCCGGCCGCTGCACCGAGTATCTTTCGCCAGGCACGGGCTATCCGAAGGAGTTCGTGGAGCTGGCAGCCGGGGCCAGACAGGGCGACTCGGGGGGGCCGATTCTCAACGAACGTGGCGAACTCGCCGGCGTGCTCTTCGGCCAAAACAGTGGCCGCACGATCGGCAGCTGCTCAACGCGGCTGCGCAGCTTTTTGGCCAGCGTCGGCTCGAGCGGCTTCACGCCCGCAGCGGCTGCCGCCTACGACCAGGCCAAGGGGATCGAGCAGGGCCCTGCTGAAGCAGAACAGACCACCCGCATCAGGATGGCGGCGGCCGCGATCAACGGGCCCGGACAGCAGTCGCAGCCCCTGACGCCTGCAGCGCCGGGGGGCGTCACCGCCGCCCTACAGCCGCCACCGGCGAGCGGTGCTTATGGGGCCATGCCCTTGGATGCCGCGCAACCGGCCCCCGGCGGCCTGCCGACGCCCGCTCAAGTGGGCTGGGCACCGTCCGCGATCACCCTGCCCACGACGGCCGAACTCTCCGCCATCTTCGACGTCACCACGAATGGCCAGGCGATGCTGTCGGCCGCCGGCGGCATGGCTTTGGCGGTTCTTGGACTGCGCACCCTCTTCGGAGGCCGCCGTCGTACGGCCGGCTCGCGCGACATCGAGGCGGACTGAAGGCCGATCGGTTTGCCGGCTGGGCGGGCGGCGTCGATACTCAGGGCCATGTCGCAGCGTGCCGATACCCATGACGTCGACCTCTCCGGGAGAAACCTCGGAGGCTATCGGCTCCTGCGCCAGCTGGGCAGCGGCGCGATGGGGGATGTCTATCTTGCCGAGCAGCAGTCGCTGGAGCGACAGGTGGCGGTGAAGGTGCTCCGTGGCGACGCCTCGCGGCATCCGGGAGCCGTCGAGCGATTCTCGCAGGAGGCCCGCGCGGCGGCGGCACTCGTGCATGGCAACATCGTGCAGATCCACGAGGTGGCCTGTGTCGGTGGCATTCACTTTCTCGCCGAGGAGTATGTCGCCGGGCCGTCGCTGAAGGCTTGGCTGCTGGCCCGCGGTCCGCTCGACCCGCTGCAGGCGCTCAGCGTGCTGTCGCAGGTGGGATCGGCGCTCGTGAAATCGGCGCAGGCCGGGATCGTGCACCGTGACATCAAACCCGAAAACCTGCTCGTGACGCCGGCCGGCGAGGTGAAGGTCGCCGACTTCGGTCTGGCAAGGGTGCTCGAGGATGATCTGGAACTAACGCAGCAGGGCATGGCGCTCGGCACGCCGCTCTACATGAGCCCGGAGCAGGCCGCGGGCAGGCCAGTGGACGTGCGGAGCGATCTCTATTCGCTCGGCGCCAGCGTCTATCACCTGCTCGCAGGCCAGCCTCCATTCAGTGGTGCGACGTCACTCGCAGTGGCACTGGCGCATCAGCGGGAGCAGCCCGTGCCGCTGGCCGCCTATCGGCCGGAAGTGCCGGCGGGGCTGGGCCGGATCGTGGAACAGTTGTTGGCGAAGCTTCCGGAGGAGCGGTGCGAAACGCCGACGGAGTTGCTGCAGGCTGTCGAGGCGGTCGAGATGGCGATCTCGGCGGGCTCGCGGCACGGGCGGCTGCCACTGGCCTGGGAGGGGGATGTCGCTGACTGGAAGCCGGCGAGAGTGGCCGGCGTTCCCCGCGTCGCGGCTCCCACGCTTGCAGCCCGCGTGCAGACGCAGACGGCACGGCTGCGAGATGCGACGCGGCATCTGCAGGAAGCGTCTGATCAGGAGCAGCATGAGCGGGAACGGGACCGGCGGGAACGATCGCGACGGGCATGGCTCATGGCGGCGGCGGCCGTGACGGCTCTGGCCCTCGGATTTGCGATCGGCCGGTCGCGGCCGCGGAGGTCGGAATTGTTTCGTCCGCGGCCTTGAGCCAAGCGTGTCAAATGCCGGGAATTCCGCTGGAAACGCGGCGGCTCAAGTCTGCTTGACACCGTATCCGACACTGCTAGAACCACAGCTGGATTCAAGGCCAATACACGCCCCCATCGTCTAGTGGCCCAGGACGTCGGGTTCTCAGTCCGAAAACCGGGGTTCGACTCCCCGTGGGGGTACCTGAATAGCGTTCAGCCCCGAGAGATATGCGTTTCTCTCGGGGCTGGCGCGTTTGGTGCGAGTCAGGATCAGGCCTTGCGGTCCCGTGCTGCGTCAGAGTGGCTGCAGCCTGCGGTTTCCCCAGGCCGGCCAACTCGGGGCAGCGGTCTCCTTCTTCTGAGAGACTGCCATCCCGAGGAACGCCAATCCATCCGCCGCGTCCAATCCGACCAAGACAAACTCTTCCACATAGCTGCCGACAGCGACCTGCTGAAAAAGATTTTTCAGCACCGACCAGTTTTTCGAAGAGCCGGTCACGAAGCCCAGGTTACCGCCGAACGTCGATGACGCCGACGGCAAGGCGGCGGTCGGTGAAGTAAGGGTCTCCGCCGCCATTTTGGCCCTCGGCTTGGCGGTGGAACTGCTCGACCCAGTAGTAGCCGTCCAGCGATCCTGTCCGAATGGCATCGCCGACGAGCTTGTTTCGCTCCTTGTCGATGTTCGGGCTGATCTTATGTGTGATGCCCCCCGTCGTGTGGCTCAGCTCCACGCGTTCGTCATAGGTGGCCGCGCCGAGCCACAGGGGCCTGCCGCTGCGATCGAGCTCGCGGGAGCACCAGAGCCGTACGTGGTGCCTCTGTTTGGGGCTGTCGCCGACGGGCTGCTCGAAAGCGGCATCCTCTTTACGGCCCCAGAGGTAGAGGTCGCTCACCGGCGCGTGGGGATAAGGCTTGTGGAGAACGACGTCGGCCGCAATACGGAGCGAGGTTTTCAGCGTGATCGGGTCAGCGGCGTACCACCCGGCTGCGGCGAGCGTCCGGTGCAGATCTTTCTCGGTGCCAATGAAGGCCACGTTCACGGCGTCTCCTTGGCGACCGCGGGCCGTCGTCGTGTGTCTCGGTGATCTGGCGAGCGCCGGATGGCCCTCGATCGTTCCCGTCGGTTCATGCTGCTCCAATTCGGCCGCAGTGCCCGGCCACGCCGCCAGCGGGGCAAGGCTGGCGATGATGGCCACGAGCCCGGCGTTCCAAAGCCCAGCCAGGTCTCGCTGGCCGCGGGAAAGCTTCTTGGCCGCGTTGGCTTGGATGATGAATTCCACGGAACGAAGTCTCCTCAGGCAGGTTCACGACGGACGGGAACACTAGCCGACCGTGGTGCCCGACCGAAAGACCTTCTGGAGCCACGGAAAGGGACTGGAAACTGGCTTGAAACCGGCGAGGGTATTTCCTGGCCTTCCCCGGCCACTCACTCTCCCTCGAGCACGTCCTCCAGGAACTCAAACACTTCTCCGGTGGGCTCGTCGCCCGACTGCCCGAGTTCCCTGTTGATCGTCATGTGGTTCTTGTCAGTCTCATGGATCGTCTTCACCTTCCCGCCGGCTTCTCTGAGCTTCGAGGCCAACAGTTCCGACTGTTCTCGGCGGTGCCTTGTTGTCTTTCGGTGGAGGCTGTCTACGATTGCCGAGGTTTGCAAAATTTTTTCCGGAGCCTTCCCATGACCAATGCCCAAGCCAACAACTGGCCCGACCTCCTGATCGGCCTCTACGACAATCTCACTGGCCGTCGCGCTGAGATCACCTACGAGTCCGACAACATGCACATCAAAATTCCCAGTGGCACCGGTCCGTCAGCCGAGCACGCCGAATGGGTCCTGCATGGGACGCTGAAGATCCGTACGCGGGACACGGGTACGTCCCCAAACTGATCGTGGCCGGGCGACTCACGGGCACTTTCGATGGTCGCCCGGTCGTGATCAGTGCCGATGCGGATGGAGTCACGCTCGATGTCCGGTCGTTCCGTTCGGCGTGGCGGCTGCGGGCATTCGGCAGTTCCGCCTCGCCCGTTCTCGATTTTCTGAACGCTTCACACATCCCGCTGACAATGCGGGTGGCTGGTTGTGTGGCCGTGCCCCTTCTCCCGAAGGCGGGGCTGCTCGTGAAACTTTTCGCGCCGGCGTTGGCGAGGGGCTGATCCAACAACCGGGCTGGTTTGGTCAGCCGTGTCGCGGCTCGGGGCTATTTCCGGGCGCCGTTCGAGGTTCTTCCCGGCTGGTCCCGCTGCAGCGTGCCGCTGCCGAACGGCTGGGTCCTGCTGCTCGAGCCATCGGACCTGTTCGTAATCGTGCCCGATCCAAACTTCTGGGTCTGTCCGGTGACGGTCTGGCCGTTGCGGCCCCGTTCCGTCGTGAGGGTGCCGGAACCAAAAGGCCGAGTCTCCGTGGTCGTGCCATCGGACCAGCGGGTGATCGTCCCGGATCCGAACTTCTGCGTATGACCCGTGACGGTCTTGCCGTCGCGGCCCCGCTCCGTTGTGATGGAACCCGAGCCAAATGGCCGCGTCTGGCTGCTCGTGCCATCGGACCTGTTCGTAAGCGCGCCAGATCCGAACGCATTGGTCGTGCCGGACCGCGGCTGCGTCATGCCCGCCCGCGGCGGCGTGGGCTCGGCGGCGATCAGCCAGCCCGCCAGGAATACCACGAGCAGGATCGCAGAGGTCACGCGTGTCGAACAAAAACGCAGCGAACGTTGCATGAAACAACCTCCGGTGAGGGGGCGAAACGAGCGACGGGGGAAGTATAGCAAGAGCGAGGGGGTCGTTTCGCGGCGGCGAACTGCGTCCCCTCGTATTATTTGCCGGATGCGACGGCACGGCCGTAGCGTCACGTTCATCCGGAACCGGCCCTCATGCACGAAATCTTCGAACATACGGCCGACCTTGGGCTGCGGGCCGTCGCGCCGACGCTGGAGCTGCTCATGGCCGACGCGGCCCGCGGCCTGTTCGAGATCATCGCCGGCGACCTCGCCCAGATCCGGCCCCGGCCCGACAGAGCCGAGCGGTTCGACGTGGCCGGAACCGATCCCACCTGGCTGCTCTTCGACTGGATCAGCGAACTGCACGCCGCTTTCGAGCTTCGCCGCATGCTCTTCTGCGGGTTCGACGTGTCGATCGACGCCACCGGACTCCACGCCACCGCCCACGGCGAGCCCTACGATCCCGCCCGGCACACGCTCGCCCACGAGATCAAGGCGATCACCCAGCACGAGCTGTCCGTCACCAAAACGGTCGGCGGCTTTGAGGCGACGCTGATCGTCGACATATGACCATGACCGATTGATTGTCCCGGGGTGGCGTCGCCGTAAGATTGTCCGCCACCACCCAACAAAAAAGCCGCACGCATGGCCGACACGATCCGCAACCCTTCGCCCGACCGCGCCTTCGCAGGTCCGCTCGAGCCGGTGGACGAATGCACCTGGCGGATTCCGAAGTCCTACAAGCCGGGCATGCTCGTCGATGGCCTGATCTTCGCCGACGAGCGGCTGATTCCGCAGTTGCGAAGCGACCGGGCGCCCGAGCAGGTGGCCAACGTCGCCTTCCTGCCCGGCATCCAGACCGCCAGCCTCGCCATGCCCGACATTCACTGGGGCTACGGCTTCTGCATCGGCGGTGTCTGCGCCACCGATCCCGCGGCGGGTGGCGTCGTCTCGCCGGGTGGCGTTGGCTACGACATCAACTGCGGCGTCCGTCTCATGCGGACGAATCTCACCCTTGCAGACGTCGAACCCGTGCTCGTCAAGCTCGTCGACCAGCTGCTGCGGGACGTGCCCGTCGGTGTGGGGCAGGGGGGCAGCCACCTGTTCTCGCCCGCGGAACTCCGCACGCTGATGCAGGAGGGAGTGCCCTTCCTGAGGCGTCGTGGCCTCGCCACCGAGGACGACGTCGCCCTGACCGAAGCAGAAGGCTGCATCGCGGACGCGAGGCCCGAACTGGTGAGCGACCGGGCGCTCGCCCGCGGCAGCGACCAGTGCGGCACCGTGGGCGCCGGCAACCACTTCATCGAGGTGCAGGTGGTCGACCGCGTGGAAGACACCGCAGCCGCGGCCGCCTTCGGCCTCCATGCCGGGCAGATCTGCGTGCTCATCCACTCGGGCTCCCGCGGCCTGGGCTATCAGGTCTGCGACGACTCGCTGCGGGCCCTCCGCGACGCCCCGGCGAAATACGGCATGAATCTCCCCGACCGGCAGCTGGTCTGCGCCCCGGTCGAGAGCGCCGAAGGGCAGCACTATCTCGGCGCCATGCGGGCCGCCGCGAACTACGCCTTCTGCAACCGGCAGCTGCTCATGTGGCAGGTCCGCGAGGTGTTTGCCCGGGTGCTCGGAAAGCCGTGGACCGCCCTCGGCATGGAACTGCTGTATGACGTGGCGCACAACATGGCGAAGATCGAACGGCATCAGGTGGGGGACACGAGCAAGGAGGTCTGCGTGCATCGCAAGGGGGCGACACGGGCATTTCCCGCCGGCCACCATGACATCCCCGACCGCTACCGTGTCACGGGCCAGCCGGTGATCATTCCAGGCGACATGGGCCGGGCGAGCTGGGTGCTTCGTGGCGGTCCACGGGCGATGGAGCGATCCTTCGGCACCACCTGTCATGGCGCCGGCCGCTGCCTGAGCCGCACGGCCGCCACGAAGGCCGCGCGGGGACGAAACATCCAAGACGAACTTCTGCGTGGCGGTGTCGTGGCCAGGTGCCGCAGTCGCGGAGGCCTCGCCGAGGAACAGCCGCTCGCCTACAAGGACGTCGATATCGTGGTCGACATCGTTCACCGGGCCGGGCTCTCGCTGAAGGTCGCCCGGCTCAGACCGCTGGGTGTGATCAAGGGTTGACGACGGTTGACCCGGGGCTGAGGGCCACGCGTCACGCACTGGCCGCCGCTGTCTCCCACTTCCTCGCGGGCCGGCCGTGCTCGCGAAGCAGTTCCACCACCCGCTCGTCCGGCACCTGCTCGAAGTGCCGATAGAACTGGCCGATCGCCCAGAAAGCCGCCGGCTCGAGCAGGCACTCCACGCGGTCGCACAGCGACCGGATGGCGTCGATCCGGTCGGGAGCGCCCACGGGCACCGCCACGATGATCTGTTTTGCGTCGGCCGCCCGCACCGTGCGGAGACTGGCGATCATCGTGGCTCCCGTGGCGATGCCGTCATCGGCGAGAATCACCGATCGTCCTGTGATCGTGGCCTGCGGCCGTACGGCGCGATACATCACCCGGCGGCGTTCGATTTCCAGGAGCTGCCGCTGCCGCTCGGCCTCGATGTAGGTGTTGCCCACGTCGGTCATCGCGCTGGAGAAATGGTTCAGATAGACCTCGCCGTTCTCGGAGACGGCCCCGAGCGCCAGTTCCGGCTGGTGTGGGGCGCGGAGCTTCCGCGAGAGCACGACGTCGAGCTCCGCGCCCAGGCCGCGGGCGAGCGCTGCACCGATCTCGATCCCGCCGCGTGGGATTGCCAGCACCAGGGGCTTTTCCAAGGGCGTGCCGCGGAGCCGCTCCACCAGCATCCAGCCGGCCTCCTCGCGATCGTTGAAGATGCCGTGTTCGATCATGATGCTCACCCTCCGGTTGTTCGTGATCCCATGCCCGCTCCGAGATGCCTCGCACACCACTCCGCCGCCAGCCGGGCCGCCTCGTCGAGCGTGCCAGCTTCCTCGAACAGATGCGTCGCCCCCGGCACGACCGACAGTCGCTTCTCACAGCGAAGCGCGTCGAGAGCCTGCCGGTTGAGCGGCAGCACCTCCGTGTCGTCGCCACCGACAATGAGCAGCGTCGGGGCGTGCACCCGCTCGAGGGCAGCCCCGGCCAGGTCGGGGCGACCGCCTCGCGAAACGACGGCCGCCACGCGTGGCTCCTCGGCCGCCGCGACGAGCGCGGCGGCGGCGCCGGTGCTGGCCCCGAAGAGCCCGAGCGGTAGGTGCCGCGTCTGCTCGTGTTCCGCGACGAAGCGGACGGCCGCCGCCAGACGGTCGGCAAGCAGGCGGATGTCGAACACGTTGGCCCGGTCGGTCTCCTCTTGAGGCGTGAGCAGGTCGAACAGGAGCGTGCCGATCCACGCCTCGTGGAGCACGGACGCGACGAACGTGTTCCGCGGACTGAATCGGCTCGAACCGCTGCCGTGTGCGAAGAGCACGAGGCCGACGGCTGATTCAGGCAACGCGAGCCGACCCGGCAGCGCGATCGCCTCCCCGTCGAGATTCAGGGCGGGGATGGAGACATCGAAGGTCGCGGTGGCATGCGCGAGTGTCATGTGGAAGCCTCCCCGCCCGCCGACTCGCCGTGCGACGGCCCACCGCGGGACGGCATGGCGTGATGGTGGGGATGAACGAGCTGCACGAACGCCGCCTGCGGGCCCTCGTCCCCCTCTTCTTCGCTGTAAAAGACCGAGCTGCCGATGTCGATGAGCTTGAAATCGTGGTCGGACATCGCATGGCTGTGGAAGTAGATCTCGCGGCCGTCGGGCGTCTCGATGAAGCCGTAGCCCTGCAGCGGAAAAATCTGCGAGACATGCCCTTGCGCGCGGACGGCATGCACCTTCTCGCTTCCCCGCTGACGGCGCACGTGATCCTCGAGCCGCCGCCGGGCCGCCGCGAAGGAGTCGCGGAGTGCCACGAACACGTCCTCGTGGGCATGGTCGAGATGATGGTCGCGGTTGACGATGATCTCGCCGCCGGGCACGCGGACATCGACGCGGACGGAATAGAGCCGTCCCTCGCGGTGGTGCCGGTGGGGCTGGGCGATGACGACGTGGCAGCCGGTGATCCGACCGTAGGTCGCCTCGAGCCGGTCGATGTGCTCGATCGCCGCGTCGCGGACGGCCTCGTCGATCGGGATGTCGTCGAAGGAGACCTGAGCTTGCGTCTGCATGGTGGGGCTGCTCCACAGGTTCGTGAAAACCAGGAAGACGCCACCTCTCTCCATGCGTCGAGAGAGCCTATGCGATGAACAACGCCGGCGGAAAACAGCGGCTCGTTTACCCGCGGTTTCGCGAGGCTGCCCGGGCGGACACTCACGCCCGCCGTCTAGTGATGGGAGCGGCTGCGAAACGGCTCGTAGATCCGGACCGAGAGAAGCAGTTCGCTGGCGTAAAAGTTCGACAAGTAGCTGCCGGCCGGGAGGCCTCCCGGCTCGACGCCGGTCAGCGGCAGGCCATCCGACACCGTGTCGAAGAACCGGTATCCCAGATCGATCGTCGTACGATCCGTGATCTGGTAGGTGGTGCCGGTGCCCGCCTGCCAGGCGAAGCCGCCCACGTGGCCATAGCCCGACACCACGGTGTCGTTGACGGTCAGGCGATAGCCTCCGGCACCGATGCCGCCACCACCATAAAAGCCCAGGCGTTCCGTGAGGTGCCAATCCCGCCAGGCATTCGCCATCACGGACCAGCCGTCGGTGGCACGAACGGTGTAGAAGTAGGTGGGCGTTGGCGGCTCGAAGCTGTTGGTCTGGCCAGACAGGGCGTCGCGTCCGCGGCCCTCCACCTCCAGCCGCAGCAGCCCGTTCGAGCGATCGAACGCGGTGCCGACGGCACCGCCTGCCGTCAGGAGGCTGTCGCTGGCCCGGCCGGTATTGGGAAAACTACCTTCCGTGTTGACGCCGCCGCTCTGCAGGGTGCCAAACGACGCGCCAATGATGCCGGTGATGTAGAAGCGACGCGACGGACGGTCATCGCCCAGCCCGCCGCAGCACCCTGTGACGGGATCGTCGGAACAGGTGTCAACGCAGTCATCACCATGGCCGGCTTCGCAGCCGGCAGCGGGCTCACAGCCACACAGATCGACGGGATATTCGTCGAACGAATGCCCCGCCGTTGCCAGGGGCGACTCGACCACGCACAGCCCCGCTTGTCTCCAGGCCTCGTCGGCGGTCTCGCACGCACCGGCCCCGAGCACTCGGCCGTCCAGGCCGGTCGCTTCAGACCGATTGCACGGCAGGGCCGCCACCGTGGCCGAGACCGCGAGCACGATTCCCCATCGCAGTTTTCGCATGACAAGGCTCCGGCGATCGATTCGGTTGCACGGCGGTGCCCCATCCCGACAGGCCCGCCCTGTTGCGAAGAATCGACCCGCAGAACCGCACGCGTGGGCACGATTGGATCTGCCCGTACAACCCGCACCTGCGGCAGAGGCTGACGACCGTAAAGTCTTCCTGACTGCGACATCCCGCCGGCCGACGATACCCTGCGGGGTTTATTCCGCCGCGATCGACTCCAGCATGTCGAGGCGGACGGCGCGGCGGGCAGGGATCCAGGCGGCCAGCACCGTGACGGCCACCGCCGCGACGATGTTTGCGACCACGACGCCAGTCCGCAGCGATGCCCGGATCGGGTGGCCCAGGAGCGGCTGGCTGGCGAATTGAATCAACAGCGCCGTGAACATGCCCCCCACGGCGCCGATCAGTGCCCCCGATATGCCCAGCAGCACGCTCTCGAGCACCACGAGGCGGGTCACCTGCCCGCTCGTCATGCCGATAGCCCGGAGCAGGCCGATAGTGTGAGTCTTTTCCAGGATGCTCATGGTGACGGTGTTGGCCACGCCGAGGCTGCCGACCACGAAGCCCAGCCCAAGGATCGCCCACAACGAGTTGACCACGCCGGCCATGATCCCGTTGATGAACGCCTGCACGTTTTCGAACGACCGCAGCAGCATGCCATGTGACTCGGCGATCTTGTGCAGACTGGTGCGGAGTTCGGCCGCCCTGCCGGGTTCAGCCGTCACCAGCACGATGTCGGCCGCCTCGAGCCCAAAGAGCCGTGCCGCTGTCTCCCGCCGCAGGAGCAGCGAGGCGCCGCCGGAGGTGTAGTCAACGACGAGTGCCGCGATCTTGACCTTGGTCTTGCGGCCAAACACCTCCACCTCCACCTCGTCGCCCGGCTTGATGCCGGCCCGGCGTGCCAGCACGGTGCCGGCTGCCGCCTCGCCACGATCGAGCGCCTGCCGCAGGTCGGCCTCGGTCGTCCCGACGGGATCGATCGGGAGCGGCGCGTCGGCGGGAATGTCCCGCGCCACCACGACGCACGCGCCCCCGGCCACACGGCAGGTTGCCACGCCGATTCCCTCGACCCGCCTCACCCCCGGCAATGCACGGACCTCCTCCTCGGCCAGGCGGGCCTGCGGGCCAGACTTGGTCAGGCCGCCACGCACCATGCCGGCATGCGTGAGCATCCAGTCAGCCCGCATCAGCCGCGTGTACCAGCCGCGGACGTCGTCGACGTTGTCGCGGATCGCGTGCCCTAGGCCGATGGCGTTGCTCACGGCCACGACCAGCACGCCGGTTGTGAGTGCCGTGCGGATGGGCTGCCGGATGATCTGTTCGACCGACAGCGTCCGTTCGATTCGCCACCGCTCCGGGATCAGCCGGCCGCACGCCACGCAGAGCGTCGGCAGGACCACCGGCGTCGTGGCAACGAAGGCGAGCATCATCAGGATGCCGGCAGGCACCGCCGCCCGCGGCGGCAGACGCTCCCAGATCACGAGCGCCATGATCACGGCCGACACGGCCCAGAGCGTCACGGCCAGCAGGAGAAACCGGCGGGAGACGCCCCGCGGTGGCGGCGGAGCGTGCGCCAGTCCCTCGAGCGGTTCGACAAGGGCGGCCTCGCGGGCCGGCCACCAGGCCGCGGCCACCGCAACGAGTATTCCCAGTGAGATGGCCACCGGGACGACGAGCGGATGCACCGTAAACGCCGCGGTCGGTACCTGTAGCGTCGTGGAAATGCCCGCCGAGATTGGTCCCGCCGCGGCCAAGCCGAGGGCCGCTCCCACCACCGATCCCGTCAGGCCCAGCAGTGCCGCCTCCATCATCACAAACCACTGTACCTGCCGACCCGTGGCTCCCAGCACGCGGAGCAGTGCAAACGATCGCCGCCGCTCCGTCACATTCATCAGCATGGCATTGCCGACCAGAAAGAAGGCCATGGCCAGCGTGAGGCCCGTGACGAAATCGAGCCCCAAATTTGCGGAATGCAGCACGTCTTCCGACATGCCCGCCCGTCCGGCGGGCACCTCCGCCGCGAGCGTGGGCGGGAGCCGCTTGGCGATGGCCTCCAACACGGCCGGCCGCGAACCGCCCGGTGCGATCACGACGCGGACACGGTCCACCAGTCCGAAGGCATTCGACATCGCCTCCAGCGGTTGGATGCCGACCACCACGCCCCCCCCCTCGGCAAACCACTTGAGCGACTGGCTGTCAGCGATGCCAACCACCGTCATCCGCCGGATGCTCCGCCGGCTGAGCATGATCACTTCGTCATCGATCCGCTTTTCGAGTCCCTCGGCTAGAGCGGCGTCGAGCACGATTTCATCCGCTTCCTCACAGGGTCTGCCCGCCGTCAGCGTGAGCAGACCGGTCTCCACCAGCGCCGCCACGTCGACCCCCACCGCCACCTCGCGGACACGTTTTTCGCCCACACGCAGGAGCGTGGGGCGAAAAAATAGCGGCACGACCGCCCGCACGCCGGGGATGTCGACCAATCGCGGCAGGGAGGCTGCCTCGAAGCGGCCTCCGCCACGGACAGAGATGTCGATCGAGGGCACGCCCTCCACGGTTTCCGCCAGTCGCCGGTAGCCGGCTCTGGAGGCGTTGGCTGCGACCCAGATGGCGACCATGGCCGCCACCGCCACTGCCACGCTCGCCGCCGTGGCCAGTGCCCGCCCCGGCCGCTTCCGCCACTGCCTGCGGAGGAGCCTGCTCGAGGTCATTGCGGCACGGCTCCGGTTGGCACGGCCGCTGGAGATGCGGTCGTGGTCTCCCCGCCACTCGCTGTTCCGTTGTGCTGGTCCGATTCGATCTTGCCGTCCCGCATGCGGATCGTCCGCCCGGCGGCAGCCGCGATGCCTGGATCGTGCGTTACGAGAACCAGCGTCTGGCGGTGATCTGCCACCAGCCGGACGAGCAGTTCGACCACGCGCTGGGAATTTACTGAATCGAGGGCGCCGGTCGGCTCATCGGCGAGCAGGATCGCCGGTTTGGCAACCAGGGCCCGCGCGATCGCGCCGCGCTGCTGTTCGCCGCCGGAGAGTTCGTCAGGACGATGGCCCGCCCGGTTCGCCAAGCCGACGGTTTCCAGAGCGGCGCGGGCGGCATCCTCGGAGCGGGCGTTGGGGATGCCGTCGAGGACCAGTGGCAGGGCGACGTTTTCCACCAGCGTGAGTTCCGCGAGCAGATTATATCGCTGGAAGATGAACCCGATCCGCCGACGCCGCACGCGGGCCAATGCATCATCGTCGAGCGAAGCAAGATCGACACCCTCCAGGAACACGCTGCCCGCCGTGGGCCGAGCGATGCCGCCGAGGAGGTGGAGCAGCGTGCTCTTGCCCGAGCCTGACGGCCCGGTGATCGCCACGAATTCACCCCGCTCGACGGCGAGGTCGACCCCATCCAGAGCGGCCACCTTTGCGGCACCGTCACGGCTGCCGCCAAACGTCTTCTGGAGGTGTTCGGTGCGGAGGATCGACAAGGATGTGCCAGCTCCCTCAAGCTCGGTATGTCGGCGGCCTGTGGCGGCGGCTTCGACAACCCATTTTACCCACTTTCCGGGGCCTGGGCGAAAGACTGCCGGTGATCCCGAATGACGGGCCTATTCCGACTGAAGTGACTGGGGCAAGTCTGCCGAATTCTCCGGACGGCGGACCGCCTTGAGAACCCACCATGATGACACCCTCCCAGCACCATATGACCACCATGACGCCGATGACGCCCCGGCCGATGACGCCCCGGTGGGCGGTTGCGCTGGCCGCAGCGATGCAGGTCGGTGTAGTCCTCGGTGTTGGTGTCGTCGATTCGCACGCATGCCGCGGCGAAGACTGGGCGAAGGCGACCAGTGGCCTTCGCCTGCCGGAGCCGGGCGTGCCGCTCGGCAGCGTGCCCGAAAACACGCTTGTCCCGGCACCGGTGATCGACTCGGCCACGCAGGACGCTGCCCACGGCCCATCGCCCAAGACCCTCGACGAGTTCGTGGCGATGGCACTCCAGAACCACCCGAAGCTGCGGACCGCGCAGGCGGCGGTGGAGGCGGCCCGCGGCAAGGCGGTGCAGGCTCGGCTCTACCCCAACCCCGTAATCGCCGGCTTCTCACCGCAGATTGCGGGCGACCAAAGCCAGTGGAGCGGCACGGTCGCCCAGGATCTCGTGACCGGTGGCAAGTTGCGTCTCTCCCAGCAGGCAGCGCTGCGGGAGGTGCAGATGGCGGAGTATCAACTCATCCGTACCCGCTACGACGTGCTCACCGAAATCCGGCAGAGCTTCTACGCGTTGCTCGTGTCGCAGCGACGCGTCGAGATCTACACGCTGCTGCTGGACATCGCCAAACGCTCCTACGAGATCG
This sequence comes from uncultured Candidatus Kuenenia sp., assembly GCA_964581055.1. Classification (GTDB taxonomy): domain Bacteria; phylum Planctomycetota; class Planctomycetia; order Pirellulales; family UBA1268; genus CAMCQY01. Next base: position 83,570 of record CAZOMJ010000003.1, read on the forward strand.
GCCGGCAACTGGCCGACGCGGGCGAGGGCACGAAGGCCGACGTGCTCTTCTGGAGCATCGAGCGGGATCGGGCCGAGGTCCGCCTGCTCAATGCGTCGGTCTACATCGAGACAGGGCGACGACAGGTCGCCACCGCGATCGGTCTCCCGCGCGCCGATGTCGGCACCATCGAGGGCGACCTCTTTCGCAAGCTTCCCAACTTCGACCTGAAGACGCTGCAGGAGGCGGTGGTGCGGAGCAACGCCAAGCCACGCGTGGCGGAGTCCGACATCGCCCGTGCCCAGTGGGCGTTGGAACGGGCCGTCGTGCAGCCCATCCCGAACATCAACCTGATGGGCGGCTACCAGAGACAGGTCGGCATCCCCGCCATGGATCAAGGGCTCGTGCAGGTGATGATGGCCGTGCCGCTCTTCGACCGGAATCAGGGCAACATCCGCTCGGCCCGCGCCGATATCGCCTCCTCACGGGCGGACCTCCGCACCATCGAAATCGACCTCGCCACGCAGACTGCCCAGGCGATCGCCGCCTACCGCACCTCGCAGCGGCTGGTTGAGTGGTATGAGCAGTACATCCTGCCGAAGGCCCGCGAAACGGTGCAACTCACGCAGACGCTCTACGCGCGGGGCGAGGTGACATTCCTCAGCCTGCTCCAGGCCCAGCGGATCCTCACTGAAACCGAACTAGCGTTCGTCGAGTCTCAGGCCGAACGCTGGAACGGCGCCGTCACGATCGCGAGCCTGCTGCAGCTCGAGCAGTTTCCCCCGGAAGCCGATGCGCCCGCCGTCATCGAGACCAACGATGCCGACAGCGAACTCAATCCTCGGGCCGCCAACCAGCCCGCCGGTCCCGCGGCAGCACAGCCAGCAGCACAGCCAGCAGCTCCCCCGGAACGCCTGCCCGCGGTGGCGGCTCCGATCCAGCCGCTGCCCATGCCATGACGCCCACCGTCTCCAGCCTCGCGATTCAGCGACCGGCGACATCCAGCGGCAGGCTCGCGTGGGCCGTTCGCCCCGCGATCGTGTCGGTCACGGCAATCTCGAGCCGGCACGGCCCGGCCGGTGTCGCTGCGGGCATGGCCACGAGGTACCTGGCGAAGTAATCACGTCGGTGGCTGCCGCAGGTCTCCTCCAGCGGCTCGAACGTCCATTCGTGCACCCGCCGGCCATCCATGCCGATGAGCTTGAGCACGGTCTCGATCCGAGTGGTGTGGCCTTCGGCCGATTCACGCGATGCCAACTCGTCGAGCTCGAAATAGACGATGAGTTCCTGGCCCGGCTGGAACTCCGCCGTCTCGAAGCGATCGACGACGCCCCAGGCCCGCACCCGCGAGGCGAAACAGGCGTTTTGTACGGCGAACCCAGGCTGCGCGGGATTGGTGGGGGCTGCGTTCTGATCAGCTCCCACATCAGTGGCCCGCTGCTGTACCTCAGCCGGCATATCAGCCGGCACCTCGGCCGGTGGCACGGGGGCGACGGGCCCTGCGACCACGGCGGCTTCGCTCTCGGAAGACGGCCGGGGTTGCTCGGCGATTGCCGTGGTGGCGGCAGTCGCCACCACGTCGCCGTCGCCGTCGGCGTTGGCCGCAGCCAATGCCGCGGTGAACTCCTCGACGACCACCGGCCAGTCCTGCCGGGGCGTGCTCTTGAGCATCGCGATCAGCGTGCCGCGGGCGGCATCGTTCAGACCACCGGAAGCCGCAAGACGGTGATCCGCCTCGTTGACAGCCTCGTCGAGCGTGGCGGGTGACCACGCGGCGGCTGCCGTGGCCTGGCTCACGTCGGCGTCCGCAGACATACCGGCAGTGGCCTCGGAATCGTCCTCGTCGCGGTCGTCGGCCCGCGCGGTCGTGCCTTTGCTCTTGGCGTCGGCCTGCGACTCGGCGGCATGCTCCACCGCGTCGAGCCAAGCCTCGCGGAGGTACGCCGAACCGATCACCGAGGTGCAGCCCGATGAGGCCGTCAGACACCCCACGGCAGCCAGTTGCAACCATCCGGTCCGCAGCGAGGCAGGGTTGATTTTCATGCTGTCTTTCATCGCTGCCGATCGCCAGCCCACCAAGGCTCGACCCTCGATCGACCGTTGCTGCCCCAAGCGGGCAGGACGTGATCGGGGCGGAGGGTAATTTTTTTGGACTTCCCGGGGCAAGACCAGCCACGCGGGCTGCCTGCCGGGCGTGTGGCGACCGCGAACGCCGCGAAAAAAAAAGACCAAACTGTTACACTTCGCCCGCGTCTTCCGGGCCCGCCGCGGTTCGCCGACAGTCACCAGTCAGCCCAATTTCCCCCAATGACTTCACCAAATCTCCAATCCGAACGAGTCCCTGCCGGCTGGCATCACCGCCATCTGCTCGACCTCGAGCGGCTCACAGGCGACGAAATCCGGCTCCTGCTCGACACGGCAGCCCTCTTCAAAGAGGCCACCGACCACTGTCGCCGAAAACTCTCGGTGCTCACCGGTTCGACGGTCGTCAACCTGTTCTTCGAGAACTCCACCCGCACGCGAACGAGTTTCTCGCTGGCCGCCCGCCGGTTGGGTGCCGACGTGGTCGACTTCTCGGCGTCGACCAGCAGCCTGTCGAAGGGCGAGTCGTTCATCGACACGGCTCGCAACCTCGAGGCCATGGGGATCGATGCCGTCGTCGTGCGGCACAGCACCCCCGGCACTCCGCATCTGCTGGCCCAGCACCTCGACGTCGGTGTGATCAACGCGGGCGATGGTCCGCACGAGCATCCAACGCAGGGACTGCTCGACATTTTCTCGATCCGCGAACGGCTCGGCGATCTGACCGGAGTGACGGTCGGTCTCGTCGGCGACATCGCCCACAGCCGGACGGCCCGGTCGAACCTCTGGGGGCTTCTCAAGCTCGGGGCGAAGGTCATCCTCTGCGGCCCGCCCACCCTCGTTTCGCAGCGGTGGCGCGAACTGGGTGTGGAGGTCTCCCACAATCTCGACGAGATCGTGCCGCGGTGCGACGTGTTGAACCTGCTGCGCATCCAGTTCGAGCGGCAGAACATGCGGCCCTTTCCGTCGGTCCGTGAGTACGCCCACCTCTATGCAATGACGAGTGATCGGCTCACCCGCGCCAAGCCCGACCTGCTGATCCTCGCCCCGGGACCGATCAACCGCGGTGTCGAAATGACGGCCGAGGTGGCGGACTGCCGCCAGTCGCTCATTCTCGATCAGGTCACCAACGGTCTGGCCGTCCGGATGGGCGTGCTCTGGCTCACCTGCGGGCCGCGCGAGTCCGGCGCCGCCACGAGCGTCCCCACCAGCCTCCCACACAGGAGCCAGTCATGAGCACCCTTCTCATCCGCGGCGGCCGGGTGGTCGATCCATCACAGGGCATCGATCGTGTCGACGACGTGCTCGTGCGCGACGGCCGGGTGGCCGCGATCGGCCCCGGCGACGGTGCTGCCGATCAGACGATCGACGCCACCGGCTTGGTGGTCAGCCCGGGTCTCATCGACATGCACGTGCACCTCCGCGAGCCGGGCCGCGAGGAGGACGAGACCATCGAGACGGGCACCCGTGCGGCCCTCGCGGGCGGGTTCACGAGCGTCGCCTGCATCCCCAACACGGAGCCGCCGATCGACACGCAGGCGGCGGTGGAGTTCATCCACCAGAAGGCGGCCCGCGCCGATACCTGCAACGTGTTCGTGGTGGGCTGCGTCAGCCGCAACCGCGAGGGGAAGGAGTTGGCCGAGATCGGCCAGCTCGTGGAGGCCGGCGCCGTGGCCTTCAGCGACGACGGTGCGCCGGTCTACGACGCCGAACTGATGCGCCGCGCCTTCGAATATTGCCGGATGTTCGACAAGCCGATCCTCGCCCATGAGGAGGTGCTCGAACTTTCTCGCGGCGGCGTGATGAACGAGGGGCTCGTGTCGCTGGTGCTCGGCCTGACCGGCATGCCGGCGGCGGCCGAGGAGGTGATGATCGGCCGCGATATCGCGCTCTCCGAAGTGACCGGCGGCCGGCTGCACGTGATGCACGTCTCGACGGCCGGTGGCGTGGCCCTGATCCGCGCTGCGAAGGCCCGCGGTGCCAGGGTGACGGCCGAGGCCTGCCCCCATCACTTCACGCTCACCGACGAGGGGCTCCGTGGCTTCGACTCCAACCACAAGATGAGCCCGCCGCTGCGGACGGTCGCCGACGTGGAGGGGATCATCGCGGGAATCGTGGACGGCACGATCGACTGCATCGCCACCGACCACGCCCCCCACGCGCCCGAAAAGAAGATGCTGGAACTCGACCGCGCCCCGTTCGGCATCCTCGGCCTCGAGACCGCAGTGGGCCTCACTGTGACGCGGCTCGTGTCTCCAGGAAAAATCGGTTGGTCGCGGATGATCGAGTCGATGAGCACGTTGCCCGCGCGAATCCTGGGTGTGGACCGCGGCACCCTGAGGCCGGGCGCCGTAGCCGACATCACCGTGATCGATCCGAACCTTTCGTGGAAGGTCGACGTGAAGTCGTTCCAGTCGAAGAGCGTGAACTCGCCGTTCGACGGCTGGACGCTCCAGGGCAGGGCGGTGGCGACGATCGTGGCGGGCCGGGTGAAGCACCGGCTGAGCCGGGAGTGACTCCCCACTTTTCCCATGACGCTCATCATCGACGGCTACAACCTGCTGCATGCGTCGGGTGTGTTCGGCGAGGAACGTGGCCCGCGTGGCTTCGAGAAGTCGCGACTGGCTTTGCTCGACATGCTCGTCGATCTCCTCGGCGAGGCGACCGGCGACACGATCGTGGTGTTTGACGCCGCCCGTGCTCCGGACGGCCTGCCGGCGCGGCTCACGCACGGCGGCATCCGGGTGTGGTTCGCGAGGGAATACCCCGATGCCGACTCGCTCATCGAAGAACTGGTCGAGGATGCCCAAGCCCCCTCGAGCCTGGTGGTGGTGTCGGGCGACCGGCGGTTGCAGGCGGCGGCCCGCCGCCGCCGGGCGCAGGCCGTGTCGAGCGACGAGTGGCTGGCCACGATGCGGGAAGCACGCCGGGCCCGCCGCCGTCAGGCCGAGACAAAGCCGCCCGAGCCGGGGCCGGCCGACGTCGAGGGCTGGAAGCGGTATTTCGGGCTGTGAGAAGCGATCAGCACAGCCTTCCTCCATGGTGACAAGTTTTTAACTTGTCCATGTCTCTCTCTCCCCCGTGGCGGCAAGTTTTTAACTTGTCCATGTCCCGGCCCGGATTCCACAAGTTAAAAACTCGTGGCCACGGGTCGACTCCTTCGGCTCCATCCAACGTGCCGCATGGGCAGCCCCGAGCCGTCGCTGCTACTCCTTCGCCCAGCGGGCCATCTTGCGGTCGAGCGTGGATCGCTCGATGCCGAGGATCGAAGCCGCCTTCGTCTTGTTGCCACCTACCGCCTCGAGCGTCGCGAGCACGTGCTTGCGCTCCATCTCGTCGAGCGTCGTCGGCGTGAACGGTGCCGGACGCCCGGTCGGTATCCGCCCGGTGTCGCCGGCGGACGAGAGGTGGGAAAGCGCCAGTTCATGCGCGTCGATCCAATCGTCCTGCGAGAGCACGACCGCCCGCTCGATGCTGTTGCGCAATTCGCGAATGTTGCCGGGCCAGTGGTAGGCCTGCATCGCCGCCAACGCCTCCGGCGTGAAACCCCGCACACGACGGCCTGCCTCCACAGCGAATCGCTTGAGAAAATGGGCCGCGAGGATCTCGATGTCATCCGGCCGCTTGCGGAGCGGCGGCACGAGGATTTCCACCACCTTGAGACGGAAGTAGAGGTCGCGGCGGAAATCGCCGGAAGCCACGGCCTCCTCCAGGTGCCGATTGGTGGCAGCCACCACGCGGACATCGACCTGCACGCGGGCACTGCCACCGACCCGCTCGAATGAATGCCCCTCGAGCACCCGGAGAAACTTCGCCTGGATCGCCGGGCTCATCTCCCCGATCTCGTCGAGAAACAGCGTCCCCTTGTGGGCGGCCTCGAACTTGCCGGCCTTGCGATCGGTGGCACCGGTGAAGGCGCCCTTTTCGTGGCCGAACAGTTCGCTCTCCAGGAGCGTCTCCGACAGGGCCGCGCAGTTCATGCAGACGAACGGCGCCGTCCGCCGCCCGCTCGCCTCGTGAATCGCCCGCGCGACGAGTTCCTTGCCGGCACCGCTCTCTCCCCGGATCAGCACCGTGGCCTTGGTCGCCGCCACCCGCCCGATCTGGCTGACGATGTTCTGCAGGCCGGCACTGGAGCCGACCATCCGCCATTCCTCACCCAGCCGCCGGCGTAGCTGCTCGTTTTCGTCGGTCGAGCGGGCCAGACGCGACGAGAGGATCTCGCGGGCGGCCAGATTGTCGATCGCCAGGCCGAGGGCGTCGCAGACCGCCATCACGAATTCCAGATCGTCGGGCGTGGCCTCGCGCTGCTGGGCATCCACTTCCAGGTGCAGGACGCCCACGGCATGGCCACCCAGACGAATGGGCGCCGAAATGCTCGCCAACCGCCCGCCGCCAGGCGCCGCCGCACACGCCAGCACAGCCTCGTCTGTCCCCAGAACGGCGGCGATCACTCCGGGCGGCACGGCCGTGGACGACCAGGCGGCTGGAATCGAAACGGTCTGCGACAGCCCGGAAGCCGGGCCGGTCCCTTCCTGCGATGACGCTCCCGCCTGTTCACCGATCTGTTCGGGCATGAGCACGATTCCGCGGATGGCGCCGGCTCCCTGCAACGCCGACTCCAGCGCCAGCAACGCTACCGCCTTGAGATCACTCGCCCGCCCCAGCGAGAACGCCAGCCGGCAGAGTTCGGCGGCGGCGCGGCCGACGCGGGGCGCCGTTCCCGCAGCCTCGCGGATGTCGTCGAGCAGTCGGCTCTTGGCGCGGCGATGCGTGATGGAGGCATGCCATGCCTGGAGTTCCGCCGGCATCTCGCCGGTCGCCGTGCCGCCGAGCACGTCGGCTTCGCCTGTCGCGTCAGGCGGCTCTCCAACGCAGGCGACGATCTCGACGCGACCGATGGCCACGACGTCACCGGGCACCAGCACCCGGTCGGCGGAGAGCGGCTCGCCACCGACGAGCGTGCCGTTGCGGCTGTTGAGATCCCGGATCGACCATCCCTGCGGAGCACCGAAGATTTCCGCGTGAAATCGGCTCGCCTGCTCGTCGTGAAGCACGACGCGATTGCTGGGGGCACGGCCGAGCGTCACGCGTTCCCCAGGGAGGAGCGGGACCACCGCCTGACCGGCAACGGGATCGCGAACCAGTAGAAAGGTGGGGGCGGACGACATGCGGGGATTCTCTTCTCCCTGCATCATGACTCAACGGCAGCCGTTTTGGGAGGGCTCAGAACCAGGCCTTCGTCGGCCGGCGGTTCCGAGACCATGCCGGGAAGGTGAGAAAACGGACTATTCCCCGGAAGAAACGGGTTTGCCGCAATCGGCCCTCCGCGACTAGCATCCCGATTGGTCTTGTCCGTCTGGGGCCCCTTGGGGGCCACGCTTCGCATGATCGCCCGGCCTGATGATCGCGGGGCCAGGCTCGCCTGGCCTGACACGAAAGGTTGCCCATGAACTGCGGCATGAAACTCACAGCACCAGTGGCCCGTCTCTTCGGACACCGCTCAGCGGCATGGTATGCCTGTGCCGCCGCAGCGCTGGCCCTGGCATCGCATGGCGAAGCCCTCGCCCAGATGGGCGGCATGGGTATGCGCGGCGGGGCCGTGGGCGGCATCTCGATCGACGCCGACGGCATCGTGCGAAATCTCGATCCCAAGGCGGTCGAATCGCTGGCAAAGGAACGTCGCCAGGCATTGGGCGGAGCCGTGGCTGAACGCGGCAGGTCGGCGAAGTTCCGGAAGGTTTCCCTCGCCAATATTGTCGCGGCCGTGAAGGCCGCCAACGCCGGTCGGCCGCTGCCGCCCGACGTGCTCTTTCTGGGCGGACTCGAACGAGTCACCCACGTGTTCGTCGACACGGAGGCCCATGACGTCATCCTCGCCGGCCCGGCTGATGCCATGACGGTCGACGCGGCGGGCAACGTGGTATCCGCCACGAGCGGCAAGCCGCTTCTGCAGTTGGAGGATCTTGTCGTCGCCCTGCGGGCCATCGACGCGGCCCGGGCGGGCGGCATGAAGTGCTCGATCGATCCAACGGCCGAGGGCATCGCCCGGCTCCAGGCACTCCTGCGCTCGCAGAAGACGATCGGCCAGAACCCCGATGCGACGATCCTGGCGATGCAAAATGCCGTCGGCGCCCAGCGGGTGACGGTGGGCGGCGTGCCCGGCGACAGCCGCTTCGCCCGGGTGCTCGTCGCGGCCGACTACCGCCTGAAGCGGGTTGGCATGGGGCTCGAGCCGTCCGGCATCCCCGAACTTCCCAGCTACCTGTCGATGGTGGCGCCGGGTTCGACCTCGGCCACGGCGCTTCCCCGTTTCTGGTTGGAGGCGGATTACGAGCCGATCTCCCGCGATCCGGATGAGCTCGCGTGGCGGATCAATGGGCGACGCATGAAGTGCCTGACCGAAAACGACCTTGTCGACGCCGCAGGCGGCCGCACGGCGAAGGCCGCCGCGGACGCCACCGCGAAGAAGTGGTGTGACCTGATGACGACCAACTACGACAGGCTCGCCGGCAAGCAGCCGGTGTTCACTGAACTGGTCAACTGCGTCGATCTGGCGGTGGTGGCGGCGCTCGTGCATGGCCGGCAGTTGGCCGGGCGGGCCGGACTCGATCTGGCCCCGCTCCTCGACGCCACGACGCTGCCGCTGCCCTCCTACGACGTGCCGACCAGCGTGCCGACGGTGGCGCATGGCCTGAAGAAGGGCAGCCGCTGGGTGGTGAGTGCCTCGGGTGGCGTGATCTTCCAGCCGTGGAGCTTCGCCGGCAATACAGCCGACTCGGTCGACATCGCTGACACCCGCACCGCGGCACTGGCGGCCCGTCCCGCGGACGGCTGCTGGTGGGACTGACGGCACGAAACACGACATCCTGCCCTCCAAAACGCGAGGGCAGCCTCCCCGGCGACGCCACGATAGGGCACGTTACAAACTCGCCGCCACGGGGAGTCTAGCCGGCGAGGCCCACTCGATCGCGACCAGCGGCCCGGCTGCCACGGCAAAATGCTCGTCCACCCAGCCCGCTCGTGCCAGCGCCGAGAGGTGATCACCGTCGCCGGGGCAGGGGGGGGGCGGCACGCTCTTGGCAAGCAGCAGGCGGCCGCCGTGCTCCACCGCCACCCGTGCCGCGATCGAATCGCTCGTCACTGTCCAGCCGACAGGCAGCGATTCCGCCCGTGATCCCACCGCCAGCCACGCCGGCACGTCGAGCACTGCGGCGCCGCCGGCGTCGGCCGGCGTTGCCGCCAAAGGCAGGCTGACGGCGTCGGCCACCAGCCGCGCCGTCAGCCGCATCGCGTCGATGGCCAGGTCGTGCATGAGTCGCGGCGGTTGCGGAACCGCTCGGTCGAGCAGTCGAAGCCCGTTCACCACCGCACCGCCGCCGACCACGAGGCAGCAGGATCCCGAATGGCGTTCGCTGCAGGCAGCCAGCAGTGGCTTGAGCAGGGCCGGCCAGTCCGGCCGCGAGAGCAGGCTGCCGCCGACCTTCAGTATCACGAGCGGTACGGCGAGCGGCGGCAGGGACGGCGATCCATGGACGTCCACTGGTCTTGCGCCGTCAACCGGCCTGCGGATGATCCCGCGGTGCCAGCCGGTCGAGGAAGGCTCGCGGCCGAGGGCGTTCGGGGCGTCGCTCATGCGAGTCGTCCCCGTGCAATGAGTGCCAGGGCGTGCGCGGGGGCCGCCCGCGACACGTCGGGGCCGAGCGTGTCGGGCAGCGACACGAGATCGACCTCCCAGCCAACCCGGGCCAACGCCCGTCGGGCCAGGCACTCACCGTGCCCGGAGAGCACGATCGACTGCGGCTGCCAGCCGCAGGAGACTGCCACGCGGCGAAGCGCCCGCGCGACCAGCAGGCTCTGGCGGTCGGCACACCACTCCGCCATGGCGATCGCCTCATCCTCCGAGACCTCCTCCGGATCGGCCAGGAGCATGCGGGCCAGTCGTCGCTGCGCTGCCGCGCGGCTGGCGGGCCGGCCATCGGCGGTGTTCGTGGAGCCGGGGGTTTCGGCCAGCCCCCCCAGCAGAAGCCAGGCATCGAGTGACTGTGCGAAGAGTTCGCTCGCCACGGGATGCAGCCGGCCCCGCCACGGCAACGACCGCACGATACTCGCGATCGGCGTCCGCTCGACGCCCGTGTAGACCAGTTCGCCCACGGCCATCCGCGTCACGTCGTCGTGGCCAGCCGCCGCCGGAGACCGTTCCACCAGCGGCACGATGTCGGTCGTCGTCGATCCGACGTCGATCACCAGCGCCCTGTCGGCGGTGGCCACCGCGGCCGCCAGGCGGGCGACGGCGTGCCAGTTGGACGCAGCGGCGGCGAGCGGTCGCTGCACGGTCTCCTGTGGCGGCACGATCGTGCCGTCTACCAGATAGATGCCCACGTGGCACTCTGGCCCGGGGGCGGCACGCGCGGCCGCCGTCACGGCAGCGACGATGTCGGCAACGCCCTCCTGCCGTGAGGCATAGCAGTCGGCGATCTCTCCCGTCATCGTGGCGACGACGCGCCGGGGGCGACGCGACGATACGATCCGCGCGAGTGCCGCAGGCAAATCAGACCGGCGCCGCCAGAGCTCGAAGGGCTCGCTGTGCACCCAGCCGAGCCCATCGGCCGCCTTGATGTTCGCGCCGCCGATGTCGAAGGCGAGCACGGAAAAGGGGACGCAGCTCTTTTTCATGCCTTTTCCTCCGCCCGACTTTTTCTCGGCTTTTGAAAAAGAGCTGCGTCCCCTTTTCCTACGACGCGGCGAGCCGGCGGAGGGCGGCGATGCCCCTGTCGAGCATGGCGTCGGAGACTGTGTAGGCGATCCGGAAGTGGCTGTCGGCCCGGCCGAACACGCTGCCCGGCACGACGAGCAGCTTTTCCTGCTCCACGGCCCGCTCCGCAAAAGCCTTGCCCGAACCGCCCGGCGCCTCCGGGTAGAGATAGAATGCGCCACCCGGTTGCACGAACCGGTAGTGGTCCCGAAGCCCCGCCATCAGCCTGTCTCGCTTCCGTCTGCACTCGGCCAACGGCAGGTCCATCGGGCAGTCGAGCGCGGCCAGCGCCGCCCACTGGCCCACCTGTGGCGCACAGACGAAGGTGTATTGCTGCAGCATGGTGCAGGCATCCACGACCGGCTTCGGCCCATGCACCCAGCCCACCCGCCAGCCGGTCATGGCGTGCGACTTCGAGAAGCCGTCGATAACGACCACCGACTCGGCGTGAAGGGCAGGGGAGGCGAAGGGGGCATCGTAGCAGTAGGATCGGTAGAGTTCGTCGCTGATCAGCGTGATGCCGCGCTTCTCCGCCAGCTGAGCCAGACTGCGCACCGTGTCGGCATCGACGACCACACCCGTGGGGTTGGCCGGCGTGTTGAGCAGGATCGCGCGGGTGGCCGGGGTCGTCGCTGCCGCGACCCGATCGATATCGATGCGGAAGGTCGGCGAGGTGTCGATCACCACGCACCGGCCGCCGAGGAACTCGATCAGAGGGCGATACATCACGAACGCCGGCTCGAAGATGATCACTTCATCGCCTGGATCGATGAGCGCCATGAGCACCAGCGCCAACGCCCCGCTCGACCCGCTCGTCACGCAGAGCCGGCGGTCTGGTTGCCCGAGTTCGCGACGCACCTGTTGCTCGAGCCGATCCCGGAGCACGGCGATGCCCTGCGTGGGCGTGTAGCCGTTCCGGCCGGCGTCGATCGCCGTCTTGGCAGCCTCGCGGGCCGCGGGCGGCATCTCGAAGTCGGGCTGGCCGATCGAGAGATTGATGGGGTCCTCGAGCCGGGCCGCAAGGTCGAAGACCTTGCGGATCCCGGACGAGTCGAATGCTCCAGCCCTTTTCGAGATCACGCCGCGCGGTGCATTCAAGGCCGTGTCAGCCCGCTTTCTTGAAGATCGCGTCCAGTCGCTCGCCGAGTTTCTCGCCCCGGGCATCGAGCGTGATCACGTTGCCGTCACGGCCGATCAGAATCACCGTCGGGATGCCACTGATGCCATAGAACGTCGCCAGAGGATGCTGCCAAGCATCTCCCTGCGGCTCCTCGAAGAGGATCGGCCACGGCAGCTTCTGCTCGTCGACGAACTTCTCGAGCGCCTCACGCTCCTGATCGAGGCTGATGCCGACCACCTCGAACCCGTCCTTGTGATACTTCTCGTACTGCTCAAGCACGTTGGGGATCTCAGCCACGCACGGACCGCACCATGTGGCCCAGAAGTCGACGAGCACGACCTTGCCGGCCAGCGTCTTCTGGTCGAACTTCTGGCCATTCAGCAGCGTGCCAGAGATCTCCATCGGATTGCCCGGGAGCGAGAGGCGGCGCAGCGTGCCGGCGAAGCTCTCTCCCATCTTTTGAATCTGCTCGTTGGAACTCTTGGCCATGGCCGGTCCGAAGTTGCGGTAGGCCTCCGCCGCCACCGCCTGGCCACCGGGCATTTGCTCGAAGGCGCCGGCCAGTTGCATCGCCAGCCCAGCCGACTGAACGTCATCCGGATCGGCCACGATCATCGCCGTCGTCTTTTTCACCAGTCCCTCGGCGGCCTTCGCATCGCCGGACGACAGAATCTGCTGCGCCTCGCTCACGAGCACCAGACGTTGGGCCTCCTTGGCGAGTTCACGCGACGGGCTGTTGATCAGGGTGGTTGCATACGTCGCCATGTCTGCGGCGGCTTTTTCGTCACCAAACCTGCCGAGCATCATCAGGCTCTCGAGTTTCATTTTCGCCGCGGGATCGTGCAACGGATCGGCGGGCTTCACCTGGGCGAGGATCTTGTCGGCGGCCTGCAGCGAGACTGCGGCCACGTCGCGCATGTAGGCGATCATCTCCTTCCGCGACGTCGGCCGGACGTTGGCCTGCTTGAGGTTGGCAATGAACTGCATCATCTCCTGAGGCGTGCCCTCGGGCAGCGGCGGCACCTTTGGCATCGCCTGAGCGGCACCCGGCGCCTCGGCTACGGCACCGGGCTGACGTGCCATCAGGAGCGTGGCCGAACCGACCAACAGCCCTGCGGCAAGCGTGAACAGGGCCAAGGTGGGCGCAGAGGAGAGGATGGAACGCGTGTGGCGCATGGATGCCTCAGGGAGACTAGAAGGATGGGAGGAGGACCGGACCGCTTTCCGGAATCGTACCTGCCCCGGCCCCGCCGTGGCTAGCGGACGACCGTGCGGAACCGCACGAAGCCGCCTTCGCCAGGCTTGAAGGTGTGCTGAAACTGCCACTTGAGCACCACCGAGCCGTCGTCCCCCTCGTCGGTGACGAACGCAGCCGGCTGGTTCGCAGCCGCGGAACCGGGCACGAATTCGAGCCGGCCGGGCAGGGCATCGACGAGCACGATGTCGGTGAGCGCACGGTCGCCCGAATTGTAGAGATAGATCGTGAAGTCGAGTTCTTCACCGACCCGGGCCGTGTCGCTGCCGGCACGTTTGCAAAGCGTGAGTTCGGCACGACCGGGCGATTCCAGCCGGAGCGTGGCCGTGCCGCGGTCGGCGGCCACCACCTCGGCCTGCTGCCTGCCCACCATCACCATCGCGGCCCGGGCACAGGTCCATGCCAGGGGCACGTCGAAGCCGACCATCATCCGTGGCGTCTGCACGAGTTCGGCCCGCTCCAGGTGCTCGTCGCGCACGTCCTCGACGGGCTGCACGCGACCGCCCGATTCGTGGACGGGATCCCCCTGATCCACCGCCAGCGGCCCAAGCCGCTCCTCGAGCGCGACGCCGGGCAACGCCTTCCGCGCGGCCTCCGGGGCGAGCGACTGGGTGCTGCGGCATACCGGCTGCAGGTCGATCTTCGCCTCGGTGGCGACGTCGAGCGCGAGTCCCCGCGGACCGATCGGACGGGCGTCTTCGTGCGGGCGTGTCACCTGCCGCACCGAGCCGAACCGCGGCGCATAGACACACGCGCAGTTCGACGCGGTGACGTGCACATCGCAGGCGTCGGGGCTGTCGTCATCCGCCCGGTAGCGGGCCACCGTGTCGCCGGAGGTGAGGTTCTTGAGACCGAAGCGGGCCACCGGCATCGCGGGCGCGCGGGCGTCGCCGCCGTCGCAGACGAGGCATGGACCAACCATTGGCACAGGCTTCACCAGAGGCATGCAGACGGTCTGGTCGCAGGATGGGCAGCCACCGGCGGATTCACACGAACCGTCTCTCCCCGCACCATGGCAGCGTGCCAGCGGAAGCCGGCGGGGCAGGGGAGCACACGGCGCTTCACAGCCGGTCTGAACGACGACAGGGCCCGGTTCGATGGCAGTCGACGGCTCGCTGGCCTCCTTGGCTGATTCCTTGGCTGATTCCCCAGCCGCCACCGTGACCGCTGCCAGCGGCAGCACGATGGGCTGCGTGATGGACCGACACGACGCCAGGATCACCGCCGCCGTGGCGATGGCGAGCACTCGTGGCCAACGCCAGGAAGTTTCGTCGTCATGCCACCCGTGAGCGTTCATGGCGCACCCCCCGGCGTTGTCACGCCGGCGAAGTCGGCCGGCAGCCGGTTCCCGAGGATCACCTCCGCCACCGGATCGCCAAGCGTGGTGGCCACGTCGAGGCAATCATCGCCGGGGCGGACATCGAACCAGCCCTCGGGCAGCACGTCGGGAAGGTCGGGATCGCAGGCGGAGTAGACGACGCGGCGCACGTGCGAGCCGGCCAGGGCGAGCGAGAGATCGTCCTCGTCGATGACGATCTCCACCGGAAACCGCCAGGCCATACCCGGCGGCGTGGCCAGCTTGGCGAGCACGCGAACCGAGGGGAAGAGTTCACGCCCCTCGTGCTGCGGAATGGTGGTGATCCGCAGCCGATAGGCATGGCCGACGACCAGTCCCATCCGGAGCGGGCCAGCATGCTCCGGCGACCACCCTTCCGCCGTCTCAATCGAGATCCGCATCCCTTTCGGGCCGCGGATCTCGACCGGCTGCACCGCATCAGGCAGCATGGATTCCGGACAGGGGCCGGGCTGCAGTCGCCGCACGGCGCCAATCGCTCCCGGTTCAGACATGGAGGCGGAATCGCCCCTCGGTCCGGCGACTTCACGGGTATGGCCCGTGTCAATCGCCAGAACGAGGAACGCCGCCACCATGAGCACGCGGGCGACTCGCAGCACGGCCCCTGTTCGGATGATCCTTGCGAAAGACCTCATGGTGGTGTGATACGTGATGGGGAAGGAGTTCGTAGGGTGGTCGGACGGATGCGTCGATCGGAGGCAGGTGCACGAGGAGCCCGTGTTCTCGGGAATCAAACCTGTCGCAGTTCGACCAGCGACCGGGGCAGGCTTGACGATGCACCGGAGACGATCAGGGGCTCGGCGGACATGGGGCACCGGGCGGGCAGGCCACGCCTGCGTTGAGGGCGTCGGGGTCGGGCCCCCCGTTGTCGACCCACCGCTTGCGATCTTCCTTCGGCTGCTTCAGCATGATGTTCGGCACGTCGTGGTTCTCGGCGATGTAGGCCCGGTGGGCGGGCTTCGGATAGCTGAGCCCGGGGTTCTGCTGGACATGCAGCTTGAGCTCGCGGGTCGGCGGCGGAATGTGCATCTTCGTGTGGTTGGTGATCGTGTGCTTCTGCAGGCCGGCAGGAACGCCCAGCGGGATGTGGGCCGGGCCCGGGAGGCCGATCGGCGTGCCGGTGATCGGCATACCGTATTGCGGCGCGTTCATCCCGGTGATGAAGGCGGGAGGCAGCTGCGACGGATTCCCGCCGCATGGCATCCCCAGCGGTGCGGCCAGTCCCACGGGCGTGCCGCCCCCGGTCGAGGCGATGCCTCCGGCGGCTCCAGCGTCCCCTGCGACCCCACCGGCCCCGCCGACTCCTGACGATTCGAGATCCTTGTTACCGATGCGGATGATGGCGAGGATGGAGCCGCGACGATCCGCCTCCACGACCGGATCGATGCCCGGATCGAGCCGGGTGCTCACCAGGGTCTCCACGCCGGCGACGGCGAGTTCCTGGTAGCAGGGATCAGGCAGGTAGACGACCTTGGTGACGAAGTTGCCGGTGGTCACCTGGTCGATATCCTCCTCGGTCAGTTGGAACGGAATGGCGTTGTGGGCGAGGAAGGCTGCCGTGCGCGGCGTGACCGGGGCCACCTCCAGCGACGGGTAGAGTTCGAGCCCCTCCCGGCCCGGAATGTCGGTGATCTTGAGCCGGTAGATGGCGCCCTGCGGGAAGTCGTAGCGGCCCGGAGTCACCAGCGGCGTGGAATCGAACCCGCCCGCCATCGAGACATCCCACCGCACCTGCATGCCGTCGGGGCCGATGAAGCCGATCTGCGACGTGGGGGCCATGGCGGCGCCCATGCCGCCGGCACCACCACCACCACCACCGGCATCGCCCATGGCACAAACCCCTCCCGTGCCGCCGACGCCCATGCCGCTGCCGTCAATTCCCATGCCACTGCCGTCGGAGCCGTCGCCACCGCTGGCGTAGGAGGCAGCCAACGCGGCTTCATAGGATGCGGCGGCGATCACTCCGGGGCCTGGGCCATCGACGCCCGGACCGGGGTGTTGCAGCATCGCGGCTGGCGGCAGCACGTTGGTGTGCTGTGGGGCCACCGGACGGAGCTGAGCCAGACCCGTCAGGGGCGAATTCGCGGGGATATGGCACCCCGAGAGCGTGGCCGCCAAGGAGAAGCCGACCAAACCTTGCAGGCGTCGGTTGAGCATCGAATCACCTCCGGACCAGGATCGTGTTGCCGACTCGCACATCCGCGGCAGTCCGGCATGGGCCGGTTGAACCCCGATCCCGTACACTCTTCGGGAGATGCACGGACCGGCCGGTTCAAGCCTTGGATACTTGAGCCACACATCGTTCTTCGACGTGCCACGGCCCGCTTCTTTGGCAAAATCCTCAAAGTCGACCTGATCGTGACGCTCAACAGCTTTCCCAAATTGCCAGCGTTGTGCACCCAGCCTGACGAGGCCCGTCGCAGGCTGGATATCAGTGCTTGGATAAGCCTGGTGATGGCCGGCGTGTCGCTCCTCGCCTGCGGCTCGGCCTGGGCGCAGCAACTGCAGTTCGCACCGCCCGCGGCCCCGGGGCAAACAGGCCCGGCAGAGAGCATCTACCGTAAAAATGCCGTCGCACCCGCCGCGCCGGTTGCCGACCCGGTGACAGCGGCCGTGGCCGCTCCGGTGGCCGATCAGGCGGCTCAGGCCGAGCGGATCGTTGCCGCGGCACTGGCGGCGATGGGACGGGTCGATTCGATCTCCGCCCGGGTTCGCCAGCGGGTCCGCGTGGATGATCGCGTGCTCGTCGGCGCTGGCCGCTACGTGCAGTCGGGGCTCGGCGAGGATCAGCGGTATCGCTACGAATCGTCGATGAAATCAGACACCGAGACCTTCGATCTGCTGGAGGTGTGCGATGGGCTGTTTGCCTGGTCCTACCGGCGGATCGGTCCGCAAGCGCCACAGCTCGAACGGCTCGACGTCCGCCGCATCCGCGAGCGGCTGCACCAACTCAGGCCCGCCGACGACGTGGTGGCCGCACCGTATCTCGGTGGCGTGCAGCGAACGCTCACGCTGACGAGAGACTGGTTTCGATTCACGACGGTGGAGCCGACCGCGATCGACGACCTGCCTGTCTGGCGGATCGAGGGCCGCTGGTGTGGGGAGTGCCTGGCGCTCCTGCTGCCATCGCACAAGGAGGCCGCCCTGAAGCCGGGTGGCATCACCGCCGCGGAACTTCCCGACGGCATGCCGTGGAGCGTGCGGCTGTCGATCGGCAAACGCGACCTGTTTCCGTTTCGCATCGAATGGCTGGCGATTCCGGGCCGTCGCCCGGTTGCCGACCGCGAGCCCGAGCCGGTGGCGGTCCTCGAACTCTACGATGTCCGGTTGGGAGAGCCTGTCGACGCGGCGGCATTCGTCTACAAGCCGGCCATCGAAGGGCTCATCGATCACACGGAAGCCCGCGTGAAGCATCTGGCGCCCATGCGGCCGTAGCCGCGCGTTCACCCCGGCCAGCCCGCCTCCACCAGCCGTGTGGCCGCATCGATCGCCGCCAGCATGCTCGCCGGGTCGGCCGCGCCGGTGCCGACGATGTCGAAGGCCGTGCCATGGGCCACGCTCGTCCGCACCAGCGGAAGCCCGAGGGTGATGTTGACGGCCCGGTGCATGCCCAGCAGTTTGATCGGGATGTGCCCCTGGTCGTGGTACTGCGCCACGACGCCGTCAAACTCGCCGCGGCTGGCACGCAGGAAGAGCGTGTCGGCCGGCAGTGGGCCGGTCGCATCGATGCCGGCCTCCGCCAGCCGACGCACGGCGGGAGCGATCAGTTGCGTCTCCTCATCGCCAAACAGCCCCGATTCGCCGGCATGCGGGTTGAGCGCCGCGATGGCGATCCGGGGACGGCGGCCGAGCAGTGGTTCGAGCAATCCCGCCAACCGCGTGCCGGCCTGCACAATGCCCTCCGTGGAGAGCCGGGCGACCGCGTGCGCGAGCGACTCGTGAAGCGTCACGTGGACGACGCCCAGACCCGCCGGCGGGGCGGGGGATCCCACCGATGGCAGCCAGAGCATCATCGACACGTCGGTGTCGGCGAGTCCGCAGGATCGCGCCAGCATTTCGGTGTGGCCGGGCACGTCGAAGCCGGCGGCATGGAGCGCCGCCTTGTGCAGCGGACCGGTGACGATGCCGCGTGCGAATCCCTCTCGCACCAGCCGGGCCGCGGTCTCCACGGCGGCCGCGGCGCTCGCCCCACCGGCCGCGCTGACCACGCCCGGCTCAATGATGCCCGCACGGGTCGTGCCAGCACGACCCGTGGTCGGTTCGATCACGAGCAGCCTGTCGATCGCGGAATCGCGCGGGTCGCCGGGGTCGACTCCCTCCATCGCCAGCCGCGGCAGGCCCGATCGTTCGGCCAGCACGCGAGCCAGCATCTCGATTTCAGCCACGACACGCAGCCGAACGCGGGCATGCGCCGGCGTGGCAGCCCAGGCCTTGATGACAACCTCGGGCCCGATGCCGGCTGGATCACCGCAGGTCAGCAGAAGGGAGGGCTTTTCGACAGGTGGCATCGGTTCGCTCGGGGCGGTCACATGGGGCAGCCATATGGCTTGAACTCCCGCACGAGCCTACCATGATGAGGTGGCGCGACGCTCAGGTCGTTGCCTCATCGGCATCGTTCTCCGGACCAGACTAGCAGGCTCGATCATGGATCTCGTGTTCTCACGGGCGGCACTCTTCGCGGTGGCGCTGATGGCGGCGACGGCGGGGCTGGGCCTCTGGCTGGGCGATCTGCACGGGCAGACGGCCCCCGCGGTACTCCGCTGGGGCACCGTGCACCGGCTCTCCGGCGTGCTGGCGGCATTGATGGTGGTGCTCGTCAACAGCATGGCCGTCACCTACTTCATCGGCACCGGCCGCTGGTGCCGGGAGGTGGTGGAGACCTACGGCCTCGACGGCAGCTACATCGACCGAAGCCGGCGGCTCAAGCGGGCGGCCTTTCCGTTCGCCCTGATGGGCATGCTGGCGGTGGTGACGATCGTCGCGCTCGGCGGCGCGGCCGACCCTGCATCGGGACGCCCAGGGACGCAGCAGTGGGTCACGCCGCATCTCCTCGGCGGCCTCGGCCTGGCGGCGATGATCGCCTGGTGCTTTCAGTCCCAGGTGCCGCAGATCCGCCGGCAGCAGGGGCTGATCGAGGAAGTGATGGACGAGGTCCGCGAATCCCGCCGCAAACGCGGCCTCGACGTCGAGTGAGGGGCTCCAGGCGATCGTTCATCCGACACACGTCGATTGGCCCAAACCGCCGGAACGTCAAAGGTTCCGTCGCTCGGAGATTCCGACTTATTCACCCGGGATGGGATGGTGCGCACAACAAGTCGGACATCCTCCTCGTCTCCTTCACCTTCGCCGATCCCGGCTCACTGCGGTCCCGCTGCAGATGCTGAGGAGCATGCCGCAACCGGCGGTCTGGTTGCAGCACGCAGCAACCACGCGTAGTGTCGCGTGAAGCTACCGCCCGCCGTGCGATTCCGTCGCGTGCGCATGCGCGTGGGTGTGGGCGTGCGAAGACCGCTCCATCACGGTGATGCCCCAGGCGATCGCCAGGCCGAGCGCGAGGCTCGCTGTCAGCAGCACGCGGTCGTGGCTGTGAAACTGCACCTCCGGCAGCAGGTCGGCGGCGGCGATGCACAGAAAGGCGCCCGCTGCCAGGGCCATCGCCACGCCAAGAATCGTCGCCTGCTGGCCGCCAAACACACTCAGACTGGCGAGAAACGCGACCGCGCCGAGCGGCACGACCAGGGCGTACATCCCGTTGGCGATGCTGCGGCCACGGCTCGACACGCCGGCGCTCAGCATCAGTGTGCCGATGATCGCGGAGTCGAACGGCTTGTGCAGCAAAACCGCGAGGAACGTGGCGAACCCCGCGAGCCAGCCCTCCCCGTGGTCGCTGTCGGCACGGACTGAAGCCGCCAACGCTGCGCCGTCGGCGAGGCTGTGGAGCGCGAGTCCGGCAAAGGCCCCGCACCAGGCCCAGCGACCGCTCCCCGGAGCAGCATGCGTTTCAGCGTGGTCATGATCGTGGTTGCAGGCGTGACCGTGATCATCCCCGCCATCGGCCGTGTGGTGCGAGTGTCCGTGAAACGCCCGTTCGAGCAGGAACATCAGGAAGAACCCCACCAGCACCCAGATCATCGTGGTGTCGATCTGCCGGTCGAGTTGGAGAAAGGCATGGGGCAGGAGATGTAGGAGACCGACGCCGAGCAGCACGCCCCCGGTCAGCGAGAGCAGCACCTGCATCCGGCGATGCCCCATGGAAAGAAACGACAGCGACGACCCGCCGGCGTAGGCTGCGGCGGCCACCACAGCCAATTGGATGGCCAGCGTCAGGAACGGCAGGGCGCTGGGGGATGTCGCAGCCAGGACAGGTTGCATGGGGAGGGCCCGGTGGGAGAGGGGAAGCCCACCATGATCGTGCGGCGCGGCCGGCAGGGCAAGCGGCCATCGCCACCATGCTAGCGGCGGTAATTATAGGGGGCGGGCATGGTCTGGTACGACCGCGACGCCTGCTCCATCTGCTGCCGGGCCATCGACATCCGTTCCGTCCGGGCGGCATCCGTGGCGGCGATCAATCCCAGGGCGATGACCAGCACGTAGGCCACGACGTTCGACCAGAGCACGGGGCCGTGGAATTTCAGTGCGGTGCCAAACGCCTTCTTCACCTTTGTGCCGAACAACCCGAGCCGGACGCTCCAGATCTCGTCGAGCACGAGGTGCGTGAGGAAGCCGAGCACCACCGCACCGGAGATGAAATACCTCCGCATCGGGTCGTCATGGCTGAAGGTCAGAAAGGTGATCTGGCCGGCGATCGCCGCTGCGGGCAGGCTGTGAAACATGCCGCGGTGGACGGAATAGTGCTCGAGCAGCCAGGTCACGCCGAACCGGATCAAGGCGTAGACCACGGCCGCGGCGAGGATGATTGCCTCCATCGGCATGCCCATTTGATGGAAGCGTTGCAGCAGCAGCATCGGCGCGATGGCGGCTGCGAACGCCACGCTTTCCCGCATCGGCACGCCGGGACCGCTGTCGAGATCGGGCAACATGCCGGCCACGGCACAGACGGTGCCCCCGAGCAGGCAGGTGACCGGGGGCATTCCGCCCACATACCACGCAGCGGCGGCGTAGCCGGCGCCTACGATGGATGAACCGGTGATGTGCGCCTGGAATCCGGGCACTGCGATCCCCCGCCAAAGTCCTGCCTGCCTGTCCACGCACGGGAGCGACCGCATGCGCACGACATGCCTGCGCGACCGCCCACCAAGGCGGTCAGCACAGACACACGGAGGTTATCGACATCGGGGGCATCGTCACGTTTGGAGATTCAGCGTCGGCTGCGTGGTCACCAGCCCCCCTGCACTGCCTGCAGGAAAAGATCACCCAACTGAAATAAGTTAGCAATGAAGGGGTGTTTGCGTTGCTTGCGAGGTATGCACAGTTTCGGTTGCGCGAGAGGCATGGGTTGGGTCTGCTGTCGTCCGCGCGTTTTTTGGGTAGCTTGTGGCGACTGGGCTGCATGGGGGTCTTGGTAAATCTTTTTGCTTGAGGTGGGTATTGCTACGGTTTGGACTTCGCTCCCGAGTGGGGCAATCCCTACACTCCGTACCACTGGTTTGGAGGCTTTCCGACCATCGCTGGTCACAGAGTACCGGAGGCTGGAGTGGATCTTGAAGGTTACGACCTCGTCATGCTCGGCATTCTGGCCGGGGCCGCACTGCTCGGCTATTTCAAGGGCATGGTGTGGCAACTGGCCTGGATCGCCGGCATTGTGGCCAGCAGCTATGTCGCCTTTCGCTTCGGCGCCATGCTCGCCCCGTTCTTTGGCACCCAGGCTCCGTGGAACCGTTTCGCGGCGATGCTGGCCGTCTATGTCGGCACGTCGCTCGCCGTCTGGCTCGTGTTTCGCGTGATTTCGGGAGCGATCAACGCGGTGCATCTCTCGGCGTTCGATCACCAGCTCGGCCTGCTCCTGGGCCTGGCGAAGGGTGTGCTCATCTGCGTCGTGGTGACGTTTTTCAGCGTGACGCTCGCCCCCGCCTATCGCCACCAGATCGTGGCCAGCCGGAGCGGCCGACTCGTGGCGGAACTGATCGTTCGCGCAGACACCTACCTTCCCAAGGAGATCCACGATACGGTCGATCCGTTCGTGAAGCAGTTCGAGAAACAGTTCGAGCCCTCGATGGGCATGCCGGCCGCTGCAGCCGGACAGCCGTCGGCGCTCGCCGGGCAGCCTTCGCCCCTGAAGGCGATGTGGGACGGCGTCACGTCGGCGGCGGCCTGGGCCGGAACGGAGCAGGGGGGCGGCGCAGGGCAGGGGGCGATGCAGGCTGGCGGCGAACTGCCGGCGGGCTCCGCCTGGTTTGTGCCGCGTTCGGCCGGCCCGGAACAGGCCGTCGCCGGGCAACGCTATGCGTCACCGACAGCGGCACCTGGAGTGCCGGCCCCGAGTGGCTTCGCATCGCCGCAACGATTTGTGGCCCAGCCTGCCGCAGCTCCGATGCCAGCTCCCCAGCCATTCGCACAGCAGCCCTTCGTGCCCCAGCAGCCGACGCCGCAACGCTATCCGGTCGGTGCCCAATCACCGCTGCCGGGGCGGTGATGCGGTCAGCAGCACGCAGCCATCCGGCCCCTGAATCGAACAGGGGAGCAGGGCGGCTTCGCTGCTGAAAACAGGGCGAAAACGAACGGGGCCAAAACCGGACATAAGAGACATTATCGGACGTTGGGGAGAGGGATCGGGGGAGTCCCCAGAATCCAATGCTTCACCTGCTCGACGGCGGCGGCATCCCCTCGTCCGACAACGCCGGTGCTGCATCTGGACCGCGGTCGACATACGGACGCAGTCTCGGGAGCCAGCATGGGACCGCGTCGCGGTACTTCCGATACCGGTCGCCGAATCGTGCCTCCAGGTCGCGTTCCTCCCAGGGCCGGGCCACGAACTGCCAGACAACCGCGCCGACGGCCACGTAGCACAGCACTCCAAGCGACCCCAGCCAGAGCCCAACGGCAGTCCCTTGACCGAAGCCGCCTATCGCCATCGGATTCCGCACATGACGGTACGCGCCCGACACGACCAGGTTCCTTGCCGTGTCCAGCGGCAACGGGGTGCCGGCACCGTCGCGAACCATGACGTTCGCCGTGTGGAGGCCGGTCATGCTGAAGACGAGAAACAGGCATGCTCCGATCCATCGATTTCCAGTGAAAGAAGGCATGCCGAGCCAGGCCTCGGCCCGTTGAATGACCAGCGGCAACACCACCAGCAGGATCGCCCACATGACGACGATCTGCAGGGCGGTCTTGCATGAGTTCCATGCCCGGGACGCGGGGTGTGCGACTCTCGGCCGTAGGTCGGCGATCGGATTTATCGGTCCGAAAACCATGACAACCACCCCGTGAGCAGCACAGCCGGCATCATGAGAAGGACGCCACCGAATCCCGCGCCCGCAATCGTCGCGACGGATGCCGCGTGGACGAGCGAGCAGGCAATGGCACCGCCCAAGGCGTGCCGCACGGCGTGCCGCCATGGCGCACGGATCGACTCACCCCACGCCGCAAGAAACGATCCAAGCACCCAGAATGTCAAGTCACCCGGAAGGAACTGCAGCAGCGATGCGCCGTCGTCGGCGAACGCAAACCATCGCCTCCATGTCGGTGAGACGGCGATCAGGAGCCACCACGTGAGAGTCGCGACGCCTTGGCATGCGAAATACGCAGCACGCCAGTTGCCGAGTGCGTGTGCGAACGTGCTCCTGCTGCCTGCCATAGCGTCTCGCGGCGATACGACCTCTTCGAAGCACTCTCCCATTCGCGGCACCGTGATCACGAAACACACGGCATCGTGTCGCCCGATGGGCGGATGCCCGGCTTCAGTCAGTTTAGTTTCTTGGCAGCCTCCGGCTGCTGGTGCTGCGCATCGCTTCTTACGACGCAGCTTCTTCCAGAAACACTCCCATCCGCCGAAACTTTTCGTAGCGGTCCGCGACGAGGGTTTCGACCGGCTGGTCGACCAGGCTTCGCAGCGACCGCAACAGCCAGGTCTTGAGCCGGGTCGCCATCTGCCGCGGATGCCGATGGGCACCGCCGGCCGGCTCCTCGATCACGGCGTCGATCACGCCGAACTCCTTCAGGTCGCGTGAGCGGAATCGCAGCGCCCGTGCCGCGTCGGCCTTGAACTCGACGCTCTTCCAAAGAATCCCGGCACAGCCCTCGGGACTGATCACGCTGTAGTAGGCATGCTCGAGGACCGCCACCCGGTCGCCGACGCCAATGCCGAGCGCTCCGCCCGAGCCACCCTCGCCGATGACCGCACAGAGAATCGGCACGGGAAGCGTCGCCATCAGAAACATGCTCTCGGCGATCACCTGGGCCTGGCCGCGTTCCTCGGCACCGATGCCCGGGTAGGCTCCGGGAGTATCGATCAGGCAGATCACCGGCAGCCCATACTTCGCAGCCAGTCGCATTTTCCCCATCGCCTTGCGATAGCCCTCGGGATGGGCGCAACCGAAGTGACAGGCCTGCCGCTCGGTCAGCGTCTTTCCTTTTTGGTGGCCAACGACCAGCACCTTGTGCTGTTCGAGTTTGGCAAAACCGGTCAGCATCGCCGGGTCATCGCCAAAGGCCTTGTCGCCGTGCAGTTCCACGAACTCGTCGAAGACGAGTGACAGGTAGTCGCTCGTCTTGGGGCGATTGGGATGGCGGGCCACCTCGACGGTCTGCCAGGGATCGAGGCTCCCGAACACATTCTTCTGCACGTCGACGAGTTCGCGTTTCAGCCGCCGCAACTCTTCCTGCTCCTGCGCACCGACCGGCGCGGCCTCCAGTTGCGAGATCCTGTCTTCGATCTCGTAGATGGGCTTTTCGAGCGGCAGTCGATGCAATCCGGACGACATCAGGTGACCTCACGGGTACGGGGTGACCCAAGATTGTCACCACTGGTCGAACCCCGCGTCAATTCGAAAGTGGATGCCGAAGCTGTCTGAAGCCACAGGCGCCAGGCCCGGAGGGCCGGGTCAGCACCAGCCGACGGAGGTCGGCCACGGCAAGGTCGGCAGGAGGCCGAGCCTTGCCGTGAACACGGCTCAGCCGCCTGCCCGGTTCAGGAACTTGATCGCCCCGACGTGCTGCACGATCTCCTTCATGGAAGCGGGCCGGTCGGCCGGTTTCTTGGCGAGCATCTGCCGGATCAGCTTGGAGACGCTGGCCGTGGCATTGCGGTTGAAGGCCTCGACCGATGGCGGCGTCGCTGAGAGGTGCTTGTGCAGGAGTTCCTCGGTGTTGGAAGCAGTGTATGGCGGCATGCCCGCGAGCATTTCGAAAAGCACGCAGCCCAAGGAATAGATGTCGGACCGCGGGTCGACGGGCAGGCCGCGGATCTGCTCCGGCGCAATGTAGCTGGGCGAGCCCTGTGCCTTCACCTTGCCGCCCAGAAGCCTCCGGATGGCACCGGACTTTCGTGCAGCGATGGCCAGATCGATCAACTTCACCTCGCCGTCGGGCGCTGCGAGCACGTTTTCGGGCTTGATGTCCCGATGCACCCAGCCGCGGACGTGCATGTGGTCGAGCGCCCAGGCCACCTGCGTGACGATGCGGTGCAACCGCTGCGTGATCTCGTCGACGCCCGCGTTGGCCTGTTTCTTGAGGTTGGCATGCGGGTAGAGCTCCATCACCAGATGTGGCAGACCGCCCGCCGTTGAGAACGCATCGATGCGGACGATCGCGGGATGGTCGAGGCTGCGGGCCACGGCCAGTTCGTGGCGGAGCAGCCGGCGCTGCTCGGGATCCTTGGCCATCTCGGGAACGACGACCTTCACTGCCACCCGCCGGCCGGAGTCTGTGTCCACGGCCTCCCAGACCTGGCAGTGCCGGCCCATTCCCAGCTGGCGGCTGAGGGTCAGTGTTCCGAGCTGTTCGGGGATTCTTGCCATGCAGTCGCTGGATTCAAAGATGCTGGAGTGTTGGAAACGCCGAGGTCCAGTTCGATCGACACGAGCACGAGCCCCTGCGGCGGCGCCGTCGGGCCCGCGGCCGGCCGGCTCCGGGCCGCGGTCACCTCGCGGATCCACTCCGGCTTCCGCTTGCCGGAGCCAACCATCACAAGCGACCCCGTGATGATTCGCACCATGTTGTAGAGAAAGCCGTTGCCGACGACTTCAATCCAAACCTCGGCATCGGCCGCGTCGTCGTAGCCGGAGTGGCGAAACACCTCGGCCGTGTGAATTGTGCGAACTTTCGACCGCCTTGTGGAGGGGGTAGTTTCGAAACTAGTGAAATCGTGTTCACCGACGAGTTCGGCGGCGGCGGCCTGCATCGAGGGCACATCGAGCCTGGATTTCCATCGCCAGACCAGATGCCGCTGAAGCACCGGACGCCAGGCCGCATCGTGGATGCGGTAGCGGTAGCGTTTGCGGACGGCGGCCCAGACCGGATCGAAGTCATTCGAGGCTGCAAACCCCTCCACGACGGTGATGTCGGAGGGCAGTTTGGCATTGAGCGCCCGCACCCACACCCCCGGCTCGAGGCTGCTCATGGTCGTGAACGCCACCACCTGACCGAGCGCATGGACACCGGAGTCGGTGCGACTCGAGCCCCGCGGCACGATCGCCTCGCCCGTGACGCCCCGGATCGCCTCGGCGAGCGTCCCCTGCACCGTCGCCTGCCCGGGCTGGCTCTGCCAGCCCGAATACCGCGTGCCCTCGTAGGCCAGCGTCAAGCGGATCGTGCGCGGCGAGCCGCTCATGCCAGTGGTGTCAGTCATGCACGAGGCGATGATGTTCCCGCAGATCGGCCGAGCAGCGGCCGCAGGAGACGCCGCAGGACAGGCGCCGGCACGAACGCCAAGTTCGCCGTGAGCATCGCCAGCCCGAACTCCATCATGCCCATCGTGAGGCCGATCCCCAAGTGCACCGGCACCGCCATGGCGAGAAACAGCCGGCGGGTGAGCCGTGGCCAGATCAACGCGGCGTAGGCAATCTCCCACCAGAGCGTGCTGAGCGTGAGCGCGTTCACGAGCCACGGGTGGCTGGCCAGCCATGTCAGGTCGAGCGTGCGGTACTGGACATTGGCGGCAGCACCCCACAGGGCCGTCCCTTCCCACCAACTGGCGCCCAAGAGTTTCCCGCCACCGGAGAAGAGATAGACCACGCAGAGATGCACCTGGATGAGCCGCAGCGCCAGGTTCGCCCGCACCGATGGCCGGCCCGCGGAATGATCCGGCGCCAGCATGCGGTCGACCGAGAGCACCGCCCCGGCCGGTCCGACCGCCACCGCGATCAGGAGCATCCCCAGCGTGTCGTCGAGCCCGAAGACATTGAGCGGTGCGCGGTTGACGGCACTGACGAGGCCCACCAGCGAAACGAGCGCCGCCACGGGCGTGGCGATGCCGAACGCGAGCATCACGGCCGCGACGAGCGAGATGCCCGCGAGGAGACGGGGCATCTCGGCGGACCCTGCGGCGAAGTACCAGCTCCACTGCCACGGCTGGTCGTTCATCCGCCAGACGTTCTCGGGCCGCTGCCAGCCCTGATGACCGAAAAAGGCCTCGGCGTCGAGCCACCAGACGAAGCTCGCCCATGCCAGAAGCGTGCCGACGGCGATCCGTATCAGCGCCAGCGGCAGTGGATCGGCGGGCGTGAACCAGAACGTATTCCACGCATCGAGCCAGTCGCCCAGCCAACTGCCGCGGCGCGGTGTTCCATCGGCCACCATGGTGTCGCTCATCGGTCGGCCGTCCCCGCCGATGGATGCGATCCAGCCAGCGCATAGGTGCCCAAGGGAGTGACCACGTCCCTCCCCTGCTCCGAGCGGATCACCTCTTCCGGTTCCGCCAGATAGTGCTCCGTCATCTGCAGCGTCACCTGGCTGCCGCCATGCCGGTGGAGGAGTTGGCCGGCGACATCCTTGACGAGCGGCTGCCAGTCCCCCCTGCTCCGCTGCCGCACGTCTGCCGGCGCGTCGGGAGGCGGCACGAACGCCGCGATCTTCTCACTGATCATGAACCTGCGGTGGTAGAGCAGTCGGGGCCAGTCGGCATCGCGGTCCGGGATCGAGCCCTGCCGCGTCGATCCGTCGGCCATCTGCATCGTCCATTGGATGGAGTGGCCCGGCCCTGGATTAGGGGCGAAAAACCTGTAGCCGTGCCCCAGGAAGAGGCTCCCGACGAGCGGCCGCAACGGCTGGAGTGCCGCCATGGCCAGTTCGCTTGCTGGTGGCGGGCCTGCCAGGGGCGGCACGATCACGGCCGCAAAATAGACGAGAAGGCCCAACGACACCACCATTCTCACGGCTGGAGGCCATGAGGAGCGGCTAACGGCACGTGGTCTGACCGACGTCATACCGGTGTCTTCGACGCGACCGCGATTCATTCACCGCCCTGCCCCCAAGACGACAGTCTGGGCAAGATCGGGAACGTAGGGAGAGCCTGGGGCGGCGCGTCACCAGTTGGTCTCGTGAAAACAAAAACTCCCGCGCGGCACGCGGCCGCGCGGGAGCGAAGGACTGCACAGGACGGCCGGGCAAGCCCGGGCCGTCGGAAGGCAAACTATCGAGTGGAGGCGGTCGTGTCGGCCGAGGCCGTCCGCTGGGCCGGGTCGAGCGACAGTTCGACCGACTGGCCGGCGGCCAGATCGATCACCTTCGACACGACCTGCTCGCGGCCGTCAACGACGGTCGCGACGCGGATCTCGTAGTTCTTCCACGCCTGGCCCGCAGCCAGCGTCGTGGTCTCGAACTGCCGAGTGCCACCAGCAGACCCGGTCGCGTTGCCGGCCAGCCAGACCTTGGCGTCGGCGGGCACGTGCAACGTCAGGCTCGTCTTCGGGGCCGAGGACTCGGCGAAGGACAGGCTCGAACGTCCGCCCGCGGCCAGCGAAACGACCTTGGTCTTCTCGCTGGTCTGGCCGTCGCGGTCAACGGTCATCCGCACCGTGAACTCATACCGCTTGCCGGCGGCAAGCCCACGCGACAGGTACTGTCGCACGGTGCCCGTGGCCGACGTCTTCGTGCCGTTAACGTAGATCGTCGCGCCGGCGGGAACTTCCACCGACAGGAGGGCCGCGTCGGAGGGCACCACGCTGGTCGTGGCATCGGTGGAGATCGGGTTGATCGCCCGCGGCGTCTCGATGATCTCACCACCGCTGACCGAAGGCGCCTCGCTGATCACACGGTACGACTCGACGGTATCGCCGTAGCCGCTGGAGTAGGTGGCCGCCGGCACCGAGGTGCCGCCGTAGGAGCCACCGTACGAGCCGCCGTAGGAACCGCCGCCGTACGAGCCGCCACCCGAGGACCCACCCGAGGAACCGCTGTAGGAATACGAGCCACCGGAGCTGCCGCCCGAGGAGCCACCGGACGAGCCGTGGGACGAGTGACGGTAGGCACGCCGTGCCATCTTGGCGGCATGGTGCGAACCCCAGCTGCCGTGCGATCCGGCCGAGCCAGACGAACCATAGCTGCCACCCGAAGAGCCGTAGGAGCTGTAGGAGCTGGAGCCGCCCGACGAGCCGCCCGAGCTGCCACTGGACGACCCACCCGAACTACCGCCCGAGCTTCCACCCGAGGAACCACCAGAACTGCCGCCGGAGGAGCCGTAGCCACGATAACGGTGATGCCAGCCAGCATCAGCGTCGCAGGCCGTCGCTGCAACCGCGACAAATGTGACAACCCCAGCCACCCGCAACCACCGACGATTGACCAACATCTGAATCACGCTCCCTTGAAAAGTGTGGAACGCCCGTTTTTCAGCCGCTGACGGCTGGGACGCTAAAAACTGCCGGCACGAGCCAAGGATAGTTTGCTGATTTGGTAAATCAAGGAGGATGGGGAATATGTGCCGGCTGTTTTTCTGGGCCCGAATCGGAGGGATGCGCCGCCCCCCGGCGGGTTGTGTCGCGGGCGGATTGTCCCCGCACCGTGGCCAAAAAAGCCGGAAAACCGGAAGAATTAGCGTGGGATGCCCGTGATACGGACGTCATCCACGTCGAGTTGTCCAGTCGCCCCAAGGAGTCCGATCTGAACGATGGCCTCGCGGGCCCAGACGGGCACGGCGATCGTCCCTTCGACCCGCCGCCACGGACCGTTGCCTTTCCACGGCCCCAACGGCCCATGCTGCGACCGACTGCGTTCTTCGTTGAAAAACCGAACCACGAGGCCGGGTAGATCGTCCGGGTTTGGCCCGGCTCCGATGCCATCGCCACGTACCTCCAGCGACAATGCCACCCGGCCAACTGTGCGGCCGTCCACAGGAAACCCTTGGAAGAGATGGGCTGGCCGGCCCGGCTCGGCATTTTCAAGGCGGAGATACTGCCGGCCTTCCGGGGCATCCTGCCCCGCGACGATGCTCGACTGCCGACCGTAGTACCAGGCAGCGGGCACGTCCGCGTCGGGAAGCATTTCCTCGAACCCGCCGTTGTTCAGCGCCGGCTTCGTCCCGTCCGGTTGCACTCTCCTCCCCTGCTCCGCCGTGCCCGTCATCGGCACGAACAGGCTCGGCACGAGCGACTCCCGCTCCATCACGCCATTCCGCTTCGACAACCGCACCAACGTCTGCTCGTAGCGTTCGCCAACCGGAATGATCATGCGTCCCCCTTCCGCAAGCTGATCGACGAGCGGCTGCGGAATGTTTTCCGGAGAGCAGGTGACGATGATCTTGTCGAACGGTGCGTGCTCGGCCCAGCCTTGGAAGCCATCGCCGATTTTCGTGACGACGTTGCGATAGCCCAGCCGCGAGAGCGTGCGGCCGGCCTTCTCGCCGAGCATGCGGCTGATTTCGATGGAGTAGACCATGCCCACGAGCGGCGAGAGCACGGCGGCCTGATACCCGCTGCCGGTGCCGATCTCAAGCACGCGGTCGGTCGGCTTTGGCTCCAGCTTCTCGGTCATATACGCCACGACAAATGGCCCCGAAATGGTCTGCGATGCGCCGATCGGCAGCGCCATGTCGTAGTAGGCGAAGGGCCGCTGCGCTGCCGCCAGGAATTCATGGCGGGGCACGAGCCGCATGCTTTCAAGGACACGCGGGTCGGTCACGCCACCGCCGGCGATGTCGTCGCGAACCATCCGTTCGCGGGCCTCGGCGAACCGATCGACCGGCGGAGGCGCGGCGTTCGCCCACGATGCGGCCATACCGGCGAACGCGAGGCACCACGCCGGCACGAGCACCGCGGCACGACTCATGGTTCTTGCTGCCTTGCCCATGGCTTCAACCTCACTTGGCTGGCAGGACTTTGAGCAGCTCGATCTCGAAAATGAGCAGTTCGTTCGGCTCGATGACCGGTGGCGATCCCTCCTCGCCGTAGCCCAGTTGCGGCGGCACGTAGATCCGCCACTTCGCGCCCGTCTTCATGAGCGGCAGTGCCTCCTGCCACCCGGGCACGACGCCGCGGAGCGGAAACGAAACGGGCTCGCCCGTTGGGTCGCTGGCATCGAATTCACGGCCGTCGATGTGGGTGCCACGGTAGTGCGCGATCACGGTATCGTCGAGTGTGGGGGGATCGCCCGCGCCCGCACGGATCACTTCATACTGCAGCCCGCTCGGCCGGGTCGTGACCCCCTGTTTCCGGCCGTTCGCCCTGGCAAATTCCGTCGCCTTGGCGAGATTGACCTTGGCGGCCTCTCGCATCCTCCTGCCAAATTCCTGTTCCCGGGCCCGCATGCGGGCGTCGAAGGCCTCGAGCGCCTGCCTGATCTGCTGTTCGCCGAGCCGCGGTTGCGACTCCGTGACGGCGTCCGTCAGCCCGCGAGCGAGCGCTGCGGCGTCGACGGCCGGTTCCTGTCCCTTGAAGTCGGCGGCGATGCGGCTGCCGATCCGCAGGCCGAGCGCATAACCGAGTGTCGCCGCGGGTGTGTCGAGGACCTCTGCCGACGCCTTGGCCGCGGGCAGTTCGCCCGGCGTCTGGTCACCCACGAGCGGCCTCGTCACGAAACACGTGCCCGCCAGCACGCCACCCACCCAAAAAAACCTGCAAACCATCCGCATCCCGATCGACAGCCTGTTGTTCATGCCGCACTCCTTCGCTTTCGTCATGTCACTCCGTCATGCCTCCGCCGGCGCGGTCCGGCCCGGGCGACCGATCGCGCCCTTCGTGAGTTCGAGGAACGCCGTCTCCAGATTGACCTCCTGCTCCCGCATCGAGACCAGATGATGCCCGTCGGCGATGAGCTTCGCCGCCAGCGGTGAGGGATCCTCCACACCCTCGGCGAGGGTCACGAGAATCTCGCCATCGCGCACCGCCACCCCCGCGGCCTCCGGCGATGTCTCCAGCAACTTGGCCGCCTTCTCGGGCGGTCCGGCAAGCCGAAATCGGATCACCGGCCGGCCGCGAACCTGTGTCAGAAGGTCTTGCACATTGCCGCAGGCCAAGAGTCGGCCGTATTCGATGATGCCGACGCGATTGCAGATGTCGGCCAACTCCGGAAGGATATGACTGGAGACGAGGATCGTCTTGCCGAGCCCCTGCAGCCGCTTCAGCAACCCGCGCATTTCGATCCGTGCCCGTGGGTCGAGGCCGCTGGCGGGTTCGTCGAGCAGCAGCACCTGCGGGTCGTGCAGGAGCACTCGGGCCAGACCCAGTCGCTGCGTCATGCCGCGGGAGAGGCTGGTCACCAGTTCGTCCCGCTTGAAGGCAAGGTCGACCAGTTCGAGCGACCGCTCCGCCACGCGCCGCCGCTCGGGGCCGTCGATCCGATAGGCAGCCGCGAAAAACTCCAGGTATTCGATCACCCGCATGTCATCGTAAACGCCGAAGATGTCGGGCATGTAACCGATTGCCCGACGGATCTCGCGGGGATGCGTGTAGATGGAGTAGCCGCAGACGTAGGCCTCGCCCCATGTCGGCGCCCGGAGCGTGGAAAGGATGCGGATGGTGGTTGTCTTGCCGGCGCCGTTGGGGCCGATGAAACCGAAAAGGTCACCCTTTTCGAGCTTCAGATCGAGCGACTCGAGGGCATAGAAGTCGCCATATTTCTTGGTCAGGTCGATCGTTTCGATCATGGCTGCGTTCAGTGTGGGCTGGGGGAGGTGTTCGCGGTGGGGGGGGAACCTGGGGCCGCGGTCGTGGGCTGGCCGAGCGGGATCACGATCCGCCACATGGCGGTCTGCCCGTTCATGGGCGGTACCTGCGACGACGTGGTGGTGCTGGCAAGCGACTGTGTGTGGCACTGCCAGTCGACAAGGCCGGGCCCGCGGCCCACGAGCACGGCGCGGTCGAGCGGGAGGAGCGGCGACAGGTCGAGCCGTGCGAGCCGTCCCGATTCGAGGGACGTGTAGCTGCTGCCTCCCGCGGCCGCATGGAATCCGGCGATCTCCAGAATCCGCAGCGGGTCTCGTTCGGCGACGTCCCAACGGACGTTGATCTCGCGATCCTTGACCTGGGTGCGGCGGGTCAGTGCCCCGGCGAGCGAGCGGGGCCCGCGTCCTGTGCCGGTGTCGAAGGATTGTCCTGGCCCCAGTGGGCCCACCTCGTAGAGCCAGCCTGCATGCGCGAGCACGCAGCCCTCGAGTGGAAACGGCAGCCGGCTGGTCACCACGCCCCGCAGGGTCCCCTGCCCTTCCCGCGCGAGCGTCGAGTCCACCGCCGGGGTCGGCATGTGACCGGTGATCTCCGCCTCGAACAATCGGCTCGATGAGGCGGCGATCGGAATGCCGTCGAGCGCTGCGGCTGAACCGCCATACTCGTAGTTGGCTGCCGCCAACGAAGGATGGGGCGACGGCGCATCGGTGCCCCCAATACCCCGACTGCAGGCCGCAAACCAGGTGATTTCACGCGTCGCCGCTCCTTGGGCGGCGTCGGTGTCGGCGGTGGCCATGGACAGGCGGCCCTGGTCGGCCGCGACCGCCAGATCGAGCCGAGCATTTATGGGCGACCAGATGCCCGCGAACGAGGCGACTCGCACCAGTCCACTGGCCACGTCGAGATCGACCAATGAGGCGGCGGATGTCTGCCAGTTCGTCCCCTTGAACCGTTGTCCGGCGGACCACGCCAGCCCGCTCGCGGCGGCGACGACCAATGGCAACGACACCCACGCCACCCACGATGCCCCCGGTCCACTGGCCGGGCTGCCGCGCCGCCAGCCAGAAACCAACCACCAGTCGAGCGGGTAGAGGCAGGCGACGTACAGGATTCCAAGCCCGGCGATCACCTCGAACGGAATCGGTGCCACTCCCGGAAACCGATCGATTGCCTGCCGCAACTGGCCGGTCAGATCCAGCGAGCCGCGGTTTGTCTCGCCGGCTCGTCCGGCGTCCTGCGTTGCACGGCGGCCGCGGAGCATCTCGACGAGCAGGGAGTCGCTCCCCGACCAGTCGCGAAACGGAGCCTGATCGATGTCTAGGCCGACCCACACGAGCGTGCCCAAACCATGCGCACGGCGCACGACCAGCGGCAGATCGGCCGGGCCACGCCCTTCGAAGGCTTCAACACTTCCGTCGATCGCCTGCGGGTGCTTGAAGAGAGGCTGTTCCAGGCCGGTGAACGCTCCCTTGTCGAGCGGACGGCTGGCCCGCGCATACGTTTCGATCGCATTGCCTCGCCGCAGCGGCACCAGCTTCGCGACTGGTCCCGGCAGCCATGCGGCCGCCGCGGTGCCGCCACGCTCGACATCGAGTGACGACATGCCCGCGATGAACACAAGCTGGCCCCCCTGCCGCACCCACGCGTCGACGCCTTGAAGCACGGCGGGATCGAAGGCCGCAACCGACCGGCCGCAGACGACGATCGAATCAGCGCCGTCGAATGCCCGGGCCGTCCGTCCCAGCGCGGCCGCCCCCCCTGCCCCGGCTCCTTTGCCGGCGCCAATGGTCCGCGGGCTGATCGTCACGACCCGCGGACGCGTGCCGTCATCCTTGGCCAGCAGCCGCGAGGCCCGCTCGGCGGCGGGCAACTCGCCGAGCACGAGCATGACCGACTCTGTTGCCGGAATCGGCGGCGGGAGCGACTGCGGCACCGCGGCCGTTTGCCCACGATCAGACGCACCGCCGGCCGTCCCCGGCAGTGTCTCCACGAGCGCTCGCGCGGTGGGCCGGCCGAAGCGGACGGACAACCGCGCCACCGGTCTGCCATCCGCGCCGACCTCGACCGGCACCACAGGCGACCGGACGTACTGGCCGTCAGGATCCTCGACCCACACGCACACAGCCTGCGGCGGGTTCGACGCCGACGACGGAAACTCGAGCGTCAGCGGGGTCCACGAGCCAGTCCGGTAGATGCCATCGAATCCGACCCGCAGGTCGGGACGCATGTCCGGTGGATCCGCTGCGGCTGCTTCGGCAGTCAACAGACCCGCGAGCACGAGCGCGAGGGCAATCATGGCTTCTCCGCATCGGGGCAGATGCACGCGAGTTGGCCGCAGCCGGGGCAGCCAGTTCCATATTTTCTCGCCACGGCCTCCTCCAGATCCACGTCGACGACGTTGGCGATCGTCGCCAGCCAGGCCAGGACGTCGGCGAATTCCAGCGACCGTTCCTCATGGGTGCCGCTGCGGAGCGCCGTGGCCAGTTCGCCGATTTCCTCCGTGAGCCACATGAACGTTCCCTCCACCCCTCGCGATGCGTCCTTGTCATGATACATGGCGCGGATCAACTGCTGGAATTCGCGAAGTGTCATCGGGAGGCTGCTCTATTCAAAAGGCTGCGTGGAAAGGAACGGTCACGCCGCTGGAGTGTGCCAAACCCGCGATCGTGGCACAAACCACGGGTAGATTGCCGGCACCACGAAGGCCGTCAGCAGTGTCGACGTGACGATGCCGCCGATCACCACGGTCGCCAGCGGCCGCTGGATTTCCGCCCCCGCGCTCGTGGCCATCGCCATGGGGAGGAAGCCGAGGCTTGCTACCAGTGCCGTCATCAGCACCGGCCGAATACGCACCTCCGCCGTGGTGATCGCCGCCTCACGCGGAGCGAGCCCGCCCTGCCTCGCATGCTCCGCGCCGGCCACCCATACCAGACCGTTGAGCACGGCCACGCCGAACAGCGCCACGAAGCCGACGCCGGCCGCGATCGAGAACGGCATGCCCCGCAGCGCGAGCGCCGCGATGCCGCCCGACGCCGCCACCGGCACGGCGAAGAAGATCAGCGACGCCAGTCGAAGCGACTTGAAGCTGGTGTAGAGCAGCAGGGCGATCAGCCCCAGCACGACCGGCGTGATCAGCATCAGCCGCCGGCTGGCGGAGAGCAGGTTCTCGAAGTCGCCTCCCCAGCGCAGCGTGTAGCCTGTCGGCAGGCGAACCTGCTTCGCAATGGCCCGCTGGGCCTCCTGCACGAAGCTGGCGACGTCGCGGCCGCGGACATTCGCCGACACGAACGTGCGACGCCGCGAGTTTTCATGCTCCACCGATGGCGGGCTCTCGGCCCTGTTGATGTCGGCCAATTCGCCCAGCGGCACGGGCCGCCCGCCCGTCGCCCCGACCGGGATCTGCGGCAGGCGATCGGCGTTCTCTCGCCACTCCGGCGGAAACTTCACCATCAGCGGATAGCGGGGACGCCCCTCGTAGATGACGCCGGTCTGGATGCCTCCCATGGCCGATACCGTCCGCATCACCTCGATGCCATCGATGGCATGACGGGCCAATTGATCGGGCCGCGCATCGATCTGCATGGTCGGCACGTTGGCCTGCCAGTCGGCCCGCACGTCGGCCGATCCACGGATCCCCCGCAGCACCCCCTCGATCTGTTTACCGAGATTCCCCAGCGTGTCGAGGTCGTCTCCATACACGAGCACCGCGACGTCAGCCTTCACGCCCGCGACGAGTTCATCGACACGCATCTCGATCGGCTGGCTGAAACCGAAGTTGGCGCCCGGCACCGCGGCGGTCAGGGACGCCGACATGCGTTCCACGAGTTGATCCCGACTCACCCCCGCCGGCCAATCCGCACGGGGCTTGAGCATGACCCAGACGTCGGTCTGCTGCACGCCCATGATGTCGTTGGCGATCTCCGGCCGGCCGGTCTTGCAGAAGACCGTCTTCACCTCGGGATATGCACCGAGCGTCTTTTCGATCCGCGTCGTGATCGGCACCGAATCCTCCAGCGTGGCGCTGGGCAGGCGGACGACCTCGATGAGCAGATCCCCCTCGTCGAGCCGCGGCATGAACTCCGCCCCGAGATTCAGCGCCACCGGGATACTGGCCACCACGAGGCCGGCTGCCAGCAAGGACACCAGCACCGGATGGTAGACAGCCAGTTTCGCCAGCGGATGGTAGGCCCGGTGGAAGAGCCGCATCAGCAGCGGTTCGTGTTCCTCTTCCCGGGGCAGCACCGTGGCCGCCAGCACCGGCATGAGCGTGAGCGAGATGATCAGCGAGCCGGCCAGGGCGAAGAGCACCGTCAGGGCCATCGGCCGAAACAACTTCCCTTCGGTGCCCTCCAAGAAGAGGATCGGGAGGTAGACGATCGCGATGATCAGTTCGCCGAACATCGTCGGACCGCGGACCTCGATCGCCGCGTCGCGGACGACCGCGAGCTTCGACTCCGTCGGCGCCGCCAGTCCGAGCCGCCGCACGCAGTTCTCGACCATGATCACCGAACTGTCGACCACGAGACCAAAATCGATCGCCCCCAGGCTCATGAGGCTCGCCGAGATGCCGGTGGCCCACATGAGATTGGCGGCAAACAGCATCGACAGCGGGATGGCCAGCGCCACGATCAGCCCGGCGCGGATGTTTCCGAGCAGCACGAGCAGCACGCCGACGACGAGCAGGCCGCCCTCGGCCAGATTGTGGAGCACGGTGTCGAGCGTCCGCGCGATCAGGTCCGACCGGTCGTAGAGAATGTCGATCTCGATCCCGGTGGGCAGCGTGCCACGGATCGTGTTCAGCCGCTCCTTGGCCGCCATCACCACCTGCCGGCTGTTTTCACCGCGGATCATCATCACCATTCCGGTGACCGCCTCGCCCCGGCCGTCCCGCGTGGCGGCGCCCTGCCGCACGAGAGGCGCGATCGCGACGTCGCCGATGTTGCGGATGAGCACCGGCACGCCCCCGGGCGGACTCCGCACGACCACCTGCTCGATGGCGTCGGCGTCCGCCAGCAGCGCCTGACCGCGGATGAACCGTTGCTCACCGTTTTTGACGATGTAGCCTCCGCCGGTGCTGACGTTGTTGCGTTCGAGGGCCGCCAGCACTTCGCCCAGCGTGATTCCCTGGGCGGACATCCGGTCTGGGTCGACCTGAACCTCGTAGCTCTTGGCGAAGCCGCCGTGGCTGTTGATGTCGGTCACGCCCGACACCTCCCGCATCGCCGGCGCGATCTCCCATTCCAACAGGCTGCGGAGGTCCATGAGGTTGTGCCCCGCGCCCCTCACCTCGAACTGGAGAATCTCACCGAGCGCCGTGCTTAGCGTCCCGAGTTTCGGGTCGGCCTCGGCCAGCGTGATCCGGCTTTTCGCCTCGGGCAGCCGCTCGGCCACCAACTGCCTGGCCAGGAAGATATCGGTGCCCTCCCGGAAGACGATCGTCACCAGTGAGATGCCGAGCCTGGAGATGCTGCGGATCTCCTCCACGTTGGGCAGGCCGCTGACAGCCAGTTCGACCGGATAGGTGACCGACCGCTCCACCTCCAGCGGCGGCAGCGTGCCCGCCTCGGTCACGATCTGCACCTGGATGTTGACGAGATCGGGAACCGCATCCACGGGGACATGGGTGGCGGCGTAGAGGCCGCCCAGCGACATCAGCACGAACATCGCTATCACCAGCGCCCGGTTGGCCAGCGACCACTCGATAAGACCTGACAGCATCAGCCAACCCCCGGGCGAATCGGGCCGCGAGGCCCGTTACTGCGATTCCTTTTCGAGCAGCAGTTCGCTCTTGAGCACGAACGCGCCGCGAGAGACCACTTGCTGCCCGACTGTGAGGCCTCGGGTCACCTCGATCGAATCGCCGCTTTCGATGCCGGTGGTGATGTCCACGCGGCGAAAGCGTTCCTCACCGTCGGGAACGAATACGAAAGACTTTCCCTCGTGCCGCATCACCGCGGATACCGGCACCGCCAATGACTCTCGCAGTTCCCCCTGCGGCAGATCGACCCAGACGAACATGCCGGGCTTGTAATGGGCGTCGTTGTTGGTGAGTTCAGCCACCAGCGGCACGCTGCGAGACTCCGTCTCGACCGTCGCACCCACGTGGTTCACGACAGCGGTCGCTTCATGTACGTCGGCACCCGGCACCACGACCCGCACAGACTGCCCCTCGGAGACCTCCACCGCCGTCCATTGCCGCTCGTGGATCTGTGCCCGCACCCAGAGCACGCTCGTGTCGGCCACGACGAACAGCCGGTCGCCAACGCGGGCCCGCTCGCCCCTCGCGATGAAGACATCCTCCACCACGCCGTCGAACGGAGTGCGCAGCACCAGGGCGCTCAAGGAACTGGAGTCACCGGGGCTTTCGACTTCATCCTCGCCCGCGGGATCGAACTCCAGCCTGCTGCCGACGAGCGTGCGGAGATTTTCCCGCGAGATCTGCACCAAACGGTCGGCCTGCTCGAGCGATGCCCGGGCCCGATCGCGATCCTGGCGGGTGAGAAAACGCGCCTCCTCGCAGGCGGCGATGAAGTTGGCCTTCGCCACTTCCAGGTTGCTCTCCCGCTCCTCGATGATCCGCCCCGACAGCACGCCCCCCTCCCCCAGCGATTTCGTCCCGGCGCTCACCTTCTCGACGTAGATCAGCCGTGAATAGGCGCCGAGAATCTTCTCGCGATACGCCCCCAGCACGCGGTCCTCGAACTGCCGTTCGATGTCGGAAAGCGGCGGATGGCTGATGAGAGCGTCGAGCAACGACTCGACGTTGTCGGCTATGGTGGTCGCCCAGTCGGCGGCTTTCTTCTCGATCAGGCGGTTGTCCTGCCGACGGCGGACCTCGTCGCGGGCCATGCCCACGTCCGGGCTGGAAAGCTCCGCCAAGGCATCACCCTTGGACACCTTCTGCCGCACCTTCACCAACACCCGCGACACGATGCCATCGACGGGCGACGCGTAATCGAGCCGGTGGCGGGCGTCGTAGTCGATCCGGCCGGGCACGGTGAGGTGTTCGCG
The DNA here is from genome assembly GCA_964581055.1 of uncultured Candidatus Kuenenia sp. Taxonomy (GTDB): domain Bacteria; phylum Planctomycetota; class Planctomycetia; order Pirellulales; family UBA1268; genus CAMCQY01. Next base: position 124,124 of record CAZOMJ010000003.1, read on the forward strand.
AAGCGGCCGGATGTCCGCAGGTGACAAGGCAATCTCCGCCGACTTCTGCGCCGCCGCCGGCATGCTGACAAACGCGGGCGTGGCGACTGCCGGCGCCCCCTTGCCTTGACCGGCGGCTTCGAGGTCGGCCGCCCCGCCGTTATGGCCGGCATTCCCGCCGAAGTGATGCGTTGCCAGCCACCACCACGCCAGGCCACCGGCTGCCAGGAAGCCCAGCCCCGTGAAACGGCGGAGAAGGACTCCCCCCGTCGACTTCCGCGGCACCGTTCCCCCGGGCAAGATCGGGTGCGATTCCAGCGTCCGCGTCTGCCCCGCGGGCGATTGGGATTCTGGAGACACGATCGAAGACATGGCGGTCACCGGCGGAAGAGGGATGGCGAGCGGAGAAGCTGCCGGCCGAATTCTACACGCTGCCTGCCCCGACTGCCGAGCGCATCGCATGGCGAGCGGTTAAGATGACAACCTTCAACGCCCGGGCTATCGCTGCCTTCGGCCTGTTTTGGTCCTCCACTCACGTTTCCCGACCACTCCCATGACCCCAGCACGCACGATTCGCATCTTCGACACCACCCTCCGAGACGGCGAACAATCGCCCGGGGCGAGCATGAACCTCACCGAAAAGGTGGAGATCGCCCAGGCTCTCGTGCAGCTGGGAGTCGACATCATCGAGGCCGGCTTTCCGATCGCTTCGCCTGGCGACTTTGCCAGCGTCAGCGACATCGCCAAAACCGTCTCGGCGGCCACGGTCTGCGGGCTGGCACGGTGCAACGAGGCCGATATCGATCGGGCCTGGGAGGCGCTGAAGCATGCGGCCCAGCCACGGATTCATGTTTTCCTGGCGACCAGCTCGATCCATCGCGAATTCAAACTGCGGATGAACGAGGACGAGGTGCTGGCACGGGCCGTGGCGGGGGTGCGGCGGGCCCGCACCTGCTGCGGCGACGTCGAGTTTTCCCCCGAGGATGCCGCTCGGACGGAGATCGACTTTCTCTGCCGCGTCGTGGAAGCGGTCATCGACGCCGGCGCGACGACCGTCAACATCCCCGACACCGTGGGCTATGCCACGCCCTCGCAGATGCATCACGTCATCAGCAGCCTGCGGCAACGCGTGCCCAACATCGACCGGGCGGTGATCAGCGTGCACTGTCATGACGACCTCGGCCTCGCCGTGGCCAACAGCCTGGCGGCGGTGGAGGCTGGGGCCGGCCAGGTGGAGTGCACGATCAACGGCATCGGCGAACGGGCGGGCAATTGCTCGCTCGAGGAGGTCGTGATGGCGCTCAAGACGCGACGCGATCACTATGCCGTCGATACCCGCGTGGTCACGCAGCGGCTCGTGCCCACCAGCCGGTTGGTGGCGAACATCACCGGCATCCAGGTGCCGCGGAACAAGGCGATCGTGGGCCGCAACGCTTTCGCCCACGAGGCCGGCATCCACCAGGACGGCATGCTCAAGGAGCGTCGCACCTACGAGATCATGCGGCCCGAGGACGTCGGCCTGGAGCGGACCGATCTCGTGCTCGGCAAGCACAGTGGACGGGCTGCCCTGGCCGACCGGGCGCTGGCCCTCGGCTACCAACTCACGCCCGAGCAGCTGCAGACGGTCTTCGAGCGGTTCAAGGTGCTGGCCGACCGCAAGAAGGAGATCTACGACGGCGACATCGCGGCCCTCTGCGAGCAGCAGTTTGCGATCTTGCCCGAGCAGTTCACGTTCGAGGGCTACACACTCACCTCGGCGAGCGGTTCACCGCCAACCGTGGAGTTGCGGGTGCTGCAGAACGGCGAGCCGCGCTCGGTGTCGGTGACGGCGGGCGACGGCCCGATCGACGGCATCTTCCTCGCGATCGAGAAGCTCACCGGCATCCAGACGGCCTGCCGAGACTTTCGCGTTCAGGCGGTGACGGTGGGCAAGGACGCGCAGGCGGAGGTGACGGTGGAGTTGCAGGCCACGACGCCGGGCCACGACGGTCAGGTGCACCGCGGCCGCGGCGTCTCGACCGATTCGCTGGAGGCGTCGGCAAAGGCCTTTCTGGCCGCGATCAACCGCGTGGCGCTGGGCTCGCAGCCCCGGATCCACCCGCAACGGACGTGAGGCGTGCGGTGTCGGGAATCGCCCCGCCCCGCCCCGTCACGTCATGGTCTTGGCAGCGCGGCGGAGGCGGTCGGTCACGGCTCGCCAGGCCTCCGTGTCGGGCGGTGTTTCGACGATGATCGTATCGAGGCTGCGGCGATCGATCGCGTGGAGCGTGGCATAGATGCTGGTGGCGAAGGCCGCCGGATCGACAGGCATCGGCACGACGAGAACGTCCTGCGACGAGGCCAGCGAACGCACCCGTGGGTCCTCGGTGTGGGTCGTGAGCCAGGCAACCCGTTTGCCCGACTGCACGAGCGCCTCGACCCGCTCCGCGGCGGAGGCTGACAACTCCAACGGGGTCTTCGGCGCGTAGTGTCGGGCGAGCGTGCCCGGTGACCTGACAGGCGCTGAGCGGGTGGCCGCGGCCTCGTCGCCGTCGATAGCCTCCACCACGTCGAGCACAGGACCCCCGAGCACCGCCTCGAGTTCCGCGCGGCCGATCGGGCCGGGCCGCAGGATCCGTGGCGGATCGGTCGTGCAGTCGACCACGGTCGACTCGATGCCGCGGCCGCAGGGGCCGCCGTCGAGGATGAGGTCGATGCGGTTGCCCAGACCTTCGAGCACATGGCCGGCCGTCGTCGGCGAGAGTTGCATGGAGCGGTTGGCGCTGGGCGCGGCGAGCGGCCGACCGACGGTCGCGATCAGCCGCCGCGTGAGCGGATGCTGCGGGCAACGGAGGGCTACCGTCGGCCCGCCCGCTGTCACGACGTCCGGAATCCGTGAACCACGGGGCACGATGACCGTGACGGGCCCCGGCCAGAGGCTGGCGGTGATCAAGTCGGCCGCCTTCGGCCAAGCGGCCGACAGCGACCGCGCCATCGCGGTGTCGGCCACGTGCACGATTAGCGGATTGGTGGCCGGACGTCCTTTCGCCGCGAAGATGCGGTCGACGGCGTCGGCGTCGAGGGCGTCGGCCGCCAGACCGTAGACCGTTTCCGTTGGAATGGCCACGAGTCCGCCTGCGGCGAGCACCTGCGCGGCCCGCGCAACGGCGGCCTCCGTGCGGGCCGGCGGCGCCGGCAGGCCAACGGGCCATGGAACGGGCAGAACATCGGGAAGCGGGCGGGCCATGGCCACAGGTTGCAACGGCGAGGGGGTGAGAGCAAGATGTTGAATTTTCGCCGATCACACCCCTCCCGAACGCGCCGGAGCCCCTCGAGTGGCCGACTCTCCTCCGCCATCCAGCCGATCTCCCGCCTCCGAGGGTGCGTTGCATGCCGCTGCCACACCGCGCGTGGGCATTGTGATGGGGAGCCGGTCCGACTGGGCCACCCTGCAGCGGGCTGCCGACACGCTCACACAGTTCGGCGTGCCCCACGAGTGCGATATCGTCTCGGCCCACCGCACGCCCGACAAACTGGCCTCCTATGCCACGTCCGCGGCCGATCGCGGCCTCAAGGTGATCATTGCCGGGGCCGGCGGTGCCGCCCATCTGCCCGGCATGCTGGCCGCCCAGACGCACCTGCCGGTGCTCGGCGTGCCGGTCGAGTCGTCGATGCTCAGGGGCGTCGATTCGCTCCTCTCGATCGTGCAGATGCCCGCCGGCATTCCCGTCGGCACGCTGGCGATCGGACCCGCCGGGGCGGCCAACGCCGCCTTGCTGGCGGTCGCCATCCTCGCGATCGAGGATCCCGTCCTGCGGGACAAACTCATCGCCTATCGCACGGCGCAGACCGCCCGCGTCCTCGGTGACCGGCTGGAAACGGAAGGCATGGCATGGTCGGATCGGCCGAGCGAAAAGTAACGTCGGCCGCCGGCCAACCGGGCATCCCTCGTGTCATCCCGCCAGGCGGCACGCTCGGCGTGATGGGTGGCGGGCAGTTGGGCGCCATGTTCGCCATGGCTGCCAAGCGGATGGGCTACCGCGTCGAGGCGTTTTCCGACGTGGCCGAGTGCCCGGCGGCGCATCACTGCGACCGGGTGCATGTCGGATCCTACGACGATCCGGCGGCTCTCGTCGCCATGGCCCGGGGGCTCGACGTGCTGACGTTCGAGTTTGAGAACGTGTCGGCGGAGCCGCTCAGGGCCCTCGCCGGCGTCGTGCCGGTGCGGCCTGCCCCGGAGGTGCTCTTTACGACGCAGGACCGCGGTCGGGAGAAGGCGTTTCTGGTCCGCGAGGGATTTTCATGTGCGCCGCATCGCATGGTGAGGTCGCGGGAGGACCTTCATGCGGCCGTCGCCGCCCTCGGCCTGCCGGCGGTGCTCAAGACCGCTGCCTTCGGCTACGACGGCAAGGGGCAGCGGAAGCTCGAGGCCGACGCGGGCCCGCAGGAGATTGACGCCGCGTGGGACTGCCTGGCAGGTGACGTCGGGGAATGCGTGCGTACAGAAGACGTAGCGGAGTGCGTGCGTACAGAAGGCGTAGCGGAGTGCGTGCTAGTTTTAGAAGCGTGGATCGAGTTCGATTGCGAGATCTCGGTCGTGGCCGCGCGGGGGCTCGATGGCGCTACGGCTGTGTTCGCCCCGACCCGGAACCACCACAGCCATCACATTCTCGACATTTCCTCCGTGCCGGCGGCGCTGCCAGACGCCGTCCTCGAGACGGCACGGGAGATGGCCGCAGCCGTGCTCGAAAAGCTGGATGTCGTGGGGGTCGCCTGCGTGGAATTCTTCGTGACACGGGATGGTCGGGTGCTCGTCAACGAGATCGCGCCGCGACCGCACAACTCCGGCCACCTCACGATCGCCGCCTGCGATACCTCGCAGTTCGAACAGCAGGTGCGGGCGATCTGCGGCCTGCCCCTGGGGTCGACACAGCAACGTGCGCCGGCGGCCATGGCGAACCTGCTCGGCGACTGCTGGAAAAACGGAGAGCCTGACTGGGCCGCCGCGCTCGCCGTGCCCGGGGTGAGTCTGCTGCTGTATGGCAAGCGTGCGCCGCGGCCGGGCCGCAAGATGGGGCATCTGACGGCGCTGGCCGACTCCGTCGAGGAGGCGGTCGCCAATGTGACACGGTCGCGGTCGTTGGCCTGTCGCTAGAACCATGGGAACGGGGGCGACCCTGTTCGGCAGGGCACGCCGGCCGGCTATTGCGGGGCGAGCGACCGGCCTCGCCAGCTCGTCTGGAGACCGAGCAGCCGCCGCACGAGGGCCACCCACTGGATGGCGAGAAACACCAGGATGCCCAGCGGATGCGCGAGCGCGCTTGCGAAGCTCTGACGGAACCTCGCGGCTTCGAGGAGTCGTGGCAGGCAGGAGAGCGCCACGGCGACAAGCGTCACGGCTACGGCCCAGGCCGGCCAGGTCTGCCAGCCGGTCGCGAGGCTCCACGCGACGAGCACCCAGGGAAGCACCTGTCCGCCGGCCAGGAGGATCGTGAACGGAAGAATCGTGGCGGGTGAGCCGATCCCCTCGGTCGCGTTCTTGGACAGTCCCTTCCACACATCGAGGCTCCGCGTGTACATCCGGCAGGAGGCGATGTCGGTGGCGTCGAAGATATCGCTGCGGAGGCCGGCGCGGCGAAACGCCCGGGGCAGCTTGATTCCATCGTGCAGCGATGCGCGAATGGCCGTGTGGCCGCCCGCCCGGAGATAGTCGCCACGCCGGGTGACGAAGAGCTGCCCGCAGCCGGCGGCTAGCCCTGGCGAGTTGTCCACCCGGCTGCGGGCGATCGGCAGGAATCCCAGCAGCACGAAGTGAATCAGTGGAAGGAGCAGCCATTCCAGGAACGAGCCGGTCACCTGCCGCGGGAAGCCGGAAACGACCGCCGCCTGCGAGGCATCCAGGAAGGCAACACAGCGGCGGGCCGCATCGGGCGAGAGCACGACATCGGTGTCGAGGAACACCCACGTGTCGTGCATGGCAGCCTCCGCGAGCTGCGCACACGCATGCTGCTTGCCGCACCAGCCGGGCGGCAGCGGCCGGCCGCGGATGAGCCGCACTCGGGCGTCCTGCTCGGCGAGGCGTCGCACGATCTCGTCGGTGCCGTCGGTCGATGCGTCGTCGAGCACGACCACTTCCAGGTCGACGGCGCGGCTGGCGAGCACGGCCCGCACGCACGGTTCGATCGCCACCGCCTCGTTCCGCGCAGGCACGAGCACCGATACCTGCGGCACGAGGTGTTCGTGCGCGGTCCCCTGCCCTGCCCCTCCCCCGTCCTGTTTCGGTGCGGAGACAAACACCCTGAGATTGAAGAGCGTGAGCAACGCCGGAATCGCCGCCAAGAGCAACGCTGCCACCGTGAGCACGGAGATCGCCACGCCGCTCATTCCAGCCGCTCCCCGCCGTGCGAGGCGTCGAATCGCTCGCCCCGCCACCAGGCCTTGAATCGCCGCAGGCCGTCGTAGACCCAGCCCACGCCGACGTTGCCCGATGCCAGCACCGTGAAGGCACGAGGGTCGCGGCGGATGGCCGCCGCGGCGAGCCGGTCCTGCGCGGCAGCGAGCGCCGCATCGAGCACCTCTGTCCACTGCTTCGCATCGCGGTGGGCCGCATCGGCGATTCGCATGCATGGTCCAAAGGCGACGAGCGCCTCCGGCAACCGCTCGTTCCAGAAGGGATATTCCACCGCCAGCGGCACGATCAGACCGCGGCCGCTGGCCGCCGCGGCATGCGCCACGCCGGGACGGATCGCCGGCGGCCGCGTCCGCGGATCGGCAAACTCGCCCTGCGACGTGATCCAGAAGATCACGTCGCTGCGGCGGCTGGCCGCCTTGGCGAGCCTGAGAAAGCGGGCGGCACCCCGTCGCGTCTGTGGTTCGATGCCGAGAAAACCGATGCGTTCCATGAACCGGTATTTGCCCAGCGCGGCCGAGTCGATCGGTCCATAGTTGAGCCGCTCGGGATAGCACTTGCCGGCCAGCAGGAGAAAGACCAGCGGATCCCACCAGCCGGGATGGTTCGTGTAGAAGATGACCGGCTCGGCCGCGATGTCGGGCACGCCCGCATGGCCGTCCTCGGCCGCCAGCACCCGCAACGCATGAAAATGACGGCGGAAATAGTTCCGCACGTAGAACATGAACCAGCCGTACATCTGCCGGGAAAACGCCGGCAGTTCGTGCTCGTGAATGTCGTCCGGCGGCGGCATGACAGCGGTGCCCGGGGGCGGTCGGGGATCCCGGTCAGGCGGGGCATGCCGCGGGGCGGGCGACCGATGCCGAACGTGCGACGAGGCCATCCCGATCAACGCAGTCCGCGGCGATCCAACCCGACATCATCACCATCGGCATGCCTGGGCCGGGATGGGCCGAGCCGCCGGCGAGATACAGGCCTTCAATGTCGGGCGATCGGTTGGCCGGCTTGAAGGCGCCGAGGAATTTGCCATGGCTCGCCAGGCCGTAGATCGCGCCGTCGAGCACGTGGTAGCGGTCATTGATGTCCTGCGGCGTGAGGGCCCGCTCGAAGACGATGTGCTTCTCGAGATCCTTCATGCCCGCCGTGCTTTCCAGTTTCTCGATGATCCGGCGCCGGTACGGCGCGAACATCTTCGACCAGTCGTGGTGGGGCCGCAGGTAGGGCGTGTGGACGAGCACGTAGAGCGCCTCGCCACCGGGAGGCGCGACGTCGGGTTCGGTGACGGCGGGCGCGCAGACGTAGCAGGTCGGGTCCGGGGCCGGCTCGCCGCGGCGGTAGATCATCTCGAACTCCTCGTGCGGGTCGTGCGAGAAGACGAAGTTGTGGTGGATCAGCTGCTCGTATCGCTTGTCGAGGCCGAGGTAGAGCACCACGCCCGAGCAGGCCGGTTCGTAGCGGCGACGGTGCAGGAAGCGATCGCGCGGCTGGCCTTCCACCAGTTCGCGGTGCGTGCGAACGCTGTCGGAATTGCTGACGACGGCCCCCGCCGCGATCGTCTCGCCCGCCTCCGTTTCGACGCCGGTGACCCGGCCCCCTTCCACGATGATCCGGCGGATCGGCGTCCGCGTGCGGATCTCCACGCCCAGGTCGACCGCGAGGCTGGCCAGCGCCCGCGGCACGGCGCCGGTGCCGCCGCGGGGATACCAGACGCCGTCGTTCGACTGCATGTGGGCGATGCCGCAGAGCACGGCCGGCGAGGCTTCGGGCGAGCTGCCGACGTACTGCGTGAAGTGGTCGAGCATCTGGGCCGTCCGCTGGTCGGGCACGAACGACCGCACGGTGCCCGCCACGCTGCGGCCAGGCCTCATCCCCATCACTTCCTTGACGATCGAGAACGACATGCCGCGGCGGGCGTCGAACATGTCCTTCAGACCCCCCACGCTCCGCCAGAAGAAGTAATCGTCGGAGAGCCGGTGGAGGCGTTCGGAGAGGTCCATGAACCGTGCGTAGCCGTCGCCGCTGCCCGTGTCCGGCGCGTAGGCGTCGAGCGTCGCCCGCATGCGTTCGACATCGGCGAAGAGGTCGAGCGTCGTGCCGTCATCGAAGAAACTCCGCCACTGAGGGTCGAGTGGCACGAGGTCGAGGTGGTTTTCCAGTTCGCGACCCGCCTCGGCGTAGATCCGCTTGAGCACACGCGGGATCGTGAGGATCGTCGGCCCCATATCGAAGCGGAAGCCCTGCTCGGCGAGGACGGCCGCCTTGCCGCCGACCCATGGGTTCTTGTCACAGAGCGTCACGGCATAGCCGCGGGCCGCGAGCGTGCAGGCCGTTGCGAGGCCGCCCAGGCCGCCACCCACCACGACCACCCTGTTGAGATCACGCGACTTGTTCATCGTGCCGTCCTCGGCTGTCTGGGGGGCGCTATAGGGTGTCTGTCTGGAGGGGACGGCCACGGGGCCAACGTCACACCGCGTGAACGGGTTCCGTGCCGCGGACCATGGTGTTGGACGAAGGCCGCTGGCCCCGGTCGCGGCCGTCGATGCCCAGGTCTTTCAACAACAGATCGGAGGCGATCCGGGCCGAGGAGTAGATTACCGGCAGGCCGCTGCCTGGATGCGTGCCTCCTCCCACGAGGTAGACCGAGTCGAGATCCTCGAAACGGTTGTGCGGCCGCAGGTGCAGCATTTGTGTGAGGTCGTGCGAGAGGTTGAACGTCGCCCCGCGGTAGATCTCGTAGCCGTCCTGCCAGTCGTCGGGCGTGAGCATCTTCTCGTAGCGGATCCGATCCCGGATGCCGTGAATGCCCACCCGCTCGAGCTGGTCGAGGGCCACCTCGCGATAGCCCGCCGCCTCCCGCCGCCAGTCGACATTGGGATGGCGATGGGTGACGGGAATGAGGAGGTAGAGCGTGCTCATGCCGGCCGGAGCGAGCGTGGAGTCGGTGATGCAGGCATTTTGCACGTACAGCGACGGGTCGCTGCCGAGCCGGTGACGGGTTTCGATGTCGGCAAGATTCTCGCGATAGTTTTTCGACAGGTAGATGGTGTGGTGCGGGATCTCGTCGTAGCGGCCTTCGATGCCGAGGTAGAGCATGAAGGTCGAACAAGAAAAACGTTTCGAGGCGATCTTCCGGTCGCTCCACCGGCGCCGCAGTCGATCGGGCACCAGCCGCGTCATCGTGCGGGCGAAGTCGGCGTTGACCACCGTCGCATCAGCCGCGTATGTCGCCCGCGATGTCCGCACGGCGGTGACTTTGCGGCCGTTGAATTCGAGCGACTCGACCGGTTCGCCGTAGTGGATCTCCACCCCCATGTCGGTGGCGATACGGGCCATCGCTGCCGAGACGGCACCGCAGCCGCCGATCGGATGGAAGACGCCGTATTCGTATTCGAGGAACGAAAGAATCGAGAACAAGCTCGGACAGCGGAACGGCGACATGCCGAGGTATTTGGACTGGAACGTGAACGCCAGCCTGATCCGCTCGTCGGAGAAAAAACTTCCCAATTCGGCGCCGAGGCTTTTCCATGGCTTGAGGATCGGCATCAACTTGAGCAGGTCGGGCGTGGCCAGATCCATCCAGCTCTCGAACGGCTGCTCGAGGAAGGGCGCGAACCGCGCAAACTTTTCACGGTTTGCCAGCATGAATTTCGTGAAGGCGCCGCGGTCAGCCGGCGACAGGCGGGACACCTCCGCCTCCATCCGATCGACGTCGGGCGTTGCGAGCAGTTCCCCACCGGCTCCGAAGACGAGCCGATACTGCGGGTCGAGGCGGACCATTTCCACCTCGCGCCGCAAGTCATAGCCGCTGTCGGTGAAGATTTCGTCCAGGACCCGCGGGTAGAGAAAGAACGTTGGGCCGAGGTCGAATTTGAATCCCTCGGGCGTCGCGATCGTACTTGTACGACCGCCCGGCCCGTCGAGCCGCTCGAGAATCCGCACTCGGAGCCCGGCCCGAGCCAGCAGCATCGCGGACGCAAGTCCGCCTGGGCCGGCTCCGATGATATTGACCGTTCGTGTCATCCGTACCCTTTTCACGAGCCCTAGGAAAAGTCGTCCCTGCTCGCTTGCATTCGTGTCGGCCGAAGGCAAGGCCGAAGCTTCCCGCGGGCATCGGACATCGCATCCGACCACGCACGTCATCCATAACGGGCGGACACAGGCGAGTCATCCTCGCCTGTAGACGGCCCATTTCGCCCTTTCAGGCCGTACTATAGAGTGCCGGAGCGGAGGGTCAAGAAACCGCGGCCCGCAAGGCGATCAGTACGGGATATACATGGCGGTGCGGGCTGGTCGCAGACCGCCGAAGAGGCCACGCCTGTAGAGGGGCACGGCCACGGCCGTAGGTGCGTAGTACATCGTCACCGGGGCGGCGATGACCGGCGCCGGGGCGTAGTAACTGGTCACGCTCACCGGCGACGCGACCTGCGTAACGGGGTAGTTCACGACCTGCGTAACGGGGTAGTTCACGACCTGCGTAACGGGGTAGTTCGCGACCTGCGTAACGGGGTAGTTCACGACCTCGGCGACCGGATAGTTGGCGACATAGGCCGTGGCAACGGGCGGGGAAAACGCCGTGACGGCCGCATAGTTGCCGGCGGGCGAATAGTTGGCCATGTAGCCGCCCGGATACCCGGCAGCCATCGGGGTGTAGTAGGAGGTGATCGGCCGGAGGGTTTCGTACACCATGACCTGCCCATGGGCAGGCGATGCCGAGGTGACGAGGCACGCCACCAGTGCCGCCGCCGCCATTGCGACCTGCCGGGCCAACCCGTTCCAAGCCAGGCCGTTCGAAGACAAAAAAGACAGACGCGACGTCATCGTGAGGGGAAGCAGCATGGCGGTTTCCTTGTGATTCCTTCCGTGGAAAAGCAGCCGGCAACCCCCAGGTTTCACCGGGGGGCGATCGGCCTTGTTGCCGCGCGGCCGATCTATTGAGAATACGTTCGCCACCCAGGCAACTGCAAACCGCCGGCAAACTCAGCCATTCGACGCATCTATCGAGGCGACACTTGGAATCGACCACCCCCCCCACCGACGGCGGCTTTCGGCCGCTTTTAACGCTCCGGGCGCTCACGGTCATCAACGACAATGTGCTCCGCTGGCTGGCGATCGGCCTCGGTAAGAAGGCTGTCTCCGGGGGCCAGGTGGCCCTCGTGCTCACGATCGGCACGGCCGGGTTCGTGCTGCCGTTCGTGTTGCTTGCCTGGCTGGCCGGCTGGCTCGCCGACCGGTATCCGAAACGCTCGGTAATCGTCTGGTGCAAGTTTGCCGAGGTCCTCATCGCCGCGGCGGCCGCCGCCGCCGTAGCCTGGGGCGTGCGGTCGGGAGGCACATTCGCCGGTCTCCCCGCCGGCTTGTGGCTGCTCCTGGCGACCGTGGTCGTGATTGGTTGCCAGGCGGCCCTGCTCGCGCCGAGCGTGATTGGCACGATCCCCGAGACGGTGCCCACCCCCAGGCTCTCCCACGCCAATGGGCTCTTCGCGATGGTGACCCTGGCCGCCACGCTCGCGGGCATGGCGGGGGGCAACTGGCTGGCCGATGGCACCGTCGTGATGGGCAGCGATGGTCTGCTGGGCAGCGACGGAAAGATGCACTCCGCTCCGCTCTGGCTGCATGCCGCTCCCGCAGGCATTGTGCTTGTCGGTCTCGCCATGGCTGGCTGGATCGCCTCGCTCCTGCTTGTGCGCCGGCCCGCAGCCGACCCTGCCGCCCCGCCGCCGTGGAATGCACTCTCCCGCACCTGGAGCGACCTCGCCGAACTCTCCTGCAATCGTGAATTGGCGGCCGCCACAGCCGGCATCGTCTTCTTCTGGGCGCTCGGTGCCGTGGCCCAACTCAACGTCGATCAATATGCGACCGAGGCGGGAGCGACGTCGCAGGGGCAGATCGTGCCGCTGCTGATCGCGCTGGTCAGCGGCATCGGTTTGGGCAGCCTTGTGGCGGGAAAAGTGTCGACCCGCGGAGTCGACATGGGGCTCGTGCCACTGGGCGCGATCCTGATGGCCCTCGGATCGTTTGCCCTGGCCATCGGCCCGCACACGATCTTCGCTTCAGCCTGCGGTGGGACGGGGCTCGCCTGGTGGTGGTCAACGGCATCGCTCGTGCTCCTGGGGCTCGGCGCCGGGATCTTCGACGTGCCGCTGGAGGCGGCCTTTCAGGAGAAGAGCCCGCCTGCCCGCCGCGGCGCACTGCTTGCCGCCGCCAACCTGCTCACCTTCGCGGGGATGTTTGGAGCCTCGATGCTCTACGGACTGCTGCGGAGTCCCAACCCTTGGGCGGCATCCCCAAACGGCGTCGCCACGGTCGAGGCCGGGATGGCAGCCGCGCCGCCGCTGCTCTCCGCCCGCATCATCTTCGGGCTGTTCGGGCTGCTTGCCGCCGCGGCCGCCGGCCTGGCGATCTACGCGGCCCCGCGGGCGTCGCTGCGGATCTTCGTGGCGTCGATCGTGCATACCACCCACCGCTTCCGAGTTGCGCATGCCGAGCGGTTGCCCGCCGCAGGCCCGGCCGTCGTCGTGGCCAATCACCTCTCATGGCTCGACGGTTTCATCGTCGTGCTCTCGAGCCTGCGGCCGATTCGGATGGTCGTCTACGGCCCGAACATCCGCGGTAAATTCCTGCGGATGCTCTCGGACCAGTGGCGTTTCATCCTCTTCGATCCGAAGCCCAAGTCGATGGGGCAGGCGCTCAAGACGATCCAGTCGGGCCTCGCCGCCGGCGACGTGATCGGCATCTTTTCCGAGGGGGGCATCTCGCGGACGGGGCAGATTCTCGGTTTCAAACGCGGCCTCGAGTGGATTTTGGAGCGTGTCGAGGCTCCGATCGTGCCGCTGCACATCGACGGCATGTGGGGCAGCCCGCTGTCGTTTTCCGAGGGCCGGTATTTCACGAAGTGGCCACGGGTCTTCCGCCGGCGGCTGACGCTCACCTACGGCACCCCCCTGCCCATTGGCACCCCCAGCCACGAGGCGCGTCTCGCGCTCCAGGAACTCACCGCGACGACCGTGCGGAACAGGATGCTGGCCACGCGGCCGGCGGAACTCGCTGCGGCCGCCGCCACCGCCGAGGCCTTCGACGGCTGCTGCCTCGTGCGCCGAGGCGATCGGATGCTCGCCTCTTTGGCCGCGGGCGATCCGCTCCGTGAGTCGCTGGGAATGCACGGAGCCAAGCTGCTGGGCATCCGGGGCACCCAGGCCGACCCAGGACTGGCTCCGCGGCTGCTCGGCGAGATGATCCTGCGGGAACGGATCACGATCTGGCTGGCCCGCGTGGAGCAGGTGCTTGGGCTGGCGAACGAGCAGACCGCCGGCAGCGGCGCGTCGCTGTCGGGATTGAACGCTACGCTCGATGTGGTGGTGATGCCGATCGATGCGGTCGCCGACCTGCCGCGGGCCCGCGAGGCGTCAGCCCGGTTTCGGGAGGTCTTTGGAGTCGAACCGGTCGTGGCCTTCGCTCCCCGAGAGGCCGGGGGCCTCGTGGCGATGAATTCGCCGCCGGCGAGGGCGACCGCCGATCATGAGGTGACGCTGAAGGCAGACACGGTGGGCCGCGTGGTCAACGGCGTGGTCGTCTGGCCAGAGGCCGCCATCCGCGATCGCTTGGGACGGGAATCCCTCGTCGATCAGGGGATCCCCACGGGCGACCCCCGCACACTCGTGATCGGCGCCACGCTGCCGCCACGGGCTGGGGATGGCCATGGAAAACCAGGCGTCGACAGGCCTGCCGCATGCCTGCTCGCCACGGCGTTCGACGTCGACAAGGAAGGGTTTCTGGTGCTGAAAGAACCGGCCTGATCGCCGGCGGAACCCGGGCCTGTCCTCGCTGCGATGGGCGAATCCGCCCGAGCCGATGGGCCAATCTTGGTGCTGCGGGGCGAACCGTGTATTCTTCTTGGCTGTCGGGCACCCCTAGCTCAATTGGATAGAGCATCGGTCTACGGAACCGAAGGTTGCTGGTTCGAGCCCAGCGGGGTGTATTTGATTCGGCGGCTTGCCCTCTTCATGCCGCTCCGCCAGGACGGCAGAAGTCTCGTCGCAGTGGCTTTTTCGCCATCGTGCCTTGCGGCGGTCCATTTCCGGGCAGGGGCGAAAAATCCAAAAGCTCCTTGAGCTTCCGCCGATCCCGGCTCAGTCGCTCATGCCAGGCAGCAGTCCCCGCACCAACCCTTGATGCGATGGTTGTGCCCGGAACATCGATCTGTGATGTTTCCGGGGTGGTCTGTAGGCTTTTCGGCATGGAACAGCCCCCCTTTCCGCACCGCATCGTCGGCTTCGACCCCGGCCTGAACACCACGGGCTATGGCGTGGTGGAGTGGTCGGGCCGCGGGCTGCGACTGCTGGAGGCAGGCACCGTCCGGTCTCGGAGCGAGCTGCTCGAAACCCGGTTGGCTGAGATCCACGCTGGTGTTCGCGAGGTGCTGCAGGCGTTTCGGCCCGGCGCGCTCGCGATCGAACAGATTTTCGTGCACGCGCGGTTTCCGAAGACGGCCATCCTGATGGGGCACGCCCGTGGCGTGATCTGCCTTGCCGCCGCGCAGGCGGGCCTGGCAGTGCACCACTATCTGCCCAACCGCGTGAAGAGCACGCTCACCGGCAACGGACACGCGGGCAAGGAGCAGATGCAGATGGCCGTGCAGCGGGAGCTGGGGCTTGTCAGCCGGCCGGAACCGGCCGACGCCGCCGACGCGCTGGCCATCGCCCTGGCCGACTACCACCTCCGGCTGCGGCCGCTCAATGCCGGGCTCGTCATCGATCGCATCGGGAGTTCACGTCCATGATCAAACGGGTTTCTGGAGTGCTCGAGCGGGTGGAGCCCGCCGGTGTCGAACTGGCGTTGGGCCATGCCGTGCACGAGGTGCTGGTGCCGGAACTCGTCCGCCGCGGCCTGCAGCAAAAGCTCGGCCAGACGGTCACGCTCCACACGCTCGAATTCCTGGAGGGCAACCCCACGCGCGGCAACATGGTGCCGCGGTTGGTGGGCTTTCTTTCCGAAGTGGAGCGGGAGTTTTTCGAACTGATCTGCGAAGTGGACGGCGTGGGCGTGCGAAAGGCACTGCGGGCCATCGTCCGTCCAGTGGGCGAGATCGCGACCGCCATCGAGGAACAGGACGCCGCCCTGCTCTCCACCCTGCCCGGCATCGGCGCGGCCACGGCCGAGCGGATGATCGCCAAGCTGCGACGCCGGATGCCGAAATTCGCCCTGCTCGTGGCCCGTGAGGCTCCCG
The DNA here is from genome assembly GCA_964581055.1 of uncultured Candidatus Kuenenia sp. Classification (GTDB taxonomy): domain Bacteria; phylum Planctomycetota; class Planctomycetia; order Pirellulales; family UBA1268; genus CAMCQY01. The sequence goes on from CAZOMJ010000003.1 coordinate 139,714, forward strand.
AGCAGGCCGGCCCGGGAGCCGACGTGCTTGCCGAAACCTTCGAAGTGCTGCGGTCGCTTGGCCACTCCGAGACCGAGGCCCGCCGGCTCGTGGACGGCCTCCGCGAGGGCAAAAAGAAGTTCAAGGACGTCCAGGAAGCCCTCGAGGCCATCTACCGCCAGATGCATCGGGGACGGTAACGGGGGCGGCTTTCGTGCGGGCCGGGGATGGCGTGCTGAGGTCAGCCCGCCGGCTGTGTTCACGAAAAACATCGCATCGTGCGATTTTTTCTTGGCGGGCCTCCGTCGGCTGGTGCTGACCAGCGCAGGCAGGATGCCGCAGCGCAGTCAGCATCGAGTGAGCGGAAGCCAGGATAGCTGAAGCGAACGTCCGGCGACGGGGCATGGGCAGCCCCGAACCGCGTTGCCCGCGATGGTTCAAGCACTCCCCTGCCCCGGATTTTCGCCGGTGGGGTAGGATGCGGTTCGGAGACATCTCATGGAAAGCTTCCGCGAGCCCACAGTGCAGGCCGTCGACGATGCGCCCCAGGAGGACCGTGCGCTGCGGCCGCAGCGGTTCAGCGAGATGGTCGGTCAACGGGCCGTGTTCGAGCGGCTTTCGATCGCCGTCGATGCGTCGCGAAAACGGGGCGAAACGCTGGGCCACATTCTTCTGGACGGGCCGCCAGGCCTCGGCAAGACGACCTTTGCTACCTGCATTCCGCGGGAACTGGGCACCACGCTCCAGATCGCCAGCGGTGCGGCGCTGGCCGCGCCGAAGGATCTCCTCCCCTACCTCACCAACGCGGCGGAGGGCTCGGTGCTCTTCGTCGACGAAATCCACCGTCTGCCGATCGCGGTTGAGGAGTTCCTCTATCCCGCGATGGAGGATTTTCGGATCGACATCACGCTCGGCGACGGCGTCTCGGCCCGCACGATCAACATGCCGCTCCGGCCGTTCACGCTCGTCGGGGCGACAACGCGGCCCGGCCTGCTCTCGGCGCCGTTGCGGGACCGGTTCGTGATGCGGGAACATCTCGACTTTTACTCCGAGGATGATCTCGCCGAGATCGTGCGTCGATCGGCCGTGAAGCTCGACATGCCGATGGATGATGCGACGGCCGATGAGGTCGCCCGTCGGAGCCGTGGAACGCCGCGGCTTGCCAACAACCGGCTCCGTTGGATCCGCGATTTCTCCACCAGCCGGGCGGAGGGGCTTGTCGACGTGGGAATCGCCCGCACGGCGCTCGAGATGCAGGGCATCGACGAACTCGGTCTAGATGGCTTCGACCGTCGCTACCTGGAGACGATCCAGCGGGTGTTCGCCGGCGGCCCGGTCGGCATCGAGGCCATCGCCCACACGATGAGCTCGGCTCCCGACACGTTGGAAGACGACGTCGAGCCCTACCTCCTGCGGTGCGAACTGGTGATCCGTACCCCACGCGGCCGTCGCCTCACACCCCGGGGCGAGGAGCATCTGGGGGCCATGCCGAAGATCGGCCCGCAGGGTCGTCTTTTTTAGGTGCGGTATCTGCTTTTCCGCGGCGATTGACCGGGGGGAGCGTGGTTGGGTAGAGTACGCGACTCAACCCTTCGACCAGTAGGTGATTTCATGGCCGTTCCCAAGCGACGTCAATCGAACCAAAAGACCCGTTCCCGCAGGGCGCACGATTTTCTCACGCCCCGGCAGCTGACGTTTTGCTCGACCTGCGGAAAGGCCGTGCCCACCCACCGGGTCTGCGGCACGTGTGGCCATTACATGGGGCGGTCCGTCGTCAAGACCGCGGAATGATCCCGTTGGCAGCGGCGACTGCAGGAAGCACGGCGGAGACCGCGGTGAAAATGGCATCATCCGCTCCTGCGTCCGGTTCCGCGGCGATCGTATTCCCCGGCCAGGGTGCCCAGACTGTGGGCATGCTGGGCGACTGGTGCGACGGTCATCCGTCCGCCTTGCGACTCTTCACGCACGCCTCCGAGCTACTGGGGTACGATCTGGCCGCCATGTGCAGGCAGGGGCCGGCCGAAAAGCTCAACGCCACGTCGGTCAGTCAGCCGGCGATCCTGGTGACGAGTCTGGCGGCCTTGGAAGTGCTCAAGACCCGCGATCCCGCCCTCGTGGATGGGGCTGCGATCACGGCCGGCCTGTCGCTCGGTGAATACACGGCGCTCGTGTTCGCGGGTGCCATCGATTTCGACAGTGCCGTGCGGCTCGTGGATGTCCGCGGGCGGGCCATGCAGGAATGCGCGGGCCGTCGCGGTCCCGATGGGGAGCCTGCTGGTGGCATGGTCGCCGTGCTGGGCATGGAACGCGAGCGGGTGGCGAGCCTGTGCGACGAGTGCCGCGGCGGCGATGTGCTGGAGGTGGCCAACGTCCTTTGCCCGGGCAATGTCGTGGTGTCGGGCACCGCGGCGGCCTGCCGTCGGCTCGAAGAGGCCGCCACGGCCGCTGGGGCGATGAAGTGCGTGCGGCTGGAGGTGGCCGGCGCTTTTCATACCGTGCTCATGCAGGAGGCCGTCGATACATTGGCCGCGGTGCTCGCGGAGACCACCATCCGGCCCCCGAGGATTCCGGTCGTCAGCAATGTCGATGCCCGGCCGCATGCCGATCCCGACGAGATTCGCGGCCTGCTGGCCCGTCAGGTCTGTGGCGTGGTCGAGTGGCACGCCTCGATGACCTATCTGCTATCGACGGGCGTCCGCACCGTGTGCGAGGTGGGGCCTGGCCGGGTGCTCCGGGGCCTGCTCAAGAGAATCGATCGCAGCATTGCCTGCTCCGGAGTGCCCGAGTGATCTTCGGCTGGCCGTCCGAGCGGCAGTCGCCCGCCAGTCGCATGCTCCGCAAACCCTCTAAAACGCGAACGAAACACATCCACACACCGCCGGGAAGCCAATCATGACCGACAGCAGCAAGCAGCCAGCCGCATCAGCCGACGCGAAGGCATCGCCGCCCGCTCCGAAGCGGCTGCACGTCGACCTCTCCGGGCAGGTGGCGCTGGTCACCGGTGCCTCGCAGGGACTCGGCCGCGCGATCGCCGAGGCGTTGGGCGCGGCCGGTGCGTCCGTTGCCCTGGTAGCGCGGAGCGCCGGCAAACTGGCCGACGTGGCGTCCGGCATCCGCGCCGGTGGTGGCACGGCTGAGGAGTTTCCCTGCGACGTCTCCAAGGGGGAAGAGGTGGCAAGGGTGGTCGAGCAGGTCGTCGAAAAACTCGGCAGGCTCGATATTCTCGTCAATAACGCCGGCGTGACTCGGGATACGCTGCTCCCGCGGATGAGCGACGAGGAATGGGATGAGGTGCTCACCACAAACCTCCGGGCGCCGTTTCTCTTCATGCGTGCCGCGAGCCGGCCGATGATGCAGCAGCGGTATGGACGAATCATCAACGTGTCGAGCGTTTCCGGGCTGATCGGCAACCCCGGCCAGGCCAACTATTCCGCCTCGAAGGCGGGGTTGGTGGGCCTGACTCGCACGGTGTCGAAGGAACTGGCGGGCCGCAAGGTGACGGTCAATGCGGTGGCGCCCGGGTTCATCGCCAGCGAAATGACCGCGGCGCTCGGTCCCGCCCTGCTCGACGAGGTCAAGAAGCGGGTGCCGGCAAAGCGGCTCGGCGAAGCCTGGGAGATCGCCGAGGCGGTGCTTTTCCTCGCGGCCCCCTCCTCTGCCTACATCACCGGTCAGGTGCTGGTGGTGGACGGCGGGCTCATCGGTTGACAATGCCGCGACAGCGACCGGGCGGCCGTGCCGTCGCCAGGAAATGCTGCCTGTCCGGTGGCCGTGGGCTGTGGAGACGCTAATTTCCCCGGTATGGACATTTCTGGTCGGCAACGGTTATATCTTCCCCGAACCCCCTGAAGGTCGTCGCCGTCTCAGGTGGAACAAGGCTTGTTCAGGCGGTTTTTTGCGTCCGGTTGTCAGGAGGATTCATAAGGTGGCTTCAGTTCAAGAACGAGTGATCGATATCGTCGCGTCTCAGTTGGGTGTGAGCAAGGAACAGATCACGCCGGAAACGTCGTTTATCAACGACCTTGGGGCCGATTCGCTCGACACGGTCGAGTTGGTCATGGAACTCGAAGAAGAGTTCGAGATCAATATTCCGGATGATGCGGCAGAGAAGATTCAGACGGTCGGCCAGGCGGTCGAGTTCATCGAAAAGCATCAGGCCTGATCCACCTTTCACCCGGGCGGTGCGCTGCATGAAGCGACGCGTCGTGGTGACGGGGCTGGGCGTCGTCACCTCGTTAGGCAGGGCTGTCGAGACCTTCTGGGATCGGATTCTGCGCGGAGAGAGCGGCGTAGGGCCGATCACGCTGTTCGATGTGTCCGGTTTTCGGGTGCAGTTCGGGGGCGAGGTTCCGTGGGATGCGGAATCGCAGAACATCGCCAACCCGAAGGAATTGCGGCGGCTTGATCGGTTCACGCAGTTTGCCATGGCGGCGGCTGCCGATGCCGTCAGTGACTCTGGCCTCGATTTTTCGAAAGAGGATCCCTTTCGCTGTGGCGTGGTGATCGGGTCGGGGATTGGCGGACTGTCCGAGTTCGAGGCACAGCACGAACGCCTGCTGCATAAGGGGGTCGACAAGGTCTCCCCGTTCACCATTCCAAAGCTGATGGTGAACTCCGGCAGCGGCCACGTTTCCAGCATGTATGGCATCAAGGGGCCGAACTTTGCCGTCGCCACGGCGTGTGCCAGCGCGGCCAACTCGATCGGTGACGCCCTCCGGGCCATCCAGTATGGGGATGCCGACATCATGGTCGCCGGGGGGGCCGAGGCGGCCCTGACGCCGATGGGGCTCGCCGGATTTCAAAACATGCGCGCCCTCTCGTTCCGGTCCGACGCCCCACAGAAGGCCAGCCGCCCCTTCGACATGCATCGTGACGGTTTCGTGCTCGCCGAGGGGGCCGGAGTGGTCGTGCTGGAGGAATTGGAGCATGCCCGCGCGAGGGGTGCCCGCATCTACGGTGAACTGATGGGGTATGGAGCCAGCGGAGATGCCGGCCACATCACCCAGCCCGACGAAGAAGGCCGTGGCGCCGCGCGGGCGATGAGCATGGCCCTCGCCGATGCGGGGCTGAGCGTCGACCGCGTGCAGTACGTCAACGCACATGGCACCAGCACGCCATTGGGCGACAAGGCCGAGACAGTGGCTGTGAAACGGGTCTTCGGGGACCATGCAAGGCGGTTGGCGATCTCCAGTACGAAGAGCCAACTTGGGCACACGCTCGGCGCCAGCGGCGGCATCGAGTTGGTCGTCTGCGCCCTCACGATCAATCGCGGCGTGATCGCGCCGACGATCAACCTCGAGAATCCAGACCCCGACTGCGACCTCGACTACACTCCAAACGTGGCCCGGGATGCAAAGGTCGACGTGGCAATGTCGAACAGTTTCGGCTTCGGCGGCCACAACGCCTGCCTGGTATTGGGCCGGCTCGCGTAGCGAGCAACACGACGTTGGCCGATGGTGGCTCGGGTGTCTGGAGGATGTGCGTCCATGGTTCATGCACGCATGGCCCGTATCGCGGTCTTGGTGGCAGCATCGGTCGCGCCGGTGCCGCTCCACGCGCAACTGCCTGCCGATGACGGACAGGTGTGGAAAACGTATGAGATCAGCCCGTTCGTCGAGCGGGCGGGGCCGGGCAGTCAGCGCCATGTCGTCGATTGGGTGCTCCAGGAGACGGGGTCCCCGCAGTGGCATGGCGAAACCGTGGCTTCCCTTTCGGCCGATGCGTCCACGCTGCGCTGCTTTCACACACCCGCCATGCAGGTTCGCGTCGAGGAAATCGCAGCCCGCTTCGCGGCCGACGCCGCCACGCCGCACCGGTTTGCCGTCCGCGTGCTGGGCGTTGGCAATCCCGCCTGGCGGAATGACGTGCGGCCGATGCTTCGGCCGATCGCAGCCGCCACGCCGGGGGTGCAGGCTTGGATTGCGTCCCGCGAGGAGGCGGCGGCCCTGATGGCGAGACTGCGGTCCCGCGGTGACTGCGAAGAACTGCCGACGGGGGTGGTGCTGGCGGCCAACGGCATTCCGGCGGTGCTCACCGGTGGCCGCAAGCGGCCCTACGTACAGGACATGGCGCCGGCCGGCCCGGGCTGGCAACCGGTGACATCCAGTTGCGACGAGGGGATGTCGATCGATGTCCATCCGCTCATCTCGCGTGATGGCACGGCCGTGGAGGCGGTGGTCCGCTGTCGGATCGACCAAATCGAGCGTATGGCTCCGGTGGGCATGACTCCACCCGCCGCCGACGGGCGGCGGGTGCCGATCGAGGTGCCGCAAATGTCGGCCGTCCGGATTGGCGAGCGGTTTCGCTGGCCTGTCAACAGCACGCTGCTGATCGGGCTCGGCTTGGTGCCGTGGCCGGTTCCGGGGCAGAATAAGGCTGGCTCGCCGGCGTTGTTTTCCGATGCCAAGCGAACCGACGTGGTGGTGGTCGTGGAGCCGAGGCTCACCGACGCACCATGACCCACGTTCTGGATGTCGTCCGGGGCGTGAAGAGGATGCTTCTGCAAAATTCGATTCAACCAGCAGGAAGAATGCCATGAGTGCTGCTTCAGACCGCCGCGTCGTGATCACGGGAATGGGAGTCGTCTGTCCGCTCGGTCTCACGCCCGAGGATCTCTGGGCCGGTCTGGTCGAGGGCCGCAGTGGCGTCGGCCCGCTGGAGTCGTTTCCCTGCTCCGGGCTACCGCTGCATCATGCGGCCGAGGCCCGGGCGTTCACCGGCGACATCGATAATTTCGGGCCGCTCGATGGCGAGCGGAAAAAAGCGATTCGCAAGGGGCTCAAGGTGATGTGCCGGGAGAGCCAGATGGCGGTGGCCGCCGCCCAGCGGGCGCTCCATCACAGCGGACTGTTCGCCTCCGATGCGAAGGCCGGCAGCGTGCAGCCGGAACGGTTCGGCTGCGTGTTCGGCTCCGACTACATGCTCACGTTGCCTGATGATTTCACCGCCAGCGTGGCCAAGTGTCGGGGAGCGGACGGGGCGTTCGAATTCGACCGTTGGGCTTCCGATGGCATGCCGCAGCTCACGCCGCTGTGGCTGCTGAAGTATCTGCCCAACATGCCCGCCAGCCACATCGCCATCTACAACGATCTCCGCGGCCCCAGCAATTCCCTCACGCTCCGCGAGGCGAGCGGGCACCTCGCGCTCGGGGAGGCCGCCATCACGATCCAACGCGGCGCGGCCGACATCATGGTCGTGGGGGCCACCGGCACCCGCGTGCATCCCATGAAGACGGTGCACGCCCTGCAGAGCGAACAGGTGGCGCTCGAGGACGACGCAGTGACCGGTTCCGGACGCACCGATCCGACCCGCTGGAGTCGGCCGTTCGACAGGTCGCGGAAGGGCATGGTGCTGGGTGAAGGGGCGGCCGTGTTTATTCTCGAGGAGTTGGGTCACGCCCGGGCGCGTGGGGCCACGATCCATGGCGAGATCGTCGGGCATGCTGCCCGCAATGCGGGCCTTGCCGGGGGCGTCGGCCTCAAGCAGAAGGCCCTGGCGCTGTCGATGCGGCGGGCGCTCTCCATGGCCGAGGTGACCGCCGCCGACCTGTCCCACATCCACGCCCATGGTGCGAGCACGGTGGTTGGTGATCGCGAGGAGGCTGCCGCGATGCACGAGGTGCTCGGATCCGCAGCGGCGACGATTCCCACCGTGGCCGCGAAGAGCCACTTTGGCAACCTCGGAGGGGGGGGCGGACTGGTCGAATGCATGGCCAGCGTCCTCGCACTGCGGCACGGGGAACTCTTCCCACTGCTCAATTTCGAGGAGTCGGATCCGGACTGCCAAATCCGGGCCGCCCGCCGCGGTGATCCGTCCGGAAACGTCTTCATTTCGTCGGCGGTGACCCCGCAGGGCCAGGCCGGATCGGTCGTGATCCGGGCTCTGGCTCCTTGACAGTTTTTCGCACGTGCCGTAACTTTCACGGGTTGCGTCACGTGTTTAGAGGCTGCTGGTATCGCGGATCGTTTTCCAAACACCGTCGGGTGTTTCGGCGCTCATGTCCCATGGCGTCGGCTTTGCCGGCAGTGCTGCAACTGCCAGGCTGCTGGCTTGCCATCTCTCGACATGACGGTGATGTGCCAGGCTGAAGGCCGGGCCGTCGGTCAGGCTGCCGATCCGCTGGTGCGGAATGGATCGTCTGGCTGACCGCCGGGACGATTGATTTGGCTGGCCGTGTTGACAAGTCGCAAGACATACGCCCGAGCGTTCGTCAGAGAAATTCATGAAGCCAGAAGAAATCCTGCGAATCGTCGATGCCATCCATCGCGACAAGAACATCGACAAAGAGATCGTCTTCCAGGCGATCGAGGCAGCGCTTGTCACGGCGCTCTCCCGGCAATACGGCGAGACCGCCCAGATCACGATCGCCATCGACAGGGCCAACGGGCGTCTCACCGGCACGCATGACGGCGCCGAAATCGACACCGCTGAACTCTCTGGCCGTATCGGAGCGCAGACCGCCAAACAGGTGATCATCCAGAAGATTCGCGAAGCCGAACGGGACGCCATCCACGACGAGTTCGAGGAGCAGGTCGGCCAGATGGTTTCGGGGATGGTGACGCGGGTCGAGGGTGCCACTGCCTCGGTCTCGCTGGGTGCTACGGAGGCGATCCTGCCCCGGAGCGAACAGATTCCGGGCGAGAGCTACCACGCCAACGAGCGGATCCGTGCGACGATCTTCGAGGTCAGGAAGGTCGGCAGCCGGGTGAAGATCATCCTGTCGCGGATTCGCCCGCAATTGGTTCAGCGGCTTTTCGAGCAGGAGATACCCGAGATCGCCGACGGCGTGATCGAGATCCGTGCCATTTCCCGTGAGCCCGGCTACCGCAGCAAGGTCGCGGTGATCAGTTCCGACAACCGCATCGACTGCGTCGGTGCGTGCGTGGGCGTGCGGGGCAACAGGATCAAGAACATCGTCGAGGAGCTTGGTGGGGAGCGGATTGACATTGTGCGGTGGAGCGAGGATCTCCAGGTCCTCGTGCCCAATGCCCTGCAGCCGGCCGAGGTGGACGAGGTGATCCTCTGCCAGATGCTCGGCCGCGGAATCGTGCTCGTGCGAGAGGATCAGCTGTCGCTGGCCATCGGCCGCCGCGGGCAAAACGTTCGGCTTGCGAGCAAGCTGTGTGGCTGGGACATCGAAATCATGACCCGCGAGGAGCTCGACCAGCAGATCGAGCGGGCTGTGACCGGATTTTCGTCGATCGAGGGGCTGGATGAGTCGGTGGCCGAAAGGCTTGTGGGCGAGGGCTTCCTCTCCTACGACGACCTGTCGGTCATCGAGCCCGACGACCTCATGGAAATGGGGAATCTCTCCGCCGAGGCGGTCGACAAAATCGTCGCCGAGGCCGAGAAGCGGGCCTCGATGGCGGAGGTGGCGGCGGCGGACGAGCGGCGCAAGCAGCGGGAGCAAGACCGCATCGCGAAGGCGACGGCGGATGCCGACGCGGCCGAGGCGGCGCTCGCTGTTGAGGCTGGTGGCGAGGGCACGGCTGCGGAGGCGGTTCCACCGGTGGAATCGTGATCGGCGGTGGCCAGGGCGGTTTGTTTGGGTTGGTGTCGGCATTGGATCTGAAGGCTGGTGGCCGGGACGTTCCGGCGCGGAGGCGTTTGCGTGGCGGTTCGCATCTACACACTCTCGAAAGAACTGAAGATCGACAGCAAGGAGCTGGTCGAGCTGTGCACGCGCGCCGGCATTCAGGACAAGGGCTCGGCATTGGCGAGCATGTCCGACGAGGAGGTCGCGAAGCTCAAGGAGTTCATCGCCGGGAAATCGCGGCCGGCTGAACGTCCTGCTGTCGCCCCTGCCGCCGGCTCTCCGGCCGTTCCGGCCGCTCCAAAGCCCGTGACGCCTGTCGCCCCGCGGGCAGCGGGCACGATGAAACGCGAGGACTATATCGCCCCTGCCGGCGTCGCTTCACGCGGCAAGCCGGCGGAGATTCAGCCGCCCAAGCCCGCGGCCACGGAGCCGCGGCCGCGGCCGGCCGGACTGAGGCCCGCTGGTGATGGGGCCAGGCCCGTGCCGAGGCCCGCCTTCAAGCTGCCGCCTCTTCCGGCAGCGGGCAGAACCCCGCCGCCCCGGGTGTCGCAGGAGCCTGCGGCGCAGAAACCTGACGTCAAGCTTCCGCTTGATGCCATCCGCAGCGCAAAGGCTGGCGGCGCCAAGCCGCTGGCGGAGCATATGCGGAAACATGAGCAGCGGCAGGCGGAGACGCCGCGTCCGCGTCCAGGTGGCGGTCTCGGTCTGCGGGGTGGCATGGCGGGTGGTGCCGGGACGACGCCGCCGCCCCCCACCGACGCGAGTGGCCGCCCGCGTCGAACCGTCGCCAAGCCCCACGGCGGGAAGGCCGACGACCTCCTCGGCGGCCGCGAGCTGCGGCAGCTCAATCGCAAGCGCATTTCCGAGCCCCGTGGCGACGATGAAGACGGCATGGGCCGCCGCCGGCGGGGATCGCGGCCACGCCGCGGGGCCACCGTGTCGACCGCGGCGCCCCGGAAGACGAATGCCACCATCCAGGTGCCGTGCAACGTCCGTGCCTTTTCGGAGGCGATCGGCCTTCCGGCCAGCGAAGTCCTCAAGAAACTGCTGGCGTTTGGCATGTCGACCATGCCGAGCATGGCGTCGATGCTCGACCGCGACACAGTCGAGCTGTTGGCTGCCGAACTCGGCGTGCAACTCGACATCAAGACCGCCGAGGATCTCGAGAAGGAGCTGCTGGCCGGCTTCGACGCCGCAGACGAGGAACCCTCCCTGCGGGTCTCGCGGGCCCCGGTGGTGACGTTCCTCGGCCACGTCGATCATGGCAAGACGTCGCTGCTCGATCGCATTCTCGGCATCAATGTCGCATCCCGTGAGAGCGGTGGCATCACGCAGCACATGCGTGCCTACACCGTGCAGCGGAACGGTCACCCGATCACCTTCGTCGACACGCCGGGCCACGAGGCATTCACGCAGATGCGGGCCCGTGGTGCCAACGTCACCGACTGCGCCGTCATCGTGGTGGCCGCTGACGACGGCGTGATGCCGCAGACCGAGGAGGCGATCAGCCACGCGCGGGCTGCCAACGTGCCGATCGTCGTGTGCATCAACAAGATCGACCTTCCGGGGGCCGACGTTGATCGGATTTACCAGCAGTTGGCGGCCAACGAGTTGCTGCCGACGGAGTGGGGTGGCGAGACGGAGGTCGTGAAGACCAGCGCCGTCACGGGGGTCGGCATGGAAGAACTGCTCGACACGCTGCTCACGATCGCCGAGCTGCACGATCTGCGGGCGAACCCCGAGCGGTCTGCCGCCGGCGTCTGCCTCGATGCGTCGATCCACGAGGGCCGTGGTGTCGTGGCCTGCCTGCTCGTGCAGAAGGGCACTCTGAAGGTTGGCGACGCGATTGTCTGCGGGGAAGCGAGCGGCAACGTCAAGGCGATGCAGGATACGCTTCTGCGTCGGAAGGTCGCCGAGGTCGGGCCGTCGGTGCCCGTGTTCGTCAGTGGTCTCGACGTGGCGCCCGGTCCCGGTGATCGGTTCCAGGTGGTCGATTCGATCGCCATGGCCCGCGAGGTGGCGGTCAAACGCACGAGCATCAGCCGCCACAGCACGCTTGTCAGCGCGCCGGTGCACGTCACGTTCGAAAACCTGCTCGACCGACTCGGCACCCAAAAGACGCCCACGCTGAATCTCATCCTGCGGGCCGATGTCCGCGGGTCGATCGAGGCGATCCTGAAGGAGCTGCAAAAGCTCGAGCACCCAGAGGTGAAGATCAGGGTGCTGCAGGCCACGGTGGGCGGTGTGACCGAGGCCGACGTGCAACTCGCGGATGCCTCCGACGCCGTGATCATCGGCTTCAACGTGGTGCCCGACGAGAGGGCCCGCTCGCTTGCCGAGGATCTCGGCGTGCAGGTGCGGCGTTACGAAATCATCTATCAGGTGACGGACGATCTCCGGCAGGCGCTCGAGGGCATGCTCGCGCCGGAGAAGCGCGAGGCAACGCTCGGTCGGGCCGTGGTGCAGCGAACTTACTCGATCAGCCGTATCGGCGTGATTGCCGGCTGCCGGGTCATTTCTGGCGTCATCGCAAGGAACGGCCGCCTGCGCATCATTCGCGACAGTCGTATCGTCGGTGAATATGGAATCGAGTCACTGAAGCGTGAAAAGGACGACGCCCGCGAGGTTCGCGACGGCCTCGAGTGCGGCATCAAGCTGGCCGGTTTCAATGACATCAAGGAGGGCGACATCCTCGAGTGCTACCGCGTCGAGGAAGTCGCACGGACGCTCTCGTGAGCACGCGACGACTTCTCAAGGCGGCCGAGGCGGTGCGGGAGGTGGTCAGCATGGCCATCCTGACGCAGGTGCGTGATCCGCGGGTGCAGGACGTGACCGTCACCCGGGTTGAGATGGATCCCGACATGCGGACAGCCACGGTGCACGTGTCGGTCATGGGGAGTCCCGCCAAGGAAGAACTGGCCCTCAGGGGCCTGGCGAGCTCGGCCGGTTTTCTGCAGTCGCAGGTCGCCGAGCGGATTGAAACGCGATACACGCCCCGGCTGAAGTTCAAGCTCGACAGCGGCGTGAAGCGATCGATCGAAATCGCACGCGTGCTCAGCGAGGTGTTGCCTGGGGCGTCGTCCGGCGACGTCGATGAATCAGCAAAGGCACAGTCAGCCGAGGCGCCGGCGACACCGGGAGAGCCGGTGCGGCGAGTGGGCTTGGTGGACGGGCAGGACAGGGAAAAGCCAGAGGAACACGCATGACAGCAGCAAAGCAGCCACAGCCGAGTCGGAAGCAACTCGTCCCCAAATTCCACAAGGTGCTGAAGGCCCACTACAAGCCGGTGGTTGCCAACACCGGCCGGCCGATGCTCGAGCAAGTGCTCTTTGCCTGCTGCCTGGAGAACGCCCAGCACGACGTGGCTGAGAAGGCGTTTGCTCGGCTGCTGGAGAGCTACTTCGACCTCAACGAAATTCGCGTGACGACGGTCGCGGAACTTGCCGAGACGTTGCAAGGGCTGCCGGACCCATCCCGGGCGGCCCTGGCGCTGCGCCGTGTGCTGCAGGGCGTTTTTGAGTCGACCTACAGTTTTTCGCTCGATCATGCCAAGAAGCACTCGATCGCCCACGGCATCAAGACGCTCGAGCACATTCATGGCATCCCGCCGTTCGTCGTGCAGCATGTCGTGGCGACGGCGCTCGGCGGGCACACGGTGCCTCTCGATCTCGGGGCGCTTTCGTCCCTCTACCTGACTGGGATCATTTCCCGCGAGGAATACGACGCCGGCAAAGTGGCCGGGCTCGAGAAGCTGATCGCGAAGAAGACAGTGCTCGAGTTCAACTCGCTCCTCCACCAGTTCGGTGCCGACGTCATCGGCAGCCTTCACGGCACCACGGTCAAGAAGATTCTGCAGGCGGTGAATCCCGAGGCGATCAAGGAGCGGTTCCCCAAGCGAGGCGAGCCGCTGTCTGCCCCGAATCCTCCCCCGCCCGCCGCGGGCAAGGAGGGACGCCGGGCTGCCGAGGCCGCCCAGACCGCCGCAGAGGAGCACCGTCCTGCCGGGCCGCAGGCCGCGGCCCGACCGGCCGGCAAGACCCCGCTGCCCCCGCCAGGCGCCGGTCCGAAACGTGCCGCCGACGGCACGCCGAAGGCCGGTGGCAAGACCGGACCCAAGCCGTTTGTTGTGAAACCCAACGTCGGCAAGCCGATCACCATCAAGCCGCAACTTGCGCCGCCCGCATCGGAGGCGAAGCCGGCCGCCGCCAAGCCCGCCCCGGCGAAGCCTGCGAAGAAGCCGGAGAACGGTGGAAAACCGGCGGCCGGAAAAAAACAGCCGCCCGCGGCCGGCCACTCGGCCGGCGATGCAAAGCAGAAGGCGAAGCCGCCGACGGCCGCAGGCAAGAGTCATTCCGCGCAGCTGGCCAAACGCAAGCCTCGCTGACAGACGGCTGACGGTTCCTTGCATATGCCCGTAGGACCACGGGCCGGACAACGACTCGGAGATCCTCCATGGCAGGACATTCGCACTGGGCAAACATCGCCCGCAAAAAATCGGTGATTGACGCGAAGCGTGGCAAGCTGTGGAGCAAGCTGGCCAAGGCGATCATCGTGGCGGCCAAGCACGGCGGTCCCGATCCCGATGCCAACCTCCGGCTCCGCTATGCGATCGATGCGGCCAAGGCGGTCAGCATGCCCAAGGACAACATCCAGCGTGCCATCCGCACGGGGACAGGCGAACTCAAGGGTGGAAACCTCGAGGAGTCGATCTACGAGGGCTACGCCGCCGGCGGCGTGGCGGTGATGTGCGAGATTCTCACCGACAACAAGAACCGCACGGCCCCCGAGATTCGCAAGATCTTCGAAGTCTGTGACGGGAAGCTGGGCAGCACCGGCTGTGTGGCCTACCTCTTTCAGCGAGTGGGCGTGGTCCGCGTGCCGCAGGCCTCCTGCAGCGAGGACCGGCTCATGGAATTGGCGCTCGAAGCCGGTGCGGAGGACGTCAAACTCGTGGGAGATCGTTGGGAGTTGACCTGCGAGCCGCAAGCGATGGCGGCGGTGGTCGAGGCGGTCCAGAAGGGCGGCCTGCAGGTGGAATCGAACGAGATCGTGCGGGTGCCGACCAACACGGTCGACGTGGACGACGTGGACACGGCCCGCAAGGTGCTCGAGCTCGTGGAGCGGCTCGACGATCATGACGACGTTCAGAGCGTGGCTGCCAACTTCAACATTCCCGACGAGGCTTTGGCCCAGCTGGGGTAGCCTGATTCACGAACAGCACCACATCCCCGGAAAGGATCGGGCCGGTGCTGGCGGGCCGCGTGGGTTCGGCGGCTGCGGCATGCTTCACTTCGTCTTGTCGGCTTCCGCTGCCGGAGTCGGATGCTCCACCTGCGGCCAGTAGGTGTCGAAGTCGAACTGCGGGCTGTTGTCGAGGTCGTGGCACTCCAGGCAGTTGTTGACGGCCTTCTGTTTGCCCTCTGGAGTCTTGATCGACAACGCCAACTCGCCGCGGAGGCGATCTCGCTCCGTGACGCTCGCCCGTACGTCGCCGCGTTCGACGGCGGCGTGCGCCGCGGCCGGCCCATGGCAGTTCTCGCAGCCCTGATGGGCAAGGTGGGGCGTGACTTTCATGCCGGAAAATCCACCCTCGAAGGGCTCGAATCGCTGCGGGGCCCAGCCGACGACGTGGCAAGAGAGGCACTCGGGGTCGCCGTCACGGCGGGGCTTCTGCTCTTCCAGCGTGGTCAGGGCGGTGGCGTGTGGCGTGTCCTTCCAGACGTCGTACGCATGCTGGTGGCAGTCGGCGCAGGCGGCGCTGCCGGCGAACCTCCTGCCGCTGGGGTGGCGCACCGCCGCGAGTCCCAGTCCATTCAGGCCCAGAGACTCCAGTTGGCTCTGGTAGGTGCCCAACAGTTTGATCATGTCTTCCGCCTCGCCCCACCGGGCGTCGAGCGGCACCCGCTGTGACCGCACGGGCTTGGCGGCGTCGTCGAAGAATGCCACGGCCACCGCGAACATTCCCTTGTGTCCCAATTCGATCAGCCGTGCGCCGCTCGGCAGCACGGGGAGTTCCGCCGGGGGTTCGTCTGCGCCGCCGGCGGTGGCGATGATGTCGAACTGCGGGAAGCGTGCCGCCAAGCTCTTGGTCTCCTCGGGTGACGCCCACGACAGCAGGATCTGGTGTGAGCAGTTCGCCTTTTTCAGCTCAGCCGCCGCGGCCGCGAGTCCTTGTGCTGCCGGCAGGATCTCGACGGCGTCGTTGCGGACCTGCTTCGCCTCCGCGTCGCCCAGCACCGAGACGATGCCAAACTTCAGTCCGCCTGCTTCAACGATCCGAAACCGCGGCGTGATGTTGGCGTCGAGACCGAGCAGGCCGACGTTGGCGCTCACGAACGGCGTGGGCTGGTCGCCGACGGGTGCCACCGCGGCCACCAGTTCCTCCGCCGGCAGCCGGAGGTCGCCCGGCCCGAAACCGACGGCCGTGTAGCCCATCGTTCGCAGACCGTCCGCGATCGATTGGAACTTGATCTCAGACTGACGCCCGAACCGCTTCACCTGGCCTCCCAGGTCGACCGAGACCAGCGGCCAACCGGCGCCGGTGACGGCCCGCAGAAAATTCCGTCTCCGGCTCAGGCCACCCTTCTGGTTTTCCTTGCCCGTGCAGCCGCAGGGTTCGATGTAGCCATCGAGTTCGCCCGTCACGATCACGACGGCCCGCGGCTGCGGCCACCCCTCGAAGAGACTGCCGTTTCGGTCGCGAAAGGTCTGAACCATATCGTCGCTCACCCCCTCGCCCCGGCTCGGGAGGGTTTCGGCGGCGGGGGGCTCGGCAAGGGCTTGCAGCAGCATGCCGCCAAGCAGCAGCCCACAGGCAGCAGCGACGGAATGGGCAAGACGGGTGTGTTGCATGGGTCGAATCGCTCGCTGGCAGGCGGTGGGCCCTCAAAATTCTCGGCATTTTCACCGGCTGAGTCGGTGGGAAAAAGCCAGGAACGGCTTTTTCCGCGAACATTCTAGGGGGCAATGGCAATGCAGACGGGGATGGTAAGCGTGGGCGAGTCGGGATGGCCGGTGTCGAACACGATCTTGCCGGCTGGCGCCTGTGTCGAGCAGATGTGATTTGCCGGTGGGCTTCCCGGCGGGATGGTGATCGTGAGCGGGATGCGGATGACGTTCCCGCTCCCCACGGGCTTTCCCTCCCCGACGACGACCCGCAGGGAATCAGGGATGACCTGCCGAACAACAGGCTTCACGTCCGCCCGATGCGGTCCTTTGACGGTGAGGAACAGATTCGCCTCGGTGCCGGTGCGGCTGGAAACCGTTCCCAGCAACAACGCCTCCCGGGAGGAATCCCACGCCGTGCCGGCGAGGGCGAGATCGCCCGAAACCGATCCTTCCACGGGAAGCTCGGCCACCAGCTCCTCCGGCATCCGAAACACGACCTTGATCGACTGCCGCAGCGGCCCGATCGGGAGGCCGGGGCGGATCTCGGCGGTGACCAGAAATCCACCGGTGGCGCCGTTCTCTGCGGCCAATGCCGTCGGCTCGAGCGGTGCCGAGGTGAGGCTGTAAAACTCCGCGGTTTGCTCATCGGTGACGGTGAGCGAATCGACAGTGGGCTGTTCCTGGCCGAAGGTGAAGAACGTGACGGTAACCGTCTCGCGCGAACTGGTGGACAGCTTCGGAAGCGTGACGACGTTGGGAACGGCCTTGTAGGTCGGCACAACCGTCCCCTCCACCACGAACGCGACCTGCGGCCGCGACGGATCGTTGGTGAGGACGCTCGCCTGCTGCCGGAACGGTCCGCCGTCTCCCTTGCCCCGCCACTGCACCTTGAGCTTCGTGCTCTCGCCCGGCTGGACCACCCTCACGCCGGTCGATCCGCCTTCCTTCTCCTCGAAATCGCTGACCGTGCAGGTGCAGCTGGTGGCGCCTTTCGCGAGCTCGAGCGGTGCGGAGCCGGTGTTGCGGATGACGAACTCGTGAACCCCCTTGGCGCCGACTCCGACGGTGCCGAACGCGAACTGGGTTTCGGGAACCTCAACCTGTGGTGCGGGGCCGGATGGGCGGCTGCTTGCGACGGCGAAGTCTCCCGCCCGCCACGGCCGGGTGGCGGCCTCCAGTGTCGCGATCCCGCCGCCGACAGCTGCTCCCAGGCAGGCTGCAACCCCCGCCACAACCCACGCACTTGGCAATCGCATCGCCGAGCCTCCCAAAGATTTCGGAAACGGACGTTCAGAACCGAACGTCCGTGCCGCTGATTGTAGCGAAAAACCGACGGACGTTGCCCGTCTCGCAGGTCGGGGGTGCCTACGCCCTGTCGCCGGACGTTCGCTTTGGTCATCCTGCCCTTCGCTCACTCGATGCTGACTGCGCTTCGGCATCCTGCCTACGCTTGTCAGCAACGCCGGCTCTCAGGGCATGGGCACCCCCTCCCGTGACCTGATTCGACAGGATGGTCATGCGCTGCCTCATGACTGCGTCGCCCACGCCAGCGGGCGGAGGCCCGCCAAGCAACTTGCTGAGGACGGGCATCCGCCAGTCGGGGCGGCAGGATGTCGTGTTTTGCGTGTATTCAGTAAGAACGCGCCAACACGCTTCGCCCGGTCACCGGGCGGCCCGTGACGATGCAGGTGCCGGGGTCGTCGTTCCCCTCGAGCGGAATGCATCGCACGGTCACCTTCAGCGGATCGAACGTTGCCGTGACGGCCGGGTCGTCGGCCACATGCACGTGGGCAAAGCCGCCCTGCACCGGGCTCCCCTTCTCCGCCGGCCGCTCGAAAAATTCGACCACCTCGGCCGTGCTGCCCAGCCGCACCGAATGCTGCTCGCGAAACGTCCGCGCCCGCTCGAACATGCCACGTTGGATGTCTTCGAGCAGGCCGGCTGCCTCGGCCACGAATTGCGTGAGCGGCATGGCGGCCCGCTCCCGCGGCCCGCGGTCGCGACGCGATACGCTCACGGCACCGGCGGCGAGGTCGCGGGGACCGATCTCCACGCGGAGCGGCACGCCCTGTTTCACGTGCTGCCAGACCTTGTCGCCCCCCCGCATGTCGCGGGCGTCGATGCGGACACGGATCGGCTCGTCGCCGAACCGGGCGTTGGCGAGATCCGCCTCCAGCTGCCGGCAGCTGGCGAGCACCGCGGCGCGTTCCTCGTCGGTGCGGTGGATCGGCAGGATCACAACCTGTGTCGGCGCGATCCGCGGTGGCAAGCAGAGACCGTCGTCGTCGGAGTGCGTCATGATCACGGCGCCGATGAGCCGCGTCGAAACGCCCCACGACGTCGTCCAGCAGAACTCCTCCACACCGCTGGAGTTGGCGAATTTGATGCCCTGCGCCTGCGCGAAGTTCTGGCCAAGGAAGTGCGACGTGCCGGCCTGCAGTGCCTTGCCGTCCTGCATCATCGCCTCGATCGAGAAGGTGTCGACGGCGCCCGGGAACCGCTCGCCCGACGGCTTGGGCCCCTTGAGCACGGGCATCGCCAGATCGCGCTCGGCGAACGTGGCATAGACGTCGAGCATCCGCAGCGTTTCCTCGACCGCCTCCTCGCGGGTGGCGTGAGCCGTGTGCCCCTCCTGCCAGAGAAACTCGGCCGTCCGCAGGAACAACCGCGGTCGCATTTCCCATCGAACGACGTTGGCCCACTGGTTGATCAGCACCGGCAGGTCCCGCCACGACTGCACCCACTTCGCATACATCGCGCCGATGATCGTCTCGCTGGTCGGTCTCACGACGAGCGGCTCCTCGAGCTTGCCCGTGGGGATGAGCTTGCCGTCGGGCCCGAGTTCGAGGCGGTGATGCGTGACGACGGCGCACTCCTTCGCGAATCCCTCGACGTGCTTTGCCTCCTGTTCGAGATAGGAGAGCGGAATGAAGAGCGGGAAGTAGGCGTTCTGATGGCCCGTCGCCTTGAACATGCGGTCGAGAATGGTCTGCATCCGCTCCCAGATGGCGTAGCCGTGCGGCTTGATCACCATGCAGCCGCGGACCGGCGATTGCTCGGCCAGGTCGGCCGCGCGGACCACCTGCTGATACCACTCCGGGTAGTCCTGGCTGCGGATGGGCGAGATGGCATGGTCGGGCATGACGGACTCCGGAGGCTGTGGAAGGCGGGGACGGCGGACCGCGAGGCCGCGGATTGTAGTCTTTCGTGCCGCTGGCGGGCATCGCTGTATACGATGCAGGAGTTTTTTCAGGGTCTGCTAGACTCGAGCCCTACGGCAACCCTCATCGGCCCCCGAGCCCACGCATGTCCACCGCCCCATTCCCCGGCCGCGATGCCAACCCACCCAGCGAATCGATGGCTGCCAAGGGGCCGCTGCGTCGCGGCGGCTCCGGTCGCAAGCGGATCACGGAGCTCGCCGGTGGAGCCCAGATCGATCAGGTGTTCCTGGCCACGCGGAAGCAGTTGCGTCCCAACCGCAACGGGCAGCTCTATCTCCAGGTGGAACTGGCCGATCGCAGCGGGGCGATCACCGGCCGGATGTGGAACGCCTCCGACGAGGACTTCGAGGCCTTCGACGAAGGGGATTACGCACGCATCGAGGGCACGGTGCAGCTCTATTCAGGGGCGCTGCAGATCATCGTCACGGCGATCGGCCGGGTCGACCCTCGCTCCATCGACGAATCCGAATTCTGCGTGCTCTCGACGGCCGATGTCGAGCGGCTGGCGGGTGAGTTGACCGGGCTGCTCGGGACGATCCGCTCCGAGTCCCTGCGTGGCCTGGTCGGCGAGGTGCTGGCGGATGCCGAGCTGATGGCCGCGTTCAAGCGGAGCCCCGCGGGCGTGAAGCAGCACCATGCGTATGCCGGCGGCCTGCTCGAACACGTCGTCAACCTGCTCCACCTGGCCGACACCGTGGCGCCCCGCTATCCCGCAGTCGATCGCGACCTGCTGCTCGTGGGCGTGTTCCTGCACGACATCGGCAAAACCTTGGAGCTCGAGAGCGAACGCGGCTTCTCCTACACGGACGCCGGCCAGTTGCTCGGTCACGTACTCCTCGGACTGGAACTGGTCGACGAAAAAATCCGTGCGGTCGAAGACCGCACGGGGAGTGTGTTCGACGCCGAGACGGCGATCCGGATCAAGCACATGATCGCGAGCCACCATGGGGAATATGCCTTCGGCGCCCCGAAACTCCCCATGACGCTCGAAGCGATCGCCCTGCACCATCTGGATCAGTTCGACGCACGGATGGCGGGCACGCTGCAGTTGATGCAAAACGAGGCCGCCCTCGACGGCGGGTGGACGCAATACCACGCCAATCTGGGTCGTAAGTTCTTCAAGGGCCGCGGCTGACGGCATCGGCCCGGAAACGGAAAGGCTCCACAGATTTTCCATGGGCCGTTCCCGCCATCCTCACGACGATCGTCCGCGGCAGTCGTCCGGCGGATCTGACGGCAAATCCGGCGGCAAATCCGGCGGCGGCTCCGGCGGCCGAGAGCCGCTGCGGCAGGACGTGGTCGGCATCTTCCGGCGGGCCGCGGGGGGCTACGGGTTCGTCCGGCCGCTGGATGCGGCTGCCGGCGACCGTGCCGGCGACATCCATATCTCGGCGGCCACCGCCCTCGACGCCGCCACGGGGGACACCGTTCGCGTGCGGTTCACGCGGAGCCGCGATGTCCGCCGCCCCGGCCCGGCGGGCGAGATCGTCGAGGTGGTCGAGCGCCGCACCACGCGGTTCGTGGGCGGCTATTTCGAGGCGGCCGCCGGAGGCTGGGTGCGGATCGACGGCACGAATTTTGCGAGGCCCGTGTCGGTCGGCGATCCCGGTGCGAAGGGTGTCCGCGAGAACGACAAGGTCGTCGTGGAGATGGTGCGATTTCCCACGCACCTCCGCGACGGCGAAGGCGTGATCGTCGAGGTGCTCGGCGCCGCCGGCGAGGCCGGGGTCGACACGCTCACGGTGATTCATGAGTTCGGCCTGCCCGGTCCGTTTCCCGAAGAGGCGCTGGCCGAGGCACGCCGGCAGGCGGAGCTATTCCGGGAGGAGGTGCCTGCCGGCCGGCGCGATCTCACGGACCGCGTGGTCGTGACGATCGATCCGGTCGACGCCCGCGACTTCGACGACGCGATCTCGCTGGAGCGGATCGACCGCGGCCACTGGCTGCTGGGCGTGCACATCGCCGATGTGTCGCACTTCGTCGAGGAGGGATCGCCGTTGGATCAGGAGGCCCGGGCCCGCGGCACGAGCGTCTACCTGCCCGACCGCGTGATTCCGATGCTGCCGGAGATCGTCTCCAACAATCTCGCCAGCCTGCAGCCGGATCGCGTGCGGTATGCGCGGACGTGCTGGATCGAGTTCTCGGCCGACGGGATTCCGGTGCATGCCGAGGAGCAGCGGTCGGCGATCAAAAGCCGGCGGCGGTTCACCTACGAGGAAGTCGACGTCTTTCTCGCCGACCCCGATACCGCCGCCGTGGAGATGACTGGCGATGTGCGGGCGTTGCTTGGC
>CAZOMJ010000004.1:0-5469 GCA_964581055.1 uncultured Candidatus Kuenenia sp.
CACGTAGATCAGTTTGCTGCGACTGCGAATCCGGCCCATCCAGAAGACCATGGCGGCCGCGGCGGCCGCCAGCGTCACATAGTCGGCCAGGCCGCGGCCCAGCCCGACCACCACGACCAGCGCCACCTCGGCCGCCAGCAGGAGCGCCAGATCCTCGTCGTAGGCGATGGCCACGGTCATGGCGAAGACGAGCAGCGGCACGATCTCGGCCCGCCACGCCTCGCCCGCCGACAGCAGGCAGATCGCGACGGTCGCCGCTGAGAGCCCCACCAGCGTGGCCACGTGCCCAAGATCATCGAGCACTTCGCGATGGTGCAGGTGGATGTAGAAACCCGAGAGGGCGAACATCGCCGCGAACAGACCGAAGAGCGACAGTGCCCGGCCGATCGGCTGCCGGGCATCCTGCTGACGGACGTACTCCTCGTGCTCACGTTCGAGGAGTTGCACGTCGTCGGCCTTCATGGGCATGCCCGCGTCCGCCAACAGATCACCGGCCGCGTAGCGGACGAACTGCTGGGGCGTTTTCTCGACCGCCTCCTTCTTGGCCTTCGCCGTCGCGTCACGATCGATCTCGAGCGTTCCAGCCAGTCGCTGTTCGAGCCACGTGAAGACCCGGCTGGCCAGCGGTCCCTCGCCGAGTTCCTCGTCGAGCCGGGAACGAAGACGGACCTTCGCCTCCCCCTGGAGCACGTCGGCGACCTGGGCCCGCGTCAACTCGGCCGCGTTGCCCAGCGGATGCACGTCGATCTCCGTCTGGCTGCCCTCGTCGATGCCGTGCTGGATCTTCTCGAGCACGCCCATGCTTTCAAGGTCGGCGAAGCTGCGATCGATCGCCTTCTCGCATTCGAGGAGCCGATCCTTCGTGTCGATGCGGGCCCGAAATCGCTGGAAGGTCTGGCCTGCCTCGAGCACCCGCTTGTCGACCTGCTCGTCCGGCTTGGAGGCCACGTTACCTGCCGGCGCGGCGGGCTTCTTGTCGGGGTCGGCAGCGGCATCGACAGCCGCACTCGGAGTGGCCGTGGCGTCGGGCGGTTCCGGCGCAAGCGGCGGTTCCCGGACCGCCGGCTTCTCCGCGGCGGCCACCAGCGCATCGATGACCGGTGCGGCCTCGGGTGCGAACTCCAGCCAGGCGGCCCGCGATGACGACGTGACCGAGTCGGCCGCCGCGATCTCCGCGAGCCGGTTCTTGAGGCCGTCACGCAGCCGCACGATCGGCGCCTTGTCCTGCGAATAGACCACCCGCACCTGCGCGGCCGCCCGCTCCTGGGCCGTCCGCGTCCGTTCCGCATCGGGCTTTTCAAACGGCACGCGGGCCACGACGCCCCGTGGAGGCACCATCCCTGCGCGAAAGGGAAACGGCTCCGACCAGCCGTGCATGAGCATGAGCAGCACCAGGGCGGCTCCCAGGCAGAGGGCGAGCCGGAGAAGCACCTCGGACCGCGAGACGGTCTCGAACAGCGTGCCCCAGAAGCCATGGGGCACCTCGACGGAGGAGCCCCGCTTGATGCGGCGACGGTAGGAAGATGGGGCGATGGTCATGGGGCTTCAGTCGCCATAGGCCTCGACGATCCGTTGGACGAGCGGATGGCGGACGATGTCGACCCCGCCGAGTTGCACGCGGCTGCAGCCGCGCACCCGCTCCAGTCGCTCCATCGCGTCGACCAGGCCACTGCGCCGGTTGGGTGGCAGGTCGATCTGGGTGGTGTCCCCGGAGATCACCATCTTCGAGCCGACGCCGAGCCGCGTCAGGAACATTTTCATCTGCGCCACGGTCGTGTTCTGCGCCTCGTCGAGAATGATGAAGGCGTTGTTCAGGGTGCGGCCCCGCATGTAAGCCAGCGGGATCATCTCGATGACGTCCTGCTCCGTGAGCCGTTTGAGCAGTTCGTAATCCATCATCTCCCGCAGCGCGTCGAGCAGCGGCCGCAGGTAGGGATTGATCTTGGCCTGCAGGTCGCCCGGCAGGTAGCCGAGGCTTTCCCCCGCCTCAACGGCCGGCCGCACGAGCACGATCTTGCGCACCTGTTCCGACCGCAGAGCCGACACCGCCATCGCAACGGCCAGGAACGTCTTGCCACTGCCGGCCGGCCCGCTGCAGACCACGACATCGTGCTCGCGGATCGCCTTCACATAGGAGGCCTGTCCCGCCGAGCGGGGCTGCACCTGCTTGTCCGGCCGATGCACCTCGATCGGGTCGCGCGGCACCGCCTGCGAGGTGCCCATGGCCGCCGACAGGAGTTCGGTGACATCGGCAATCTCGACCGACCCATGCTCACGGGCGATGCGATCGAGCTGCTCGAAGATCTCGGCTGCCCGGAGGACGGCCGCTTCCTCGCCCTCGATCTGGATCGAGTCGTCGCGGGCCGACACGCCAACCCCCAGGGCTGACCGGATCCTGCGGAGGTGCTGGTCTCTCGGCCCGAAGACGGCCACAAGCCGCTTCGAATCGACGACCGCGATGGACGTGCGGGACATCGAAGCCCGTGGCGTATGACACACCAACGGTCTTTAGGGGGAAGGGGGCAATGACCAGAGTATACCTGCGCGGAAGCCACCAGGCCCACCGCTGCTTTTTTCGCCGAAAATATGGCTTTCAACGCCCGCCGAGCACCCACAACAGCCAGGCGACGGGAGCGGCGAAGAGGAGCGAGTCGACGAGGTCGAGAAACCCGCCAAGGCCGCCCAGCGACGTTCCGGAGTCCTTCGCACCGCACTCCCGCTTGAGCAGCGACTCCGCCAGATCACCCGCCATGGCGGCGAGTCCCACGCAGAGCCCGAAGACGAGCCATCCGCCCCACGGCCCCGCCGTCATGGGCCTGCCGAACTGCTCGAGCACGATCCACGCCGCCGCAGACGAACCGGCCAGCGAGGCGGCCGCCCCCTCCCATGTCTTGCCGGGACTGAGGGCGGGTGCCATCCGATGCCTGCCCAGCAGCGTGCCCCCCAGATAGGCCGCGATGTCGCCCGCCTTCGCCACCGCCACGAGGCTCACCAGCGGCAGCATGCCCAGATGCCCGGGACCGGTCTGCTCGGGGCCGAGGTTTTCCACGCACAGGAGCCGCAGGCTCACGATGCAGGACAACGGCAGCCCAAGAAACGCGATGGTGAAAACCCCGGCGGTCAGACGTTCGATCGCGGCTCCGTGCGGTTTGTAGGTGGCGATCTCCGCGATGAACAGGGCGATGATCGCGACGGCGGCCGTCATCGCCGGCCATCCCATCGCGGCCACCGGCGATGCCACGGACGACGACGACGCAAAGGCTTGGGCTCCAGCCGCGGCCGCGAGCACCATCGCCATCACGGACGGCCGCAGCAGCCACGCCGGCAGCACGATCTCTCGCGCCGCGAAGAGCCGCACCATTTCATCGACGCTTCCGACGGCCAACACGACCGCCACGGGCAGAAGCCACCAAGCTGGCTGCGCGCCGCCGAAGCCGACCCAGTCTGCCCACGAAAGCGTGGCAAAGACCGCCGTGATCAGGCCGGCGAACACGGCGCGAGATCCGAACGCGGCGACCGCTGCACGACGAGCCACGGTAGGCGACGGCGGTGATGAATGCCCGTTGGTCACGTGTGATTCAGCCCCCCGAATCGGCGATCACGGCCGGCGAACGCACGAATGGCCGCATCCAGATCGGGCTCGGCGAAGTCGGGCCAGGCCACATCGGTGACCCACAGTTCCGCGTAGCTGATCTGCCAGAGAAGGAAGTTGCTGATCCGCATCTCGCCCGCCGTGCGGATGAGGAGGTCGGGGTCGGGCATGCCGGCGGTGTCGAGCCGCGCCGCAACGGCCGACTCGTCGATCTGCAGCGGATCGATCAGTCCGTCGCGGGCGTCCTTGGCCAGTGCCCGCACGGCATCGACGATCTCGGCACGCGAGCCGTAGTTGATGGCAAGGCACAGCCGGAGCCCGTCGTTGCCGGCGGTGAGGGCGACGGTGCGATCGAGTTCCTCGAGCGTGGAGGCGGGCAGGCCGTCCCTGTGGCCGATCATCGAGAGGCGAATCCGTTCGCGCATCAGGAGCGGTCGCTCCTCGATCATGTATTGCTCGAGTAGGTGCATGAGAAAATCGATCTCATGGGCCGGCCGCCGCCAGTTCTCGCTGGACAGGCAGTAGAGCGTGAGTTGTTCGACGCCCAGCCGGGCGCAGTGCTCGGTGATCCGCCGCACGCTCGTCACGCCGCGACGGTGCCCCTCGATCCGCGGCAGCCCGCGTTGCACGGCCCAGCGGCCGTTGCCATCCATGATGATGGCGACATGCCGGGGCAGCCGGTCGGCCTGGGCTGCCCGGCCGGCATCTTCGGCCGAGGTCGGGACCGGCGATTCGGCCGAGGTGCCGGTCGGGCCTGTCATCAAGCGTTCGCCGGCGTGCGTTGCTGGGGGCGTGGCCATGGTTTCTGCTGGTGGGCGGTGCGGTCGCAGAAGATCGTCTGTTCGCGGTCGGGGCCGACCGACACGATCGATACCGGCCGCCCGAGCAGTTCTCCGATCCTGGCAAGATACGCCTTGGCGGCGGGGGGCAGTGCATCGTAGGTGCGGAACGTCGAGAGATCCTCACGCCAGCCGGGCAGCGTCTCGTAGACAGGCTCGGCCTTCTTGAGATCATCGACATGGCTGGGGAAGTGGTTCGTCTGCCTGCCGTCCACCATGTAGGCGGTGCAGATCTTCAGTTCGTCGAGACCCCCCGGCACGTCGAGCAGCATCACGGCCAGTTCGTCCACGCCCGACAACCGCGCGGTGTAGCGGGCCGCCACGGCGTCGAACCAACCGCACCGCCGCGGACGCATCGTCACCGTGCCATATTCACGACCGCGTTCGCGGAGGTGCTCGCCGATCCAATTGGTCTGTTCGGTCGGCATCGGGCCGCCGCCGACCCGCGTCGAATATGCCTTCACAACGCCGATCACCCGTTCGACCCAACGCCCAGGCACCCCCGAACCGCTGGCCACGCCGACACCCGAGGAATTGCTGCTGGTGACGAAAGGGAACGTGCCGTGGTCGATGTCGAGCAGCGCCCCCTGTGCGCCCTCGAAGAGCATGCGGCTGCCCCCCTCGATGGCGTCGAGCAGGTAGGCCGTCGTGTCAGAGACGTAGGGCCGCAGCCGCTCCGCATACTGCATGGACTGGGCGTGGATCGCTGCGGCGTCGAGCGGTTCGGGCTTGCCCGCCCCGCCTGCCTGCCAGCCGGCGAGCAGCTGGTTCTTGATGCCGACGATGTGTTCGAGACGGCCGCGAAACTCGTCGCGGTAGAGATCGCCGAGGCGGATCGCCAGCGACCGCCCCACCTTATCGCGATAACACGGGCCGATGCCACGGCCGGTCGTGCCAATCGCCTCGCCCCCGGACAGGCTGCCGTCGAGCTGCTTGTCCTCGGCGACGTGCCACGGAAACACGAGGTGGGCCCGGTCGCTGATTCGCAGCTTCCCTTCGACGCGAACGCCCCGCCCTTCGAGCATGTCGATTTCCCGG
>CAZOMJ010000005.1:0-10382 GCA_964581055.1 uncultured Candidatus Kuenenia sp.
CCAGTCGCGATAGATCCACATCTCGCGACGAAAATCCTTCTCGTAGCCGTTTGTATCGGAATAGCGGGCCAGGTCGAGCCAGTGCCGCGCCCACTTCTCGCCGTAACGATCGCTCGCGAGCAGGTCATCGACCGTCTTCTCGTAGCCGTTGGCCTCAAAGGCCGCGAGTTGCTCGGGCGACGGCGGCAGGCCGACGAGATCGAGATAGACGCGGCGGCAGAGCGTGGCGGCATCGGCCTCGGGTGCCGGGCTGAGGCCCTTCGTGGCGAGGTGCGAGGCGACGATCGCGTCGATCGGGCTCGTGCCGGCGGCGACGGGCACGGCCGGCCGCTGCGGCGACACGAACGCCCAGTGCGGATCGTACTTGGCCCCGGCGGCAATCCATGCTTTGAGCGTGGCGATTTGCGCCGCTGCGAGCGGCTTCTTCTCGTGGGGGGGCGGCATGATCGTGTCGGGATCATCCGCCAGGATGCGGCTCACCAGTTCGCTTTCGTCGGGTTTGCCCGGCACGATCGCCGGTTGGCCCGATTCGCCCCCCTCGAGGGCATTCTGCCGGATGTCGAGCCGGAGATCCCCCTTGCGGCTTTGTTCGTCGACGCCGTGGCAGTGGCCGCAGTGCTCGGCGAGGATCGGCTGCACGTCCCGCTGGTAGTCGGGGCCGCTGGAGGCCTGCCCTGTCCCCAGTTCGGCGGCTCGTGCGGATCCCATCGGGATCGGCATCAGGCCGGCCGTGGTCACCACGACAGTCAGGGCGGCCCGGCGGCTCCACATCGACGCACGGGGCCAGAAGTTTACCGTACTCATGGCAGCACCCATAAAACAAAGGCGGGAATATTTTCTCGAACGATGCGCAAGGTCTCTAATGCGTAAGGTCTCTCTTGCGGCTTCGATTATAGTTCACGTCGTCCGTACACGCTGCCCCGGCTGCCGAGGCCGGAAATGCGGATCGTAACGCCGAAACAGTCTCCGCTGGCAACATTCGCTCAGGATTTCGAGTCGAGGCTGCCGAGGGCCGCCTCGACCTTCCCGAGCCGCTTGCGGTCTTCGGCGTCGAGGCGGCGTGACTCGAGTCCTCGCTTTCTTCCTTCGAGAAGCACCTGCCGGGCGTCGTCCAGTTCACGCTCGGCGACCAGCGCGCAGGCGAGATGGAGATACTTCTCCGCGGAGCGATCGAGGACGGCTTCCCGCAACACGGACACTGCCTCGCCCGATGCCCCACCGGCCAGAAGCGCGAGGCCCTGCGTGTCGAGCAGGCTCGGATGCGGCCCCTGCGCCGCGATCGCTTCGTCGATGAGCCGCGTCGCCTCAGCGGCCGTCTCCGGCCAGACAAGTTGCATCGCGAGATTGTTCTGCACGACCACACGTTGCGTTGGCGGCAGATCGTCGCGGGCCAAAAGCTCCCTATAGATGGCAGTCGCCTCCTCGTGGCGACCCAGCACGGCGTACAGTTCCGCCTGCAGCAGCGTGAGCCCCTCGCCGTCCCGGCCGGCCTGCGAGGCCGAGGCGAACCAGCCCTCGACCCGGCCGGCCTGATCCGCCATCGCGTCAGCGTCTGCCGTCCGCAGCACCGACACGACACCCCGCAGAAACGCCGCGGTTCCGAGCCGCTGCCGGTTGGCCTGCAGGAGGTCGATCGCCTCCGCGGTTCTCCCACGACGAGCCAGGCATTCCGCCAGGGCTGCGACCCCGGCTGCCGATTGATCGGCAAGCTGACCAAGCAAGATGTTGGCCTCGTCATCGAGACCGAGTTCCTGCATCAGCGCAGCCACCGCCAGCAGTTGCTGGGGGCCCTTGGCCGGCGCCTTGTCCGCATCAGTGAGTTGCCGGACGGCGGCGACCGCGGCCGGCCGTTCGCCTTGGGCGACCGCCAGCCGCGCCTCGAGCGCGATCACCCCGGTCGCCTTCGGCTCCCGGGCGACGAGGGTCTTCAGCTGGGCTGCAGCCTGCTCCACTTCACCGTGACGGATCAGCTTCTCCACGAAAGCGGCCAGCACGGCAGGAGGCGGCTCCGGCAGCGCGGCGAGCGCTGCCATCTCCTGTCGGCATTCCTCCCAGCGGCCCGTCCGATCGAGCAGTTCGGCCCGCTGCATCCGCTCCGGCGTGGTGAGCGGCCGCCGGTTGGCGAGTGCCGCGAGCAACACGAGCGACTGCCGCCAGGCCGCGGGCTCGGGCCTGCCGGAGAGAACGCCGATGCTGAGCGCCATGTCCTCGACCGCAGGCTTTCCGTCGCGATCCTGATTGCGAGCGAGCCCCGCCACGGCCTCTTCCACGTCCCGGAAGTTTCCGTCCCGTGCGGCCAGTTCCGCCAGCGTGCGGCGGGCCCAGATCCGCGAGGCGTCGGAAGCGACGTTGGCGCCGGTCGCGTCGATGAGCTGCCGTAATACGGCGCGAGCCTGCGGCTGACGGTTGGAGCCCGCCAGCAGGCCGACCAGCGACCGGACGAGCTGCAGATTTTCGGGGCTCAACTCGACCGCCTTCTCGAGGCGGACGATGGCGGCGGGCACATCTCCCCGCAGGAGCTCCAGGTCGGCAAACAGCCGCTGGATCAGCGGCCAGCCCGGCCGTTCACCCTCCGCCTCGACGAGCAGATTCCTCGCTGCGTCGAGCCGTGCCGCGTCTTCCGCATCGAGCTTCCCGGCCTCTGGCGGACGGCCTTCCCGCGCAGCGGCGGACTGCGACCTGCCGACCGCCACCTCCAACAGCACCTTGGCCGCCGCGGCGGCGCGGCCGTTGGCGCTGTTCGTCCCGCAGATGCGGCCGACCTCGTCCGCCGCACGGGTGGCCTTCGCAAGGTCGCCCTGCTCGCACGCCAGTTCGAAGAGGGCGAAGTGCGTCTGGAGATCGTCCGGATTGGCCGCAAGCATCGCCTGCCAGATGCGTTCAGCTCCGGCCTGATCTCCCCTCCCCAGGCGCATCGTGGCAACCGCCGCCAGCAGCCGTCCCGCTTGCCCCGGTGGCAGCGATGCGGCCTTCGATTCGACGCTCTGCAGGATCTCGTTTGCTTCGTCCTTTGGTGCCCACGCGGCCAGCCTGACCCGCAGCACCAGCAGACGCGGGTCATCGACGACCGCCGCTGGGATCCTGTCCAACTGCCGCAGGGCCGCGGCGAAGCCCTCTTTCTGAAGCGTCGCGATCACGAGCCGATCCCAGAGCTGCGGATCATCGCCATGGGCCTCGATCACCCGCGTCAGAAGCGTTGCCGCTGTCTCCGGTTCTCCCGCAACGACAAGGTGATCGTATCGCAGCACCGCAAGCTGGACCGCCGGCACAGCCTGCGCACGCTCCAATTCGTCGAGCAACTGCGTCACCTGCGACCAGTCGCGGTCACGTGCGGGCAGCCGCAGCTGGTGCACGCCGCGGAGTCGCAGCAGAGGCTGCCAGACCTGCGGCTGCCGCAGCAGCTGCTCCGGCCCGATCTCCTTGGCAATCGCCTCATATGCCGTCAGCGCCTTCTCCGGCCTGCCGGTCGCGGCGAGGGCGGCGGCGGCGGCAACCCGCGCGGCCTGCGACCCGGCATCACGGCCGAGCACCCGCTGGCTGGCGGCGAGCTGTTCATCAGCCTGTCCCAGCCGGGCGTGGCACTCGGCAAGCAGCAGGTCGACCTGACGCTTCATTTCGTCCGACTCCGCCACGAGCGGACGAAGACTGTCGAGCTTTTTCACGGCAGCCAGCCACTGCTGCTGCGCGATGAGCAGACGCGCTTCCAGCATCCCGACGGCAGGATTGGTCCGCTCCGACCGTTCAGCCAGGCCGCGGATCGTCTCCTCGGCACCGTCGAGCCGCTTCGTCAGCAGTTGAACGTTAGCCAGCGACAACAGCACCGCCGGATGACCGGGCAGCTGCTCGAGCGTCTCCTGCAGCGGAGCCAGAGCCTGCTCCGGCTCGCCCCGCCTGACGGCCACTTCCGCCAGACGCAGCCCGCCATCGGGCAGTTGCGGAAACAGTTCGCGGATCCTGCCGGCCTGCCGGGCTGCCTCGTCGAAGCGGCCGTCCGCCAGGGCCATGGCGAAACCCATGGCCAGCACGCCGCCGTCGTCGGGGGCGATCGCCGCAGCGCGACCTATTTCCTCGGCCGCCCGCTGGGGCTCACCGTGCCCGACATGCCACCGCGCCTGAGCCAGCCAGGCCCGGTGGTCCTTCGGAGCGGTCTCCCGCAGCTTGTCGAGCACCCGCTCCGCGGCCTGCAGATCCTCCCGCTTCTCGGCGAGAATCACAGCCAACAGCAGCGATGCCTCGGTGACGAACCGACCGGGCTTCCACGCGGAGTCGAACTGCTTGCCGGCCGGATCGAAGCCGGTCAGACCGGCGGCCAGTGTGGCCGCGTCCGAGACATTGTCGTTGCCGAAGCAGGTACGGGCCTCGAGGAGGGTGATCTCGTCGAGGTCGATGCCGGCGGCGTCGAGATCCTCGGCCGACGCGGTTGCCGCCTGCTCGCGCAGGATGCCGATCTCCTGTCGGGCAGTGCCAAACTGTCCGAATTCGAGCAGCATCAGCGCCAGCGTGCGGCGCAGCGGAAGCGAGTACGGGTTTTTCCGAACAGCGGTGCTGATCGCGTCGAAGGCCGCCTCCTTCTGTCGCCGGCCGGCGCCGGGAAGTTCGGCCTGCTCTCGCATCAACGTGGCGTATTGCGAATGCGCGGCGGCGTCGTCCGGAGACTCCTTGAGGTAGAGGCCAAAGAGCCTCGTCGCTTCCGCGGTCTCACCAGCCGCGAGCCGTTCCCGGGCGGCCGTGCCCAGTCCTTCGGCCCACCGCGCGCGGCGTGCGTAGTACGCCGCTGGGATCGCCACCGCCGCGATGACGGCGCCGACCGCGGCCGCCACGAGCAGACCTTTCAAGAGACGTGTGATACCAGGCGTCATGCGGGGATCCTCGAGGAGATGCCGTGTCGAGCGGCAACGCGGTGCTGGCTTCGACGAACGCAGTTTACACGGCAATCTCGCAGCCGCCTGCTTACGGCACCGCGTAGCCGTAGCGGTCGAGGAAGGGCCGCCACCGCCGTGCGATCTCCGCGACGATCCGTGGATCGTGCCGATAGGTGCTGGCACGGTATTGCTTCATGGTCTCGGCTTCCCGTGCGAGCGGTCCGCGGACGGCTTCAAACCCGCCGAGCTCGAGACCGGCATAGGCCTTTTCGATCTGGCCGACCGGATCGGCGACGAGTTCCTCGTAGCGAATCTCATGCAACCGCCCCGGCGCCAGCGTCGCCCGATCCCGCTCGAACGCGGCGTACATCTGCTCGAACGATTCGAACACATACTGCTCGAGCCTTTCGCCCCGATCCACCTGCAGCCCCTGCCCCTCGTCGAGCGACCGCCACAGCCGCATCGTCGAACCGAAGACGGCGAAGGGATCGCGCACGATGTGCAGGAATCGCGATTCGGGAAACATCTCCGCCAGCACACCCAGGCGGGCCGTGTGCGGCGGGCTCTTGAGCACCGGCCTGCGTGCATCGGCCACCGCGAGCATGCCGAGGAACCGCCGCAGCGTGCGTTTCCAGCGGTCGAGTTCCGCCGGTGGCAGCGTCGTGAGGTCGAGCGCCTCGGGATGCGGGCTGCTCGTTGCCGGGAAGGCCATGCGCCGGTAGGGGGAGGGCGCGCCCAGGTTCATCAGCGCGAACTCATCCTCCTGCGGCTTGTCCAGACTGACCGTCATGTCGTCCATCGGCCGCTTCGCAGGAATGATCCACGACAGCGCAGGGGTGAGCATGCGCTCCGTGAGGAGGAAGTGGCTCGGCGAATAACACTGGTAGTAATTCGGGCAGCAGAACCGGGCGTCGTGCATGAAGAGCTCGTGGAGCAGCGTCGTGCCCGACCGCCAGTGGCCGATGATGAACAGCGGCGGCGGCGTCTGCGGCGGCGACGTGAGCCCTCGGCGGTAAACCGACTCGCAGACCCGCGCGGCCAGCGAGTTGAAACCCGCGGCCGCCGTGATCGTCGCCACCAGACCCCAGCGGCTCGGGCTCGCCCGCCACCCGTACTCGTTGGCAAGATTCAGCCACACACCCAGCGGCATGCCGTGCCAGAACCGCGGGGCCCACCAGGGCCAGGGGCGGATTTTGCCCTCGCGGTGCGGCGGCGGCCCTGCGGCCGCCGTCGCGGACGGCGACCGGGGGGAGTCATCCGGGGACGCGGCACGTGGCGAATCGCTCACTGGGAACTGGCTCCGGGGGACGGCGCGAGGCGGCTCTGGATCGAGCCGCGTGGTATCGTACTCAGCCGCGTGGAGTTTCCGCGATACCACGTAGCGCCTTTTCCGCCCTCCCCCCAACCCTCGCCGCCTGCCATGAAACTCTTCCGCCACCGCGAAGACATGCTTCCGGTGCTCTGCATCGTGTCGCTCAGTCTCCTCGACCTGCTCGTCTTCTGCTGCGGACACGGCGTCTGGCTGCTGACGGCCTGGCTGCTGCTCGTGATCGGTCCCAAGGCCTGCATCTGCTCCTGGAACCATCACCACCAGCACCTGTTCACGTTCCACCAGCCGGTCCTCAACCGCCTTCTGGAACTCTCCTATGCGTTTCACACCGGGATCACGACCAACGCCTGGATCCTCCACCACGTGCTGGGGCACCACGTGCACTATCTCGACCAGTCGAAGGACGAATCGGCCTGGAAGCGACGCGACGGTTCGACGATGGGCGAGCTGGAATACACCGCCGTCACCGCCCTGACCGGCTACCTGCGGGCCTTCCAGGTGGCCCGGAGATATCCGCGTTACCAATCAGCTTTCTTCGGCATGGGCCTCGTCGTCGTGCTCCTCGTCGCGGCGGCGTTTTACTGGAATCCCCTCAACGCCCTGTTCGTGTTCGCGATTCCGATGGTGGCGGGGTACCTCATCACCTGCTGGCACACCTACTGCCACCACGCCGGCCTCGACACTCAAAACCCCTACGAGGCCTCCCACAACATCATGCACCGCTCCTACAACATTCTCACGGGGAATCTGGGCTACCACACCGCCCACCACGTGAAGCCGAAGCTCCACTGGTCGAAGCTGCCAGAGTTCCACGCCACGATCGCCGACCGGATCCCCGTCCACCTCTACATCGAGCCCTTCTTCCCGATGAATCTCCTGCCAGCCGGCGACTGCCGGATTCCGGGCCGGGATCCTGCCTGCGGCCGCCAGAGCCCTCAGGCGGAATTTTCCTGACGCGGTGGAGCGGTTTCTGCGCCACGCATCGCTGTTTCTGCCTTTGCCCTCCTGAACGGCCGCGGAATCGATTATCATGACGCGGGCCGGGAAATGTTCAGTTCGGGCGTGTCACACTGGGCGCCCGTCCGGTGTCCCGCGGCGGCAGAAGGCCCCGCGTCACGAGGACGTCCGGATCAGTGAAGGAGCACGTGATGATTTCGTTCGGTTTCAAGCATGTCTTCGTGCAGTCGTTCGGGCTGCACTTCCCGACCACGCTCTTGTCGTCCGCGGAGATCGAGCAGCAGATCGCGCCGGCCTACGAGCGGCTGAAGATTCCGGCGGGCACCCTGGAACGTGTCAGCGGCGTGAGCACCCGGGGCATGTGGGCGACCGATGTGACGCCCAGCTCCGTGGCCACCGTCGCCGCCCGCGAAGCCCTCGACCGCTCGGGCTTCCGCCCCGACCAGATCGGCGCGCTCATCAACTGCTCCGTATCGCGCGACTTCTTCGAGCCGGCCACTGCCTGCCTCGTGCACCACAACCTCGGCATCCCCGAGGAGTCGCTGGTGCTCGACATCACCAACGCCTGCATCGGGTTCAGCGACGGCATGATCATGCTCGCCCACTTAATAGAGGCGGGAACCGTGAAGGCTGGCATCATCTGCTCTGGCGAAAACATTTCGAAGGTGGTCCACACCACGTGCCAGCAGCTGCTCGGCGACCTCCGCATCACCCGCGACAAGCTCTTGCAGATGCTCCCCACGCTCACGCTCGGCTGCGGCGCGGTGGCCGCCGTGCTCTGCCACGAGAGCATCGCCACCAGCGGGCACCGGTTCGTGGGTGGCGTGGCCCGCTCGGCATCGCAGCACCACCAGCTCTGCATCGGCAACGGTGACTTCAGCGTCGGCCAGGGTGAGGAGATCGCGCCGATCATGACCTCCGACGCGGCCCAGCTGATGATCGCGGCCGCGAAGCTCGGTGGCCGCGCCTTCCCCGATGTCACCGCGTCCCTCGGCTGGTCGAAGGACCACGTCGACCACGTCTTCTGCCACCAGGTCGGCCGGCAGGTCAACGAGGCCTTCTACCGCGAGATGGGGCTCGATTACGACAAGGATTTCGCGATCTACAAGCGCTACGGCAACATGGTCTCGGCCGCGCTGCCGGCGGCTCTGGCGATCGGCGCCGACGAGAAGAACATCCAGCCTGGGCAGAAGGTGCTGCTCACCGCGTTTGGCAGCGGACTCAACACGCGGTTCCTCGGGTTCGAGTGGTAGCCGCATGATGCGGCCATTTGACTGACGCATGAACGCCCCATGAGCGGAGCTGCTGCCATCGAACGCGTGCCGCCGAGCTGCGACCACGTGTCGCCGCACTTCCCGCCAGCTTCTGCGCCAACTTTCGCTTTTGGGCCCCTCTACCCGTTTCCGTCCCGGTTTGCGACGGTCGGTCGAACGGGAGCAGGGGCATCGCAAGGCCACCGCATGCACTACGTCGATGAGGGGACGGGCCCCGTCGTCGTCTGCCTGCACGGCAATCCCACCTGGGGTTTTCTGTTCCGCAACCTTATCGCCAGGCTGCGGCAGGACTTCCGGGTGATCGTGCCCGATCATGTCGGCTGTGGCCTCTCCGATCAGCCCAAGGATGTCTACTTCACGGCGGCCGACCGCATCGTCCACCTCGAGGACCTGCTCGAGCAACTGGGCGTGGGCCGGTTTTCGCTGGTGATGCACGACTGGGGAGGCCCGATCGGCACCGGTCTCGCGGTGCGTCGCCCCGCCGACATCGAGCGGCTTGTCTACTTCAACACCACCCTTGCTGAGATGGCCCTGCTCCCGGGCATGATCCGGCGGGCTGCGTCGCCCCTGATCGGCAGACTGCTTACGCAGCACACGATGCAGTTCGTGAAACTGCTGACCTCGCTCGGAGTCGTCCACGCCCTGCCGGAGGAGATCAGGCAGGGCTACCACCGCCCCTACCGCACCCGCGACAGCCGCCGGGCCATCTGGGGCTTTGTCCGCGACATCCCGTTCTCCCAATCCCATCCGACGGCCGCTCTCATGGACGACATGGTGGCCCGCCTGCCGTCACTCGCGGCCAAGCCGGTGAAGATCATCTGGGGGATGAACGACCCCTGCTTTCATCCAGAGATTCTCCGCCACGTCGCCGCCCGCTTCCCGCAGGCCGACGTCGTAAGAATCCCGGCCGCCTCGCATCTCGTGCTCGAGGACGCGGCGAAGCAGTCACTCGCTGAGGTTCAGGCGTTCCTGCGGCCGCTCGCGTCGGGCTCCGACTGCGAGACGGTCGTCGCTCCACGCCTGGCACACGCCGCCCCGCTCGACGTGCGATTCGATACCGCCGCGGAAGCCCGTTCCCCGGTCAACGGTCTCTATGCGGCACTGCAGGCGGCGGCCGCGGCGGCGCCGTGGGTGTCGGCGGTGACGAAGGTCTCGTTTCCCCGCTGGGGCGATCGGCCCCAGTACGACGCGATCGACTTTGCGGCGCTCTCGGCCCGCATCAACGCCTACGAGCACGGCCTCGCCTCCGCCGGCCAGCGGGCTGCCGAGCGGGAGATCATGCTCGTCACACCGGGTGCCGATTTCCTCGCGCTGAGCTACGCCGTGATGGGCCGTGGGGCCGTGCCCGTGTTCATCGATCCGGGGATGGGCGTCGATGCGGTGGTGGCCTGCATGCGGGAGGCCGAGCCGAGCGGCTTCATCGGCGTGCCCAAGGCCCACCTGCTCCGCCTCAAGGCTGCGGAACTCTTTCGCTCGCTGCGGTTCTGTGTCGTCGCCGGGCGGGTGCCGCTATTTGGGGCGACGCGGCTGCGCGATCTGCTCAAGCCTGCCGGCGGCCCACCGGCACCGATTCTGCGGCAGGCCGACGACCCGGCCCTCGTCGCCTTCACGTCGGGCGGCACCGGCCGGCCGAAGGGCGTGATCTTCACCAACCGCATGCTCACGGAGCAGCTTGCGGTCTTTCGCGGACAGTTCGGCTTCCGCGGCGGCGAGCAGGATCTGCCGCTGCTGCCCGTCTTCAGCCTCTTCACCGCGGCGCTCGGGGTGGGGAGCATCTTTCCGCCGCTCGACCCGAGCCGCCCGCTGTCGCTCGTGCCCAAGCAGATCATCCGCGTGATGCGCGACCTCGGCAACCAGACGTCGTTTGGTTCGCCGACGCTCTGGACGAAGCTCGCCGAATACTGCCGGCAGACCGGCGAGTCGCTGCCGCACTTGCGACGGGTGTTCATGGCCGGGGCG
>CAZOMJ010000006.1:0-25194 GCA_964581055.1 uncultured Candidatus Kuenenia sp.
GGCGGGGCTCAACCAGATGGCCCTCACGGCTGCCGCTGAGTTGGCGCCGCACCGGATCAACGTGAACGTGATCGAGCCCGGCTGGATCGACACCCCGGCCGAGCGGCAGGCCTTTGGCGACGCCGCGGTCGACGAGCATGCAGCGAAGATGCCCTGGGGTCGGCTCGGCACGCCCGACGACATCGGCCACGCGGCCGCTTTTCTGGCGTCCGAAGACGCCGACTATGTAACCGGCAGCGTCCTGCGGGTCGATGGCGGCTACGTGCTTCGCAACGCCGGGCCGTGATAAAACAACGCCGCACAACCTCACCGCAAGCCGTCTTTCTCAAACAGCGGATGGGGTGGGATTTGAACCCACGAGCCGCTTTCGCGACTGCCGGTTTTCAAGACCGGTGCATTCAACCGCTCTGCCACCCATCCAACGAAGAGATCCCGACGCAGATCACTGCATCCGAACCCCACGACCCGAGTCTATCCCGTCCACCAAACGCCTCCAACGCCCGTTTCAGGCATAGGCTTTGACGAAAACGGCTGTATTTCCTACATTTCCGGGTCTCCCGCACACCTACGGTCCCTTTCTCTTTCCCCTCATATCAGGAACACCATCGCATGGGCGGCATCAGCAACCGGATGAAGGAAATCAAGCGGCGTCGGCACCGTCGCCAAAAGCTCGCTAAGTTCGAGGTCAAGCTCAAGAAAGCTACGACCTCCGAGAAGCTGGTCATGGCCGCGAAGCTCCGCAAGATGACCACCGGCTGTGATGAGCTTATCACCCGCATGGGTCTCGAAGAGCGCAAGCGCGGCTAGCCCCCCGGGAAGCACCCCTAGGCGACAAGAAGCCTAGGCGACAATGCCTTGGGGTGAGCCGATGAGTATGCTTTGAACATGCCTACCAGCCAGCTTATCCCGTCACAAGATCTGT
This sequence comes from uncultured Candidatus Kuenenia sp., assembly GCA_964581055.1. GTDB lineage: Bacteria > Planctomycetota > Planctomycetia > Pirellulales > UBA1268 > CAMCQY01. The sequence goes on from CAZOMJ010000006.1 coordinate 923, forward strand.
CTCCGCCCAGCATCCGTCACCTGTCACCGGAGGACAAAATCCGGCTCTGGGCGCAGATCGTGGACGAAGGAGACGGGATGCTTCTCAGCGGCTTCCGCGACAAGCACGGCTCCGACGAACTGGCCCGGCAGGCATTTCTGGCCTGGCTTGACCGCCGCGCCGTCGAGAGCACCGCCGCAAAACTTCGGATGCTCAAGCGATTCCGCTCAGGGCAGGGCAAGTGAAGGCATGCTCGCCACGCTCCATCAGGGCTGGAATGCCCTCCGATCGCTTGAGGCACCGATGGCGCTCATCGGCGGCCTCGCACTCACCGCCTGGAACCACGCTCGTTATACGCGTGACGCCGACGTGCTGATTGCGATCGATCGCCAGCGGATCGATGAGGTCGTGCTTCGTCTCAAACAGGCAGGCTTCCACGCAAAACACTCGCCGCCGGCCCTTACGATCGACGGACAGACGATCCTTCAATTCACCTACCAGCCCGAAGACGCTTTGCTGCCGTTTCAGTTCTCGACGTTCTGCTCGCCGACGCAGACTTCCAGCGGGACTCGCTGAACCGGGCGGTAGAGCGACACCTGCCCGGGAACGACCGGCCTATCCAAGTCGTCCGGCCGGACGACTTGATCATCATCAAACTGTCGGCCGGGCGTATCATCGATCGGGCCGACGCGGCCATGCTCCTTCGCGAAAACCGGGACGAGATCGACTTCGATCGCCTGCAGACGGCGGTGCTCTCCCTTGACCTCACGGCCGACTATCACGCCGTCTGGCGGGATGCCTTTCCCGACGAGCCGTTGCCGCAGCCGAAGGGCTAAGAGGCCGCTGACTCCACGGGAGTGGCTGCGTCCTGCGGCTACCCAGCCACTCGCTCGAACGTGAATCCGTCCTGCACGAAGCCGATCCGCACGTGGCTCCCCTCTGGGAACTGCCCGCCCAGAAGCTCCCGCGCCAGTTCATTCTGGAGCTGCTGCTGGATGACCCGCTTCAGCGGCCGGGCCCCATACACAGGGTCGTAGCCCAGCCGGGCGATCTCATCGATCGCCCCGTCGGTGCACTCGAGGGTGATGCCTGCCTTCGCCGCCTGCTCCACGAGCCGCGCGATCTGCAGGCTCACGATCTTGTGGATGTGCTTCTTGTCGAGCGGATGGAAGACGATCGTTTCGTCGATGCGGTTCAGGAACTCGGGCAGGAACCGGGCCTGCAACGCCTCCTTCACCGCATCGCGGACCTCCTGCTCGCCGCCCCCCTCCTTCGTGATCTCCTGGATCGCCTGGCTACCGATGTTGCTCGTCATCACTACGATCGTGTTCGTGAAGTCAACCGTGTGGCCCAGGCTGTCGGTGAGCCGACCGTCGTCGAGCACCTGCAGCAAGACGTTGAAGACGTCGCGGTGGGCCTTCTCGATCTCGTCGAGCAATACCACCGAGTAGGGACGCCGCCTGACCGCCTCCGTGAGCCGACCGCCCTCCTCGTAGCCGACGTAGCCCGGAGGCGCGCCGATCAGCCTCGCGACCGTGTGCTTCTCCATGAACTCGCTCATGTCGATGCGAATCATCGCGTTTTGATCGTCGAAGAGCACCTCGGCCAATGCCTTACAGAGTTCCGTCTTGCCCACGCCCGTGGGGCCGAGAAAAATGAAGGATCCGATCGGACGGTTCGGATCCTGCAGGCCTGAACGGCTACGACGAACGGCATTGCTCACCGCCTCAACCGCCTCGTCCTGACCGATCACCCGCTGGTGCAGCCGCTCCTCGAGCACGAGCAGCTTCGCCCGCTCCGCCTCCACCAGCCGCGTGACGGGAATGCCGGTCCAGGCGCTGACGACCTCGGCGATCTCCTCGGGGCCCACCTCCCGGCGCAACAGCCGCTTCGTCGGCGCGGCCCCCTTCGCGGCCGCGTCCTTGGCCTCCTTTTCCGTACCTTCCTGCTCCAGCCGCTGCTGCAGGGCCTTCCGCTTCACGTCGAGTTCGTAGAGCTTCTGGTAGAGATCCTCACCCACCGGCTGCCCCGATGCCTGGCGGTCTTTGATTTGCACGCCCGCCTTGTCGAACGCGAGTTGCACCTCTTCGAGCTGCTTTCGCACCTCCTGCGAGCTGCCGACGCCACTCTTCTCCGCCTCCCACTGCTCGCGAAGGCTGGCCAGCTTCTTCCTCAGGTCGGCCGATTCCTCCTCGATCTCGACGAGCCGCTCCTTCGCGTGCTCTTCCGTCTCCTCCGCCAGCTGCCGGGCGGCGAGCTCCAGCTGTACGAGCCGCCGCTGCACCTCGTCGATCTCGCTCGGCACGCTCTGCAGTTCCATCGCGATCCGGCTGGTCGCCTCGTCCATGAGGTCGATCGCTTTGTCTGGCAGGAAGCGGTCGGCGATGTAGCGATGGGAAAGCTCCGCGGCGGCCACGAGCGCCGAATCCTTGATCTTCACGCCCTTGTGATGCGCCTCATACCGCGGCTTGAGTCCCCGCAGGATCGCGATCGTGTCCTCGACGCTCGGCTCGCCGACCATCACCGGCTGGAATCGCCGTTCGAGCGCCGCATCCTTCTCGATGTGCTTGCGGTATTCGTCGAGAGTCGTCGCCCCTATGCACCGCAGTTCGCCACGGGCCAGCGCCGGCTTGAGCAGGTTCGCCGCGTCGGAGCCACCCTCGGCCGCACCCGCGCCGATCACGGTGTGCAGTTCGTCGATGAACAGAACCACGTTCCCCGCCGATGCCTCCACCTCGCGGAGAATCGCCTTCAGCCGGTCCTCGAACTCGCCGCGGTATTTCGTGCCGGCGATCAGGGCCCCCAGATCGAGCGCGATGACCCGCTTGCCGCGAAGCGTTTCCGGTACGTCCGACTGCACGATCCGCACCGCCAGCCCCTCGGCGATCGCCGTCTTGCCGACGCCCGGCTCTCCGATAAGCACGGGATTGTTCTTCGTCCGCCGCGAGAGAACCTGGATCACACGTCGAATCTCGGCATCGCGGCCGATCACCGGATCGAGCTTGCCCTGGCTGGCCCGCTTCACCAGATCGATGCCGTATTTTTCGAGAGCCTGAAACTTCTCCTCGGGGTTTTGATCAGTCACCCGCGACTGGCCGCGGACCGCCTGCAATCCAGCCAGCAGTTCCTTCTCACCCACCGCTGCCAACTGCAGCACGTTCTTCGCCTTCGACGGCGTCTTCACGAGCCCCAGCAGCAGATGATCTGTCGAGACGAACTCGTCCTTCATCACGGCCGACTCGGCCGTTGCCGCCTCAAACACCTTGATCAGCTCTTGGTCGGGCTGCGGCTGCGCGCCCCCCGACACTTTCGGCAGGTGCGACAGTTCCGCCTCGATGATCCGCTCGAGATGGCCGCGATCGACCCCGATCTTCTCGAGGAGCGGCCGGACGATCCCTTCCCGCTCGGCGACGAGCGAGTGCAGGAGATGCACCGGCGTCACCTGCGGGTTGCCACGGCTGCCGGCCAGTTCAACGGCGTTTTGCACCGCTTCCTGGGCCTTGATCGTGAACTTGTCGAAGCGAAATGGCATGGTTTTCCCCCTCGGCCGCCCTCACCCGGAGGGAGAGGGAAAGCCTGTTCAGATATCTTTCTTCACCTCGAACTCGGCGTCGATCGCGTCGTCCGGCCCCTTGCCGCCGCCGGCCGCACCGGCCGTCTCGCCCGGCTCGGCTCCCGCCGCCTGGCCGCTCGTAGCCGCATACAACACCTTCGACAGCGCGTGGGCCGCCTGCTCGAGCGAGTCGTGGGCTGATGTGATCGCATCGACATCCTCGCCCTTCGCCACCTCGCGGGCCTTGGCAATCGCCGCCTCCAGCGGCGCCTTGTCGGAGGCCGACAGCTTCTCGGCATTCTCTTTGACGAGCTTCTCCGTCTGGAAGCAGAGCGCCTCGGCCTTGTTGCGGGCCTCGGCCAGCCGCACCTTCCGCTTGTCTTCCTCGGCGTGGGCTTCGGCGTCCTTCCGCATCCGCTCGATCTCGGTCTCGTTCAAACCGCTCGACTGCTCGATCTTGACCGTCTGCTCCTTGTTGGAGCCGAGATCCTTGGCGCTCACCGAAAGGATGCCGTTGGCGTCGATGTCAAACTTCACCTCAATCTGCGGAGTGCCACGCGGCGCGGGCGGAATACCCTCCAGGTTGAACTGACCGAGGAGCCGGTTGTCCCGAGCCATCGGCCGCTCGCCCTGATAGACGCTCACGGTCACTGCCGTCTGGCTGTCGGCCGCCGTGCTGAAGACCTGCTTCCGCTCGGTCGGAACGGTGGTGTTCCGCTCGACGAGCTTCGTGAACAGTCCGCCTTCGGTCTCGATGCCGAGCGAGAGCGGCGTGACGTCGAGCAGCAGCACGTCCTGCACCTCGCCGCCGAGCACGCCCCCCTGGATCGCCGCGCCGAGCGCCACGACCTCGTCGGGATTGACGCCCTTGTGCGGCTCCTTGCCGAACAGCTTCTTCACGAGCTCCGCCACCTTCGGAATCCGGGTCGATCCGCCGACGAGCACGACCTCGTCGATATCCTTGGGATCGAGCTTGGCGTCCTTGAGCGCCTGCACCACCGGCCCGCGGCACCGCTCCACCAGGCCGTCGCACATCTGTTCGAACTGCGCCCGGGTGATGGTGACCTGAAGATGCTTCGGTCCCGTCGCATCGGCCGTGATGAAGGGCAGATTGATGTCGGTGCTCTGCGCCGAACTCAGCTCCTTCTTCGCCTTTTCGCAGGCCTCCTGCAGCCGCTGCAGGGCCATCGTGTCTTTCCGCAGGTCGATCCCCTGCTCCTTCTTGAACTGATCGGCGACGTAGTTGATCAGCGTCTGGTCGAAGTCGTCGCCGCCCAGATGCGTGTCGCCGTTGGTGCTGATCACGCGAAAGACGCCGTCGGCCACCTCGAGCACCGACACGTCGAACGTGCCGCCGCCCAGGTCGAACACTACGATCTTTTCCTGGGCCTTCTTCTCGAGGCCGTACGCGAGCGCCGCCGCCGTCGGCTCGTTGATGATTCGCATCACCTCGAGACCGGCGATCTGGCCGGCGTCCTTCGTGGCCTGACGCTGTGCGTCGTTGAAATAGGCCGGCACCGTGATCACGGCCTTGTTGACCTTGTGGCCGAGGTAGCTCTCGGCGCTCTCCTTCAGGCTGCGGAGCACCTTGGCCGAGATTTCCGGCGGCGTGCTGGTCTGGTCGCCCGCCTTCACCTTCACGTAATCCTCGGGACCGCCGACGACCTCGTAAGGCACCATCTTCTCCTCGCCCGCCACTTCGTTGTGGCGACGGCCCATGAACCGCTTGATCGAGTAGATCGTCCGCTTGGGATTCGTCACGGCCTGACGACGGGCGATGTCGCCCACGAGCGTCTCGCCCTTGTCATTGAAAGCGACCACGCTCGGCGTGAGGCGATTGCCCTCCTTGTTCGCGATCACCTTGGGCTCCTTGCCCTCCATCACCGCGACCACCGAGTTCGTGGTGCCGAGGTCGATGCCGATGATCTTCTCGCCCTGCTTCGTTGCCATGGATGCTCGATTCCTGTGCTGTAGGGAAGGCTGCGGGAAACGCTGTACGTCAGAATTGTCCCGGGTTTTCGTTGCCCGTTATTAATGCAAAGGCCGTGCCAGCCCGGATGGGCCCGACCGAACCACCATGGCGGGTGGCAGAAAACCCCCGGAACGCGGCATTTTCACGAGTATTTACGCGGCTCCGGTTCACGGTACAGTTGGATTCCCGGGGCAACGTGCCGCCAGGCCGCGATGCGACACCTGCCATTTTGGCGTTCCTGCCCTCCAGACACTTTCCACTCTTCACACTTCCGGGGCTCCTCGCATGGCTCAGTCTGGCTCGCAACGGAAGACCCCCGCGGAGCCGCCGCGGCCGGCTGGTTTGGCGGCACTGCGGTCGCAGATCGACAAGATCGACCGGGAACTGGTCGGGCTCGTGAATGAACGCGCGGAACTGGCCCGGCAGATCGGCCACCTCAAGCAGTCGAACGGTCAGGTCACCTACGATCCCTCCCGCGAGGAGATGGTTCTCGAGCGGGTCGTCGCCTCGAGCGCAGGCCCGCTGTCGAGCGAAAGCCTCAAGGCGATTTGGCGGGAGTTGATTTCGGGCTCCCGCGCCATCGAGCAGCACATCCGCGTCGCCCACCTGGGCCCCGCGTGGACCTACAGCCACCTGGCCGCCCTGCACCGCTTTGGCAGTTCCGTGGAATTCGTGCCGGTGGGCAGCATCTCGGCCGCCTTCGAGGAGGTGAACGCCGGCCACTCCCACTACGGCGTTGTTCCGCTGGAAAACTCGACCGATGGCCGCATTGCCGACACGCTCGACAACTTCTCGCGGCTCCCCGTGAAAATCTGCGCCGAGGTGCCGCTTCGAATCCACCACACGCTCCTCGCCGACTGCGATCGCGCGAGCATCACGGAGGTCTACAGCAGGCCCCAGGCCCTCTCGCAGTGCCGCAACTGGCTGGCCCGCCACCTGCCGGCCGCCCGGTTGGTGGAGGTCACGAGCACGAGCGCCGCGGCCGAGACGGCTGCCAAAACGCCCCATGCCGCAGCCATCGCCAGCCGGCAGGCAGGCGTGCATTACGGCCTCAACGTGCTCGCCGAAAACATCGAAGATGTGGCGGGCAACACCACGCGATTCGCCGTGATCGGCCACGCAGACGCCAGCCGCACCGGCCGCGACAAGACCTCGCTGATGTTCGAAATCGAGCACCGGCCCGGCGGGCTGGCCGACGCCCTGTCGATCCCCAAGAAACAGAAGCTCAACCTCACCTGGATCGAGTCGTTTCCGATGCCAGGCGAGGAACGCGGCTACATTTTCTTCGTGGAACTCGAGGGCCACCGCGACGACCTCCGCGTCCGCCGTGCGATCGCCGCCCTCGAAAAACGCTGCAAGCGGGTCGTGACCCTCGGCTCCTACGCCGCGGCGGCCGCGGTGGGGTAAGCGGCGAACACACCGCCCGTGGCAACAAGATTGCATCTTGTTGTTGCTGCAAGCCGGATTCAGCAAGTTAAAAACTTGCTGCCACGGGAGCCACGCTTTCCGCTTTCCGCTTTCCGCTCTATGATCCGCCGCAAAGGAGCAACCCATGTCTCGCAGAAGCATCGTCGCCGGCAACTGGAAGATGAACCTCGATCGGGCCAAGGCGACGGAACTCGCCCAGGCGGTGGCCGGCCGGCATGCAGAAGCCGGCGGCGTTGAACTCGTCCTCTGCCCGCCGTCGCTCTACCTCACGACGGTCGGCACGGCCGTCGGACTTGCCGCCAATGGCACAAGCCCGTCGGGCGTCGCCATCGGCGCACAGAACATGCACGACAAGGCAAACGGTGCCTTCACCGGCGAGGTCGCCCCGCCGATGCTCGTCGATCTCGGCTGCCGGTTCGTGATCCTCGGTCATTCGGAGCGTCGCACGCTCTTTGGCGAGACCGATGCAACCGTCAACGCGAAGACCAAGGCTGCCTTGGCTGCCGGACTGACCCCGATCGTCTGCGTCGGCGAAACGCTGGAGGAGCGGGACGGCGACCGCACCGAGGCCGTCGTCACGGCGCAGATCAACCGCTCGCTGGCCGGGCTTTCCCCGGCCGACCTCGAGAAGATCGTGGTCGCGTATGAACCGGTTTGGGCGATCGGGACGGGCAAGGTCGCCACGCCGCAGCAGGCCCAGGAGGTGCATGCCCTGATTCGAGCACTGCTCGGCTCGCTGGCCTCGCCAGCCGTGGCCTCCAAGGTGCGGATTCAGTACGGCGGCAGCGTGAAACCCGACAACGCGGCCGATCTCGCCGCCCAGCCCGATATCGACGGAGCCCTCGTGGGCGGCGCGAGCCTCAAGGCAGACGATTTCCTGGGCATCGCCAAGGCGTTCGCCTGACCGGGCTTCCTCGGCCGGATTCCCAAGCTGGGGTATGCCGCCGGCTCGATGTGCGATACCTTTACCCTCTGAAGTCCCTGTAAATTAGCAATCCCGAGAAGTTTCGGAGCCCATCGTTCCCATGACAACGTTTGTCCGCCTGTTCCTCGGATCGATGCTCGTCCTCACGTCGCTATTCCTGATCCTGCTGGTGCTCGTGCAGCGGGGTCGTGGAGGCGGTCTGGCTGGGGCGCTCGGCGGCATGGGTGGCCAGAGTGCCTTCGGCACGAAGGCCGGTGACCTGTTCACGCGGATCACGGTGGGCGTGGCCGCCTTTTGGATCATTCTCTGCCTGCTGGCGACCAACCTTCTCGGCCGGCAGCAATCGCTTCTGTCGAGCGAACTGGGCGGCGCCGCTCCTCAGGCCACCGCGCCCATGACGCCCATGACACCCACGGCGCCCATGACCACTCCCCAGCCGGCTGGTGCCACTGGTGATGGCTCCGCCCCAGCCGATGCGTCGCTCAGCCTGCCAGCAACGCCTGCCGCCGAGTCCGCAAACGAGTCGGCCAAGCCCTCCCCGGCAGTGCCGGCTGGCCCCGCGGCTGACGCTGCCCCAGCGGCTGCTGCGCCCGCGGCCCCCGCCGAACCGGCTCCTTCAAAATAGCCCGGTCGCGGAGCTGTCGTCGCGAATTGTTCTTCGCGAATCTTTCTTCGAACTGCCTTTCTTCGAACGGCTTTCTTCGAGCTTCAAGGGCGGGAGCACGCGACGCATGGCGATCAGCATGACAGGCTGCGGCGAGGGCGTGGCCTCCGCCGACGACAGCACCTGCCGCGTGGAACTGCGGGTGGTCAACAACCGCTTTTTTAAGCTCGCACTGCGGTCTCGGGATGCGTTTGCGAGCCTCGAGCCGCGGATCGAGGCTGCAATCCGCGGCCGCATCCGCCGCGGCGCCGTGCAGATGTCGCTCGATGTGACCGGGGCTGCCGCGCCCGCTGGACGCAGGTTCGACCGCGGCCAACTCGCCGCGTACCTCGACGATCTCGAGGATTTCTGCGCGACGCACCGCATCCCGGCACCGCGGACGATCGACGGCATTCTCGGACTGCCCGGCATCCTGGTTGAAACGCCCCCTTGCAGCGACGCCATCGACCAGACCTGGCCGCTCATCGCCCGGGCACTCGACGCCGCCCTCGACGGACTCGACCGCATGCGGCGGGCCGAAGGGGATGCGTTGGCCCGCGATATGAGGAACGTCTGCGGCGAAATCGGGCAGTCGATCGCCGCCATTCGCCAGCGTGTGCCGGCGGTGCTCGCCGAACACCGCACGCGGCTGACCGACCGAGTGACCAAACTGCTGGAAGGATCCGGCGCAATGCTCTCCGTGACCGACGTGACCCGGGAGGTGGCCCTGATCGCCGACCGGTCCGACATCGCCGAGGAACTGGTGCGGTTGGAGAGCCACGTGGCCCAGTTCGACCGCCTGCTCGACGAGGAATCTCCCGGCAGATCGCTCGATTTTCTGGCCCAGGAACTGGCCCGGGAAGCCAATACGATCGCCTCCAAGTCGGTCGACGTCGCGATTGCCCACATGGTGGTGGAACTCAAGACCCGGGTGGAACGGCTCCGCGAGCAGCTACAAAACCTCGAATGAGCTGCACCTTTTCAACCGACCGCTCGCCACGCTTTTCAACCGACCGGTTGACAAGTTAGAACATCGGGATGGCAAAGCGTCCGGGCAAACTCGTCGTGATCTCCGGCCCTTCGGGCGTCGGCAAAACCACGATCCTGCGGCGGCTGTTGGCCGACCTGCCGCACCTGATTGCGAGCGTCTCGGCCACCACGCGGCCGCCCCGGGTCGGGGAGCGGAACGGGGTCGACTACCACTTCATTCCCTCCGAGGAATTCGACCGGCGGCGGGCCGCAGGCGACTTCCTCGAGTGCTGCCAAGTCTACGGTCGGCAGTATTGGTATGGCACGCTGGTGGACGAGGTCACCCCCCGATTGGCGGCCGGGGAGTGGGTTGTGCTTGAAATCGATGTCGAGGGTACACTTTCAATCCTGGCACGTTATCCTGAAGCGGTAACGATCTTCGTCGAGCCGTCCCATCCCGAGCAACTGCACGAGCGGCTGCGGGCCCGGGGCACGGAATCGCCGGAGGCGATGGCCCGCCGGCTGGAGGTGGCTCATCGTGAACTGCTGCAGTCGCACCATTACCGGCATCGCGTCGTGAATGACAACGACGTCGCGGCAGCGGTCGCCGCGATCGAGAGGATCCTGTTCGATGCCGGCCTGCCGGCTCGCACAGCCAACCAGCACCAGCAGCACTCCGCCGACCACAGCCCCGACCACGCCCCGCACACCCCCTCAGGAGCCCAGACATGATCGACGACCTGCGTGAAGAAGAGATCGTCAACAAGGTCGGTGGACGTTTCAAGCTGTCCACCCTCATCCAGAAGCGCATGGTGGCGCTCAACGCCGGTGGTCGACCGCTCGTCGACATCGATTCCGACGACAGGATGCAAATCGTCATCGAGGAAATCAAACAGGACAAGATCTACCTCGACACGTCGATGAACCTCCGCATCACCGGTGATTCGCCCGAAGCGGGCGGCCCGCTCGATTTCGATCCCACGATCCTGTGATCACATCGCAATGCCCTCCAAGCGGCTCTCGTGTCGATCTCCTCGTGGAGGCAGGTTTTCAACTTGCCTTTGTTCCCTAGCCGCCCTCGTGGCGGAGCGAGGGTGAGGGAGAAGGGCCACGCATGCTCGAAGGTCGCGAACTTATCGTGGGCGTGTCGGGTGGCATTGCAGCCTACAAGGCGGCTGCGCTCACGAGCCTGCTCGTGCAGCAGGGCGCCGGTGTGACGGCCGTGCTCACCCGCAATGCGAGGCGGTTCGTCGGACCGGCCACGTTTGCGGCGCTGACGGGGCGACCGGTCGCCACGCGGAGCTTCGATCCCGGTGTGCATCCGCTCGGCGGCCACATCGAACTGGCCGCAAAGGCGGATCTTGTCGTCGTGGCCCCCGCCTCGGCCGACCTGCTCGCCAAGGTGGCAGCCGGCGCAGCCGACGACCTCCTGACCACGCTCCTGCTCTGTGCCGAGTGCCCGGTGGTCATGGCGCCGGCGATGAATTCCGCGATGTGGGCCAAGCCATCCGTGCAGCGGAACGTGCGTCAGATCGCCGCCGACGGCGGTCAGATCATCCAGCCGGGCACGGGCTGGCTTTCGTGCCGCCAGCAGGGCGCCGGACGGATGGCCGAACCGGAGGAGATCGCGGGCGTGATTCATGAACTGCTCGCCAACGCTCCTCGCAAGGCATAAGACTGACCCGACGCGGGCACGGACAGCGATGGCACGAATCCTGCTCACCGCCGGTCCCACGCGGGCCTACATCGACGAAGTGCGGTATCTGACCAACGCCTCGAGCGGCCGCATGGCCCGGGCGATCGCCCAGGCGGCCCTAGCCAGCGGCCACGAGGTGACGATCATCAGCGGCCCGGTGGCGGTCCGGTACCCCGCTGGAGCCCGGGTGATTCCGGTGATCACCACAGCCGAGATGCTCGCGGCGGCGATCGAGGAGCTGCCGCGGGCCGACGGCGTGATCGCGGCGGCAGCCCCCTGCGACTTCGAGCCCGACCATCGCATGGCTGGCAAGATCCCCCGTACGTCTGCCGGCCTGTCGCTGAAGCTCCGGGCCACCACCGACGTGATCGCCACGCTGGCTGCCCGTGTCAAACGGCAGCCAGCCGGCCGGAGGCGGGCCACCTGGTGCGTCGCATTCGCGCTGGAGCCCGGCGCCGACAAGACGCGGGCCTGCGCCAAGGTCACGGCCAAGCAGTGCGACCTGATCGTGGTGAACGACCTGGCTGCCCTCGAGTCGACGAAAAACGCCGTCGCCGTTTACGACGCCCGCCACGAGCTCGTGGGTGAAAAGCGGGGCACGAAGCCGGCCGTGGCCACCTGGCTGATCCGGCTCATCGAACAGCGGCTGATGGGGGCCTGACGGGGATGTGGAGGATTTCGCCTCCGCCAGCTATAAAAAGCCCCCCACGCCCCCTCAGGTTCAACCGATGATCAAAGTCGCTGTCCTCGGCGCCACCGGCTACACGGCACTCGAAGCCATCAAGATTCTCCTGCGGCATCCGCAGGCGGAGATCGTCGCCGTCACCAGCCGGCAGGAGGGCAACACGCCGGTTTCGAGCGTGCACCCGAGCCTCGTGGGCCGGCTCGATCTGCCGCTCGAGGACCTTTCGCCCGAGCAGGTTGGCAGCCGGGCCGAATGTGTTTTCAGCTGTCTTCCCCACTGTGCCAGCGCCGAGATCATTCCGAGGGTGCTGGCCGCCGGCGCCAAGGTGGTCGACTTCAGCGCCGACTACCGGCTCGACGACGCTGCGACCTACCTCGAGTGGTATGGCCACGAGCACCCCGATGCCGCCCGGCTCGGCACCACGGTCTATGGGCTCCCCGAGCTGTTCCGCAGACAGATCGCCGGAGCGCAGCTGGTGGCCAATCCCGGCTGCTACTCCACATCGGCGATCCTGCCCCTGGCGGCGCTCGTGAAGAGCGGCCTCTTCGAAACCGACGACATCATCATCGACTCCAAGAGCGGCGTCAGCGGCGCGGGCCGATCGCCCAAACTCATGACCCATTTCCCGGAGTGCAATGAGAGCATGTCGGCCTACAACGTGGGTCGTCACCGCCACACGCCCGAGATCGAGCAGATCATCAACCGGCACGCCGCCACGATGCCCAGCGTGATCTTCACGCCGCAACTGGCCCCGATGGATCGGGGAATCCTCTCCACGATCTACATCCGGCCGAAGCAGCCTCTTCCCGAAGCGGAAGTCATGAAGCTGCTTCGTGATGCCTACGCGGGCGAGCGGTTCGTGCGAATCGTCGATCACCTCCCTGGCACGAAGGACACCGTCGACACCAATTTCATCGACATCACGGCCCGTGTCGTCCGCGGCCGCGTGCTCCTGATCAGCTGCCTCGACAACCTCGTCAAGGGCGCCGCCGGAGCAGCCGTGCAAAACTTCAATTGTCTGTTCAGCCTCCCGGAAACCATGGGGCTGCTGTAAATACGCCGCCCCTGCCACCCCGGGCATTGCCGATCGGGACGGCCGTCAAGGATTCAGGCGCAAACACGCGAGAAACATCATGGCCATCAATGAAACCCCCGTTCGCCTGCCGATTCCGGCCCTGCCACAGGGATTCCGCGCCGCCGGCACCCACGCCGGATTGAAACGGAATCCCACCCGCGAGGACATCTCGCTGATCGTGTCCGACACCGACGCCACGGCGGCGGGCGTGTACACCACGAACCTAGTGTTTGCGGCGCCGGTGGCCTTCGACCGCAGCCGCACGCCGGGCGGGGGTTTCCGTGTGATCGCCATCAATTCGGGAAACGCCAATGCCTGCACGGGTCGGCGCGGCCTCGACGACGCGCGGGCGATGGCCGCCGCCGCGGCCAAGGCCGTGGGCGTGGACGAGTCGGCGGCGCTCGTGCTCTCCACTGGCATCATCGGTGAATTCCTGCCCCTGGAGAAGATCCGAGCCGGCATCGACACCGTGGCCGCGAAACTCGGCAGCGACGCCGAGTCGGCCGTCACTGCTGCACGCGGCATGATGACGACCGACACGCGTCCCAAGCTCTCCGGATCGTCGTTCACCGTCGATGGCCACCGGTACACCCTGTTCGGCATGGCCAAGGGCGCGGCGATGATCGGGCCGCGAATGGCAACGATGCTCGGCGTGATCCTGACCGACGCCCCGGTCGGGGCCGCCGACGCCCAGCGGCTCCTGCGGGAAGCGGCCGAACAGACGTTCAACTGTGTGAGCGTGGATGGCCACACGAGCACCAACGACACCGTGCTGCTGCTGGCCAACGGCGCGGCGGGCGGTAAACCGCTCACGGGCGCCGGGCTCGAAGCCTTCGCGAAGGCCCTCTTGGACGCCTGCGAAACGCTCGCTCGGGAAATCGCCGACGATGGCGAGGGGGCAACCCACGTGCTGCGAATCGAGGCGAAGGGGTGCCGCTCGCGCGACGACGCGAGGCAGCTCGCCCGGAGCGTCGCCGATAGCCCGCTGGTGAAGACGGCGATCTGTGGCGCCGACCCCAACTGGGGCCGGATCGTGTCGGCGGCGGGCTACGCCGGAGTGAAATTCGACCCTGAAAAGCTCGTTCTGCGGCTCAACGGGACCCTGCTGTTCCGCGACGGGGCGCCGGTCGCGTTCGACGGCGGAGCCGTTTCGGCGTCGATCCAGGCCACCCGGGAAACGCTGATCGAGCTCGATTTTGGCGATGGACCGGGCGCAATCCGGTTTTATTCGAGCGATTTGACCGCCGAATACGTCCGGCTCAACGCCGACTACCACACCTAGGGCCTCGCAGCCGGGAACGCGTATAGTTTGTGGTGTCCGGCCGGCGGCTTGACGCGGCCGGCCCAAAACTGTTTTCTCTGGCTACGGAATGCCGAGGTTTTGTCTCCCGTCGCCCAGTCGCACTTCTAATATTCTCCGTTTCCCGGCACCCCATCCCGTCCACCCCGAGCCCCCAAGCCCAAGACGTTTCGACCATGCTGATCGCGCCGCTGCCCCTCGACCTGATTTCATCCTCTTGGCCAGACTCCCCTTTTCAGGCTCCTGCGGAGGGCCTGCGGCTGCCGGCATTCGCCCTGCCTGGTGAACAGCGCACGACAAGCCGCATCGACTGCGTGGATGACCCCGAGGATGACGAAGAAGATCTCGGGGACGAAGAGGATCTGGCGGTTGCCCAGCCCGCCGCCGACGAGGAATCCAGCTTCGACGACTTCGACGATGAATTCGACGACGACTTCGAAGAGGAGGAGAATGATCCCGACTGGGATCATCCCGACGACGCCGCCCCGGAGTCGCCGCCACCTGGCAAGGGCGGTGGCCGCAAGAAGTAAGATGTGGACGACGGCAGATGTTTTTCCCGGCGAGACCGATCACGAGCATTCCCGATGTCCGGCCGCAACACCCCTGCCGACGATTCCGACGCCGATTCCGGCGGTCCTGTGCGCGGCGACACGCGCGGTCGGAAGCGGGAGCGACCAGCGCACGATGATTGGTTCGGCAGCCTGAACCAACTCGACTTCGACATCGACTTCTTCGAGGGGCTGCTGGCACGCAACGGCGATTCCGTCGAGGTGCTCCGCGTGCTTGCGGAACTCGTCTCGCAGAAGGGCCTCGTGAAGCGGGCGGTGGATCTCGACCGTCGGCTGGTGGAAGTGCTGCCCAACGACTTCCTCGCCCGCTACAATCTCGCCTGCTCGCTGGCACGTGCCGGGAGGCCCGACGAGGCGATCGACGCGCTCTCCCGGGCGATCCTGCTCGGGTACGACGACCTCGCCCATCTGGAGGTCGATCCGGACCTCGACTCGCTCCGCGAGCATCCCGAGTTCCGGGAACTGCTCGGTCACGAGTAGGGCGGTCCTTCTCGCGTCGGTTGTCCACGTCGGCCAATTGGAGCATGCATGCTCGACCAATTCGACAAGATCACGGAAGCCTGCGCGACGATCTCTGCGCGGTGGCCCCACAAGCCGGCAGTCGGCCTCATTCTCGGCAGCGGGTTGGGAGCCGCGGCGGCCGCCCTCACCGACACGGTGACGATCCCCTACGAATCGATCCCCCACTTCGCGAAGTCGACCGCCCATGGCCACGCCGGGCAGCTTGTCTGCGGCCTGCTCGGCGGCGTGCCGGTGGTGGTGATGGAGGGCCGGATGCATGCCTACGAGGGCTATCCGCTGTCCCAGATCACGTTTCCGGTGCGGGTGCTCAAGCGGCTGGGGGCGGGACTGCTCATCGTCACCAACGCCTGCGGCGGCCTGAACCCGCAGTTTCGCACCGGCGACATCATGGTGATCGACGACCACATCAACCTCATGAACGACAACCCGCTCGTCGGCATCAACGACGAGCGGCTCGGGCCCCGGTTTCCCGACATGTCTGCCCCGTACACGCCGGACCTCATCGACCGGGCGCTCGAGGTGTCCCGCCAGGAAAACTTCGTCGCCCACCGCGGCGTCTACGTCGCGGTGACCGGCCCCAATCTGGAGACGCGGGCGGAATACCGCTTCCTGCGTGGAATCGGCGCCGATGTCGTCGGCATGTCAACGGTGCCGGAGGTGATCGTGGCGGTGCACGCCGGGCTGCGGGTGCTTGGCCTCTCGGTGATCACCGACATGTGCCTGCCGGATCACCTGGAGGTGGCCACGGTCGATAGGATCCTCGCAGTGGCGCGGTCGGCCGAGCCGAAGCTCCGGGCAATCATCACAGCGGCCGTCCGCGACGCCGTCTGAGCCGCGGCCACCACCCGATCCGCTCCTCCACCGTCAACGCTTTCACAGGCAATCTATGTTCGAACCCGTCCGCGGCAAGCCCGACTTTCCGGCCATCGAGGCAGCGATCTCGCAATTCTGGCGCGACCGTGGCGTCTACAGGAAATCGCTGGAGCAGCGTCGTGGGGCGAAGCGATTCGTCTTCTTCGAAGGCCCGCCGACCGCCAATGGACTCCCCCACCCCGGCCACTGCCTGACGCGGACCATCAAGGACCTCTACCCGCGGTATCGCACGATGCGGGGCGAATACTGCGAGCGGAAGGCGGGCTGGGACACGCACGGCCTGCCGGTCGAGGTGGAGGTCTGCAAGGAGCTGGGCATCCACTCGAAGGCGGACATCGAGGCCTTCGGTGTCGAGCCCTTCATCCACCGCTGCCAGGAATCGGTCTGGCGGTACATGAAGGAGTGGGAGGCGCTCACCGAGCGGATCGGCTTCTGGATCGATCTTTCCGACGCCTACGTCACCTACCACCAGAGCTTCGTGGAAAGCGTCTGGTGGGCGCTCGCCGAGCTCTTCAACCGGGGCCTTCTCTACCAGGGCCACAAGATCGTCTGGTGGTGGGCGCAGGGTGGCACGGCACTTTCCAGCGGCGAGGTCGGCCAGGGCTACCGCGAAGTGGCCGACCCCAGCGTCTACGTTGCCTTCCCGCTGCTCGACGACGCGGGCATGCCGACCCACCGCAACCTCGTGGCCTGGACGACCACGCCCTGGACGCTTCCCTCCAACCAGTTCGCGGCGGTGAAGGCCGACCTCGACTACGTCGTGCTCAAGGAAGCCCGGAGCGGAGGCGACGGGACTGACGCGGCCGACCCCCGGGAATTCATCGTTGCCGAGCCGCTGGCCGTAGCCCTCGGCGAAAGGATGAAGAGGCAGTTCGAGGTGGTCGACCGGCTGCCGGGCTCCGCAATTGTCGGCCGATCCTACCTGCCGCCGTTCGACACATTCCGTCCCGATGGTCCGCCACAGCCCAAGGCGCTCGCGGCCGGCGGCTCGCAGCCCGCGGCCTGGCGGGTCGTTGCCGCCGACTTCGTGACCACCGACTCTGGCACCGGCATCGTCCACATCGCGCCGGCCTTCGGCGAGGTCGATTACACGGTGCTCTCCGCCGAGCAGGCGCGATTCGCCGACGGCCAGGGGCCGACGCTCATCAACTGCGTCGCCCCGGACGGCGCGTTTACCGACGCCTTTCCCATGGGAAGCGGCCGGTTCGTCAAGGAGTGCGACCGCGACGTCACCCGGGACCTGCGGTCGCGGAACCTGCTCGTGCATCAGGAGCAGTACGTCCACGACTACCCCTTCTGCTGGCGGGCCGACAACGACCCCCTGATCCAGTATCCGCGGCAGAGCTGGTTCATCCGCACGAGCCAGTTCCGTGAGCAGATGCTCGCCAACAATGCCCGGATCAACTGGCTGCCCGAACACATCAAGGACGGCCGGTTTGGCAACTTCCTCGAGACGAACGTCGACTGGGCCCTGTCGCGTGAACGCTACTGGGGCACGCCGCTGCCGATCTGGAAGTGCGAAACGACGGGCAAGGCCGAGGCGGTGGCGTCGTATGCGGCGCTTGTCGCCAAGCCGGGCGTGCAGGGCGCCGACGTCTTCGACAAGGCCAAGGCCTCGAATCCGAAACTCTCCGACGACCTCCGCGTGCACAAGCCCTACATCGACGCCGTCACCTACGACTCCCCATTCGCGGCTGGGTCGCGGATGCGGCGGGTGCCCGAGGTGATCGACTGCTGGTTCGACTCCGGAGCGATGCCCTTCGCGCAGTGGGGCTGGCCGCACCGCGGTGAACAGGAATTCAAGACGCAGTTTCCCGCCGACTTCATCTCCGAAGCCATCGATCAGACCCGCGGCTGGTTCTACAGCCAGCTGGCGATCAGCACGCTGCTTTTTGGCGACGGGCAGACGCCGTATCCGCACCCGTTCCGCTCATGCATCGTGCTGGGACACATGCTGGGTGAGGATGGCCAGAAGATGAGCAAGAGCAAGCGGAACTACCGCGAGCCGGCCGAGATCTTCGACAAGTATGGGGCCGACGCGTTGCGGTGGTTCTTCCTCGCCGGCCAGCCGCCGTGGACGAGCATCCGCTACAGCGAGCGGGCGATCCGGGAGAGCGTGCCAGAGTTCCTGCTGCGGCTCTGGAACGTCTACAGCTTCTTCGTGATCTACGCGAGGATCGACGGCTTCGATCCGGCATCGCTGCTCGACGCCCCGGGCTCGCTCGAGCATGCCGATCTGGCGAAGGCCCGCGGCTGCCGGCCTGTCGGCGACCGGAGCGAGCTCGATCGCTGGATGCTTTCGGAGCTGAATGCCGCGGCCGCCGCGATGGTCGAGCGGTTGGACCGCTACGACCACTTCGGCGCCGCCGGCGAGCTTTCCGCGCTGGTTGACGCCGTCAGCAACTGGTTCGTCCGCCGGAGCCGTGACCGCTTCTGGGCCGCGGGCCGGGCGGACACCGGGCCGGAGGGCAACGCCGCCAAGCTCGACGCCTACTGGACGCTCTACGAAACACTGCTCACGATCGCGCGGCTGGCGGCGCCCTTCGTGCCCTTCGTGAGCGAGGCGATCTGGAGAAACCTGGCGGTCGCCCCATTCGGCGGCGTTGTGCCGGAAAGCGTGCACCTCACCGACTATCCGGCCGGAAGCGAGCCCCTGATCGACCGCGACCTCGTCCGCCGTATGGCGATCGTCCGCGATGTGTCGTCACTGGGCCGGGCGGCGCGGGCCGCCGAGAAGCTCAAGGTTCGCCAGCCGCTCTCGAAGGTGGAGGTGATTCTCGCCGAGGGGCACGGCAGTGATGCCGCGGATGCGGCTTGGCTCGACGCCCATGCCGACCTCGTCTGCGACGAACTCAACGTGAAACAGTTCGAGATCTGCCGCGAGCCTGACCGCTATATCACGCGGTCCGTGCTCCCGGATCTCAAGAAACTGGGACCACGGCTGGGCAAGGATCTGCCGAAGGCCCGCGATGCGATCACAAAATCCGACGCCGCCGCGCTCCTGGCGGCACTCCACCGCGACGGCCGGGCGACGATCCCGCTCGCCGGCGGCGGCGAGGCCGTCATCGAAAAGGATGACGTGATGATCCGCACGACCGCCAAGGAGGGCTGGGCCGCCGCCGAGGGGCCGCGGGCCGTCGTGGTGGTGGCGAGCCAACTCACGCCGGAACTCGTGGCCGAAGGCCTCGTCCGCGAGGTGGTGCATGCGGTGCAATCGCAGCGGAAAACGCTCGATCTGGAATTCACCGATCGGATCGAGTTGGCCTTCGAGACCCCGTCGCAGGATTTGCGGACGGCCATCGAACGGCACGTCGACTACGTGGCCTCCGAGACACTCGCCACGTCCGCCACGTTCGGCCCCCTGGCCGGTGGAGCGTCCGAATCGATCGACGTTGACGGTCACCCGCTCGCGATAACGATTCGTCGTGTCGCACGCGGCGAGCCTGCGACCGGGGGTGCGGCATGAGCGACGCTGCGGCCTCGCGGGCTGACGGAAAAACGCTCCGCCTGGCTGTGCTGCTCTCGGGCTCCGGGCGAACGCTCGAGAACCTGCTCGACTGGATCGCCGCGGGCCGTCTGGCCGCGCGCGTGGAGAGGGTGGTGTCGAGCCGGGGTGACGTCCGCGGCGTCCGGCTCGCCGAGCGGGCGGGCATTCCCGTCACCGTCCTGCCGCCAGCCGACCAGCCGCTGGCCGACTGGAGCGACGCGATCTTCGCCGCCTGCCGGCTCGCCACGCCCGACCTCGTCGTGATGGCGGGTTTTCTGCACCTGGTGGAGATCCCCGCCGACTTTGCGGGCCGCGTGATCAACATCCACCCGGCCCTCCTGCCCGCGTTTGGCGGCAAGGGTTTTCACGGGATGCATGTCCACCGCGCGGTGGTCGCCCGCGGCTGTACCGTCTCCGGCTGCACCGTGCATCTGGTGGACAACGAATACGATCATGGAAGGATTCTGCTGCAAAAGACGGTGCCGGTGCTCCGCGACGACAGCCCGGAGTCGCTGGCCGCGCGGGTCTTCGCGGCCGAGTGCGAGACGCTGCCGGAAGCCATCAACCGCATCGCCGCGGGTGACCTTCCCTGACCGACAGACGGGTGACGATAGAATCAATCCGTGACACGTATCCCCGGAGGAGCCTTCCCATGGCACGCTCGCTTGGAAATATCATCGCCGACACACTGCAGCTGTCGGTCGGCTACGCGGAGCGCCTGCTGAAGGAGGTGCCGGCGGACCGGTTTGGCCGCTTCGCCCGGGTCGGTGGCACGGTCGTCGAGTCAAACCACCCGGCGTTCATCTATGGTCACCTCAGCCTCTACGCACCGAAGGTGCTCCAGCAGATCGGCCACCCCGCTCCTGGTGTTCCCGAGCACTTCGAGCACCTGTTCTCGAAGGATGCCAGCTGCAAGGATGACGAGGACGGCGACCTCTACCCGCCGATGGAGGAGATCACGGCCTTCTTTTTCGAGGGCCATCGTATGCTCGCCGGAGCGCTTCGCGGCACGCCCGACGCAACGTTCGAGCAGGCCAATCCGGCAGAGGGCCGGATGAAGCAACTCTTCCCGACGCTCGGCTCGGTGCAGACGTTCTACTGCGGCGGCCACATGATGATGCACCTCGGCCAGATGAGTGCCTGGCGGCGGATGCAGGGTCTTGGCTCCGCCTGACGCTTCGATCAGCCTGACGACGTCTTGTCTTGCGGCGATGAGCCCGTGCCGGAGTCGGCCCGCGAGACGTCCTGCGTCGCGTCACGAAAACTTCGCAGCATCATTCCGATCCCCGCGGCGATCATCCCGAGCATGAGCAGCAGGTTGCTCGTTCGCATGTCCATCACAAACTGGATGCGGCTGAGGATTTCGATCACGATGATCGCCAGTCCGGTATAGAAAAGCGCCCAGCCCCACTTCATCCGCGCGTCGTAGAACAGCAGCATCAGGCCGAAGAAAATGGGTGCGAACACGATGCCCGTGCTCATGGCGGGCATGCCCCCACCCAACATGCCACGGCTGAACGCACCGGAAAGCATGCCAAAATCCCGTGTCACGACGTGCACGTTGCTGAGAAAGAACCAGAGGCCGGCGGCGGAGAGCACCAGGCCCGTGAAGAAGAGCCAGGTGCCGCCGGGCGTACCACCCGCTCCACGGACGAGTTCCTCGTGCATGGTGCGGACCTGTTCGATGTCTTTCTCAAACTCCTGCCGCGGTGAGTTCGCCATGATGGCCCGACCTGCTCCAGATACGTGGACGCTGCCTCTGCGCCTCCGCAGCGTAGCAGGTTTCGCTCACGATTCCTGCTCCGGGATGATGGATCGCCAAAAGCCCGCCGCGGGGAGCCAGGAGGACCGCGTCTCGGCGAAGACCCGTGCGGCACCGAGCGACGCGGCGTGGGCCATGGCATGGGCGACCAGCGCCGTGGCGATGCCCCGGCGGCGTGCATCGGGATGCACGAGGAGCCAGGCGATCGAGAACCGCACCTGAGGCACCGGCCCGGCTGCCACCAGAGCGACAAGCCCGAGCGGGCCCTTGTCGACGGCGTTTCCAGTCGCTGCGATCGTCCCCGTGCCTGCCGGCCATGCCAGCCATGCGTGCACGGCCCGTCCAGGGCGACCGGTCAGTTCCGCCAGCAGACCGGCCGGCGCGAAATGGCCGTCGGGCTCGGCAGCCCGAGACTGCGACGCCAACGTCACCACAGCCTGACGGTCATCTGGCCGCTCCATCGACAGGGGATCGATGCGGAGCGCCTGCATCGGGCTGACGACCATGCCGACGTGGGGCGAAGTGGCCTTACAGCCAAGGGCAAACCGAAGGGGCGCCACACAACCTCCTGACGGAATCCAGTCTTTTTCGGTGCGCGGATTCAATCATAAACTGGCAATTCGCTCATGGAAAGTGCTTGAACTCCATCGCCATCAGTCCATAATGCCGTACCGTCAGTCAGTCCTGCAGAAAGTAGGCAACCGTGCAGAATCACGAACGACGCAGCCGGCTCCTCGACATCATCCGCATCCGCGGCTTCGCCGCGCTCGATGAGCTCGTCCGGGAATTGGGCGTATCGGAGTCGACGGTGCGGCGTGATCTCGACGCCCTCGAGGAACAGGGCTCCGCCAAACGAACACACGGCGGCGTGCTCTACTCCGGCGGCATGCCGCGGCTGGCCGAGTTTGACGAGCGACAGCCGACCAACTGGGCCGCGAAACGGGCGATCGCGGCCACGGCGGCGGGGGTCATCGAAGACGGGGAGACCGTGCTGCTCGACGGCGGCACGACCACTTACGAGGTGGCCCGCCTGCTGGTCGGACGATCACTGCAGGTGGTCACCAACAGCCTCCCGGTGGCAAACCTCTTCGCCTCGGAGGCCCGCACCGATCTGGTGCTCCTCGGCGGCTACGTCTCGCCGCGCACGGGCGTGTGCCTCGGTCCCTACGCCAACGAACTGCTCGGCAGGCTGCACGTGACCACGACGGTGCTGTCCGCTGCCGGCATCTCCGAGGAGGGGCTCTTCAACGCCCACCTGCTGTTGGCCGAAACCGAGCAGGCGATGCTCAAGGCCGCCAGCCGCGTGATGGTCGTGGCCGACAGCTCGAAATTCGGGCGCAAGAGCCTTACGCTCGTCTCGGGTCTCGACTCCATTGATATCTTCGTGAGCGATGAGGGCCTCCCTTCGCGGTGGCGTGACATCGTCACCGCCGCCAAGGCGAACCTTCTCATCGCCGGGGTTCCTGAGGCGATCGAGGCTCCGGCGGGCGTCCGCCTGACACACTCGCCGGAACAAGCCCGCCCCGCGTAAGATGCGGCGACGGCATCTATAGCAATTCCATCCCAGACTCATTTATCGAGAAGCCCCAGGAGCCATCATGGCCAAGAAGACTGCGACGAAGACTGCCGCCAAGACCAACACCAAGTCGCTCGCTACGCTGAAGGATGAAATCTGCGACATCGGCCGCCGCATCTACAACAAGGGCTTCGCAGCCGGCAACGACGGCAACATCTCCTATCGTCTTGGGCCGAACAAGGTCCTCTGCACCCCGACGATGATGTCGAAGGGGTTCATGACGCCCGCCGACCTCTGCATCGTCGACATGGATGGCAACCAGCTCGCCGGCAAGCGCAAGCGGTCGAGCGAGATCCTGCTGCACCTCACGATCATGAAGGAGCGGCCCGACATCAAATCGGTGGTGCACTGCCACCCGCCACATGCCACCGCCTTTGCCGTGGCCCGCGAGCCGATTCCGCAGTGCGTGCTGCCGGAGGTGGAGGTGTTCCTCGGCGACGTGCCGATCACGCGATACGAGACTCCGGGCGGGCAGAAGTTTGCCGATACGGTGAAGCCCTTCGTGAAGCAGGCGAACGTGGTGATCCTGGCGAACCACGGCACGGTGAGTTTTGGCGAGTCCGTGGAGAAGGCCTACTGGTGGACCGAAATCCTCGATGCCTACTGCCGGATTCTGATGCTCTCCAAGGATCTCGGGCGGGTGACCTACCTGACGAAGCAGGAGACGAAGGAACTTCTCGACCTGAAGGCCACCTGGGGCTACACCGACCCGCGGCTCGACAAGACCATGGAAAGCTGTGATATCTGCGCCAACGATGTCTTCCGCGCGAGCTGGGGCACGACCGGCGTGACACGAAAGGCCTTCGACGCCCCTCCCCCGATGGGCGCCGACCCGGAGAACGCCACCCGGGCCGTAACGCCGGCGGGCCTCGACCACGAGACGCTCGTGAAAGTGGTAACGGAGCAGGTCTGCAAGCAGCTCGGGATCGCCGCGGCCTAACACCCCTTCACCAGCTCCGGCTGGCTGGGAGACCCCGGCTCTCCGGTAGCAGACCACATCAGACCCAGGAAACCATGACATGAAGGTTGGGATCATCGGCGGTGGCGGGATCGTCGGCTCGTCGGCGGGCTTCGCGCTCCAGCTTGGCGGGCTCGTGCACGAGATCGTGATCGTGGACGCGAATGCCGATCTTGCCGACGGCCAGGCCCTCGACATGATGCACGGGGCGCCGGCGATCGCCGACCAGGTGATCGGTTCCGGGGGCTACGAGTGCCTCGCCGACGCCGACGTGATCTCCATCACCGCCGGCCTGCGGCG
>CAZOMJ010000007.1:0-20463 GCA_964581055.1 uncultured Candidatus Kuenenia sp.
TCTCGTCGGAGCTCTTCATCGTCGCACCACCGAGGAACGCGGCGTTGCTGTTCGCGCCCGGGTAGCCGGGGTTGGAGGCCGGGCCGAGGATGTTGATGGGGTCGCTGAAGTTGTCCCAGCCATTCGTGATACCGGCGTACAACGTCAACTGGTCGTTGGCCTTGTAGGTGTCGAGGATACCGGTGTGGGTGAACGGCTCGCCATACTGCATCGTGTAGGCGTGCGTGTAGAAAAAGTTGCCGATCGCCGGCACCACTTCATACCCGATGATCGTGTAGAAGTGGCCGACCTTCACGGCATGGTCGCCGTAGCCAGCTTCGGCGTAGAGCTGAGGCATGGCCAGACCGTAGTAGCGGTTGCCCCACGAAGGCTGGCCCGGCAGAACCTGGTTGTACAGGTTGCCGTCGAGGCCGCGGGCGGTCGTGTAGATGTAGTCGGTGCCGTAGAGCAGGTCGACGCGACCGCCCCAGTCAAAACCGCCGTCCTCGGTGTCGAGCACCTTCTCGTTGACGAGGTAGAGCTGGTTCATCTGCCCCTGCCAGTTGCGATCGTTGAACGTGATGGGGCCGTTGAACGGGCTGCCCCAGTTGTTGCCGCCGATACCGGCGTTGATCCAGCCGTAGGTCGCGATGCCACGTTCTTTCAGGAACTCGGTCTCGAGGTAGCGATTCGGCACGGCCGTCTCTGCCTCCTCCTGAGCCTCCTGCGGCGGGAGCGCCCGCAGCTGATAGGCATCTTCCTGCGGCACGTTGGGGACGACAGGTGCCTGGGCGAGCGCGGTGCTGGTCGTCAGCAGTCCGGCCGCAACCCAGAGCGGCAGTTTGAATTTACTGAATCGCATGGTCTTCGTGACTCCCGAGTCGTGGTTGTGATTCGCACGGTGTGCGAGGGCGTACATCAAATGAACCGGGAGTCGCACGTGCCACGTCCGCCGCTACGGACACGCATTCCCCCCCATCCATTGATTGGGTATCGCTCTTCGTTGCCGGAAAGCTGTGGCCGCGTTTCACAAACCCGCAAGGTTGCCCCAACCGACACGCGGGCTTGGCAAACCTTGCCGACTGCGGAAACGGAACCGGGGGCCGAAACGGGGAATGCCCCCTTTTTGGCTCAGCCCGCGGGGGCGAGCGCGCCTTCCAGCAGGGCCGCCACGAACCGCTCGGGAGAGAAGGCCTCGAGGTCGTCGGCTGTCTCGCCAAGGCCCACGAACTTCACCGGCAGTCCGAACTGCTCCGTCACCGGCACGATCACGCCGCCGCGGGCCGAGCCGTCGAGCTTGGCCAGCACGATGCCGGTGCAGCCGGCCGCCTCCTTGAAGCCCTTGGCCTGGGAGAGGGCGTTCTGCCCGGCCGTGGCGTCGATCACCAGCAGCACCTCGTGCGGCGCATCCGGAATCTGCTTGGCAATCACGCGGCGGATCTTGGAGAGTTCCTGCATGAGGTTGGATTGCGTCTGCAGCCGGCCGGCCGTGTCGATGATGCAGACGTCGAAGGCTCCTTCCAGGGCCCTCGCGACCGCACGGTGGGCCACACTCGCCGGATCGCAGCCGGCTTCGCCCCTGACGATTTCCGCCCCCAACCGAGCCGCCCACATCGAGAGTTGCTCGACGGCCGCCGCGCGGAACGTGTCGCCCGCCCCGAGCACCACCCGCTTCCCTTCCCGGGTGAACAGGCGGGCCAGCTTGGCGATCGAGGTGGTCTTGCCCGAACCATTGACGCCGGTGACCAGGATCACCGTGGGCCCGGCGGTGGCCATGGCCACCGCCGCTCCGGTCTGCTCGAGCCTGCCGAGGAGCTGCCGACGGATCGAATCGATGACGATCTCGGGATCGACCACACGGGCCCGCAGCCGCTCCCGCACGTCGACGACGATCGCCTCGGCAGCGGCAGGCCCCATATCGGTGCGGATGAGCGCCGCGCGAAGCTCCTCCAGGAACTCCTCGTCGACGAGCCGGCCCTCGCTTTTGAAGAGGTCGCGAACGTCGGTGTTGAGCACCCTGGCGGTCTTGGCGAGCCCGGCCCGCAGCCGGTCGAGCAGACCTCCGCCAGACCGCGTTGATGACTCCGCCGCGGTGTTCTCGCCGGCCGCCGGAGTCTCCGCTGCGGCTTCGGGGGTGTCGGTCGTCGGCTTGCGGCCGAAACGAAAGAGTGCCATGAAAGTTCGTCCTGTCAGGAGGCTGCCGGGGCGCCGTCACGTTCGGCGAGCAACCGCCCGAGGATGCCCGCTACGAACCGCGGCGAGGCTTCCGTGCCATAGCGACGTGCCAATTCGATCGCCTCGTTCACCGCAACCGGCCCAGGCACGTCGGTGTGCAGGATTTCGAAGGCTGCCAGCCGCAGGACTGCCCGGTCCGTGGCCGCCATCCGTGCCACCCGCCAGTTCTGGCTCCGGGCGTCGAGCTCCGCATCGATCGCGACCTGCTCGGCCTGCACTCCCTCGACGAGCGACCTGGCGAAGTCCACGAGCGCGGCTGCCCGGAGTCGGCCCTTGAGGAACCGTTCGATCTGCTGGAAGCGTTCGACTTCCTCCGCGCCGGGGTTCGCCTCGAGCTGATAGAGCGACTGAAGGGCGACCTCACGGGCTCGGCTGCGGCTGGGCATGGGGATGAAAACGCGTGGGGATGCGGCGATGGATTCAGGAGCCTGCCCGACCGGGCAGCGATCCGACGAGCGAAATCATCTCGATGGCGGCCGCTGCACACTCGGCGCCTTTGTTTCCGACGTTGGAGTAGCCATTGGCGGCGTCGCCACCGGCCCGGGCCAACGCCTGCGCGAGCGTATCGCAGGTGAGCACGCCGAACAAGACGGGCAGGCCCCGCGCCCGGCCGATTGCCTCGATGCCACCGCCCACGGCGCGGGCGATGTGCTGGTCGTGCGTCGTCTCCCCGCGGATGATCGCGCCGAGGCAGAGTACCGCGGCGTAGCGTCCGCTTGCGGCGAGCTGGTCGGCGATGAAGGGCAACTCGAAGGCCCCCGGCACCCAGGCGACGTCGATCCTTTCGGCGGGCAACCCGGCAGCCACGAAGGTCGCGACGGCCCCGTCGAGCAGACGTCGCGTGATCGAGTCGTTGTAACGGGCTACGACGACCGCCACGCGCACGGCGGGCGGCAGCCGGTTGTCGTGGCCTCGGAAGATGTTCACGCCATTGCTCATGCCATGGTACTCATGCGAAAGTGCTCACGATGACTGGAGGCTCACGACTTCAGGCTCATGAGAAACTCGGTGTTCGACTTCGTCTTCAGCAGGCGGTTGACCAGCAGTTCCATGGAATCGGTGGGGTTCATCTCGCCAAGGACTCTCCTCAGCACGCACACACGCCGATACTCGTCGGACTCCAGCAGCATCTCCTCCCGGCGGGTGCCGGAGCGGTTGATGTCGATGGCCGGGTAGATCCGTTTGTCGACGAGCCGGCGATCGAGCACGATCTCGTTGTTGCCGGTGCCCTTGAACTCCTCGAAGATCACGTCGTCCATCTTGCTGCCGGTGTCTACGAGCGCCGTGGCGATGATCGTCAGCGACCCCCCCTCCTCCACCTTGCGGGCGCTTCCAAAAAACCGCTTCGGTCGCTGGAGGGCGTTGGAGTCGACACCGCCTGAGAGGATCTTTCCGGAGTTGGGCACCTCGGAGTTCCAGGCCCGCGCCAAACGCGTGATGGAGTCGAGGAAGATCACCACGTCGCGGCCATACTCCACCAGCCGCTTGGCCTTTTCCTGCACCATGTCGGCCACCTGGACGTGGCGGCTTGCATTTTCATCGAACGTCGAACTGATCACCTCGCACGACGGCCCCCGCACCTGGCGTTCCATGTCGGTGACCTCCTCCGGCCGCTCGTCGATGAGCAGCATGAAGACGTAGGCTTCGGGGTAGTTGGCCAGCACCGCCTTGGCCATCTTCTGGAGCAGGATCGTCTTGCCGGCACGCGGCGGGCTCACGATGAGGCCTCGCTGGCCGAAACCGATCGGCACGATCAGGTCGACCACCCGCATCGCGACCTCCTCGGGCGTCGTCTCGAGCACGATCCGTTCGTCGGGGTGGAGCGGCGTCAAGTCGTCGAAGAAGACACGCGTCGAGAGTTTGGCCGGATCCTCGCCATTGATCGCCTCGACCCGCAGCAGCGCGAAATACCGCTCGCTCTCCTTGGGCGGCCGGATCTGGCCGGCGATGCTCATGCCGTTGCGAAGCCCGAAGCGGCGGATCTGGCTGGGCGAGACGTAGATATCGTCAGGACACGACAGGTAGTGGTGTTCGGGGCTGCGGAGGAAGCCGAACCCGTCGGGCAGGATCTCCAGCGTGCCTTCGCCGAACATCAGGCCATTGAGTTTCACCCGCTCCTTGAGAATGCGGAACACAAGGTCGTTCTTCTTGACCCCGGTGACGTCCCCGACATCTTCCTGTCGCGCCAGGTCGACCAGTTCCTGCATCGACAGCTTCTGCAGGGCCGCGATCTGCGTGTCGCCCTTCTTCAGCGACTCGTAGTGTTCGCTGATATCGGCGCCATCCTTCACCTCCTCGGCTATTTCCTCCGCGAGCGACATCGGTTCGCGTTCAAGTTCGTCGCGTCGGGCATTGGCATCGGACGGAGACATGGGGAGCCTTTCGGCGCGGAGGAGGGCCGGGGTGGAGATCGAAGACGGGAGGCGAGAAGAGAAGCGGAGGCGGGATAGAGAAGCGGAGGCGGGATAGACGAGCGGAGGCGGGATAGACGAGCGGAGGCGGGATAGAGAAGCGGAGGCGGGCGGGGAGGTCGACCCTCGTCATGTTGGACGATCCAAGTCGGATCATCCAACGGAGACAACCCAAGCGGGGCCTTGGGAGGGAACCGGCCGAATCACCCCCGCTACAGCGTTGTCGCCAATCAGCTGGAGAGTCCTGACCAGATGCGGTCGACCTGAGTTTGAGTATAGGACAAATCCCCCGAGGCATCCACGGTCGACATTTTTCCCGCGGGCAGCCCCGCGGCCGCATATTTCCGGTTCCAGGCGGCCTCTCGGGCCTCCTGCTCCGCCGGACTCCACTGCCGTGCCGCCAGCCGTTGTCGGCGGACCGCCTCCTCACATTCCACCACCACCAACCGATCGCATTGATCGGCCCAACCGGCCTGCACGAGGAGCGGCACATCCAGCACGACGACAGCGTCGCCGGCGTGACCGCTCTCGCCGGCCCGCACCGCCGCAAGTTCGGCCGCGATCCGTCGGTGCACGCGGGGATGCACCACCCCTTCGAGCCACTCCAGGGCCCGGGCATGGTCCGGCGCGGGGCCGAACACGCGATCGGCGACGGCCCGCCGGAGGATGCGGCCGTCGGCATCCAGCACGTCGGCGCCGAAGCGATCCGCGATCAGTCGGACGACGTCATCCTCCGCCAGCACCTCGTGGGCGATCCTGTCGGCGTCGATGACGTGGGCGCCGTGTGCCGCAAACCGCCGGGCCACGGTCGATTTGCCGGCTCCAATCCTGCCGATGAGGCCGATGATGGTCATGCGAAGGTTGTCGTTCACCACGGGGTGGATTGCAAGTTTCTCGGCCCGCTTCAACCCTTCTCGCACTCGGCCCAGGTGCGACCCTCGTGCACCGACACATCCAGCGGCACGTCCAACGTCATCGCCCTTTGCATCTCCCCGACCACGAGCTGTTTGACCGACTCCGTCTCCGGGGCCGGCGCTTCGAGCAGGAGTTCGTCGTGGATTTGCAGCACGATGCTCGCCTGCGTCGCCGTCGCCCTCAGGCTCCGGTCCACGCCCAGCATCGCCAGCTTGATCAGGTCGGCGGCAGAGCCTTGCACGACCGTGTTGATCGCTGTTCGCTCGGGGAGCGAGAGGGCGAAGACACCGGCCGCGGTCCTGCGGCCGGCGTGGTCGCGGACGCCCGAGATCGCCCGCCGCCGACCGAGCATCGTCGTCACGCAGCCGTCGCGGCGGCAGCGGTCCAGCACCTCGTCCATGAAGGCCGCGGCGCCGGCGAAGGACCGGAAGTAGGCGGCGATGAACGCGGCGGCTTCGCCCTGCGGGATGCCCAGTGACTTGGCGAGGCCGAAGCTGCTCTGACCGTAGAGGATGCCGAAGTTCACCGCCTTGGCCGTCCGCCGCATCGCGGATGTGACCGCGGTCGTCTCGATCCCGAATACCGCCGCCGCGGTGCTCGTGTGGATGTCCTCTCCGGCGGCGAAGGCTCGTCGCATGGCATCGTCGCCGGAGAGGTGCGCCAGGATGCGAAGCTCGATCTGCGAATAGTCGGCGGCGATGAACCGCCAGCCCGTCTCACGCGGCAGGAACGCAGCGCGGATCTGCTGCCCCTCGGCCGTGCGGGTGGGGATGTTCTGGAGGTTCGGATCGCTGGAGCTGAGCCGGCCGGTGGCCGTCACGGTCTGGTTGAACGACGTGTGAATCCTGCCGGTGGTCGGCTCGACGAGCGTCGGCAGGCTGTCGACGTAGGTGCTCTTCAGCTTGGCGTACTTGCGGTGCTCCAGCAGCAGGGCGGGCAGCGGATGCAGCGGCGCGAGCTCCTCGAGCACCTCGGCGTCGGTGCTCGGGCCGGTCTTCGTCCGCTTCACCACGGGCAGCCCCAGTTCGTCGAACAGCACGGCACGCACCTGCAGCGGCGAGGCGATCGCGAAGGGGTGCCCGGCAAGGCCGTGAATCTCCGCCTCGAGGGCGGTCAGCCTGTCGGCATACTCCGTCGACAGGCCGGCCAGCGTCGCCCGGTCGATCCGCACGCCCCGGTATTCCATGGCGGCGAGCACCGCCGCCAGCGGCATCTCCAACTCGGTGAACAGCCTGTCGAGGCCCGCCTCCGCGAGCGCTGCCGGCAAACGGTCCGCCAACTCCTTCCCGATGCGGCAGGCCACGACGGCCTGCGCGGCGTCGGTCGGCCGGTCGAGGGCCGTGCCGTCGCTGCCGCTCGTCGCCCCGGCGGTCACATCGATGCCATGGCGGAGGCTCACCTCCACGAGGCCGAGGTTTCGTTCCCCCGCGTCGAGCAGATAGGCGGCGAGCATCGTGTCGAAGGCGCAGCCCGCGAGTTCGATACCCACGGCCCGCAGCGACAGGGTGTGACGTTTGAGATCGTGGCCCGTCTTGGGCACCGCGGGATCGGCCAGCAGACCACAGAGCGAGGGGCTGGCCGTCAGCTGGTCGACCGTCACCCAGGCGGCAACGGCACCGGTCGCCAGGGCGAGGCCCGCAGGCGGCGACATGTTGGTGACGCGGCCGTCAGCGCCGGCGGCCCGCACGCAGCAGATCGCGATCGGCGCCGTCGCCCGCAGTCGCGAGACGATGTGCTCGGTGGCCAGTTCGTCGGCCGGCTCCTCGTGCGGGGGCTGTGGCGGCGGGCTCCCAGTGCCGCCCACAGCCGACGTGGCTGGGTCGTCGCCGCCTGCGTGCCCCGCTGCCGCCGGCTCGGTGCCGGTGCCATCGAGGTCGAAAAGCGTCGGCCCGCCGCGGCGTCGGACCGCCGTCATGGGCGGGCCGACAGCCTGTGCGGGTGCCATCTGAAGCACCTTCGACAGCAGGCTCTTGAAACCCATCTCCCGCAGGAAATCGGCGAGTGCCGCGGCATCCGGCGCATGCCGAATGCCCGCCTCCCACGGGATCGCGACCGGCACGGCCGTGTCGAGCCGGATCAGTTCCCGCCCCGCGCGGGCGGTGTCGGCGTGCAGGCGGAGATTCTCACGACGTTTCGCGCCGGCGACGTCGTCGGCATGCTCGAGCAGGTGGTCGAGCGTGCCGTGCGTCTTGAGCAGTTCGGAGGCGATCTTGGGGCCGATGCCGGGCACCCCCGGCACATTGTCGACCGCGTCACCCACGAGCGACAGAAAGTCGACGACCTGATCCGGCCGGATGCCCCAGTCTGCCAGCAGTTCCTCGGGGCCGAAGAGAAGGTTGTTCCTGAGGTTCAACAGCCGCACGTGGTCGCCGAGCAACTGCCGCGCGTCCTTGTCGGACGTGGCGATGACGCAATCGCCACCCGCCGCGACGGTGCGGACGGCGAGCGTAGCGAGGATGTCGTCGGCCTCGAAGCCCGGCTTTTCGAGACACGGAATGCCCATCACGTCGAGCAGGCGGCGGATCAGCGGAATCTGGGGAACAAGATCGGCCGGCATCTCGGCGCGGGTGGCCTTGTAGGCAGCGAACTGTTCGTGGCGAAACGTGGGCCCCGGCGCATCGATGGCGCAGACGAGGTAGTCGGGCTTCTTCTTCTCGATGATGTCGAGCAGGTCGCGAGTGAAACCGAACACGGCCGACACCGGCGTGCCGTCGGGCGATGCCATCTCCGGAAGGGCATGAAAGAGCTGGTAGACCCGCGAAAGCGTGTCGATCGCCCAGACGGTCTTCCCGCGCAGGTCGGGAGTTGGCGTCGAAGAGGAGGCTACGTCGGTCGGCATGAATAGTTCCAGAGGCCGTGGAAGCATACCGGCAAGGGAGTATGACTGCGAAACGACGACCTACAGAGACGTGACGAACGTGCCTCTTATTCACGGTTCGAAGTCACCCGCATTGGTTCGCCGGCTGCGGCATGCTCGTCGCCGGCGGATTCTGCTACAGGATGCTCGTGGACGAATCGCGCATCGCTCGTGAGTCGCAGAATTCACCGGCTCCTGCGCGTGCCTCCGACCGGCTCCTCAGCATCTGGAGTTTTCAGGAACCCGTGAGGGGCTGCCCGTGTCCCGAGAGCCGGCGTTGCTGACCAGCGCAGGCAGGATGCCGGAGCGCAGTCAGCATCGAGTGAGCGAAGGGCAGGATGCCCGCAGCGAACGTCCGGCGACGGGGCATGGGCAGCCCCGAACCGTCGCGTCCAGCCGCGGCCCGCGTGCGTCTAATCGCCGCTCGGCGGCTCGTACTCGAAGTCTTTCCACTTCATCGCGCGGCGGAAGGGCTCGATGCGGAGCACCACCTCGCCGTTCTGGAAGATCCGCACGGTGCCGCTGGTCTCGCTCACCGCCACGGCCACGCTCCGCGTGCGGCGGGTGATGGCTGCCGCCGCCCAGTGCCGGGCGCCGAGGCCCTTCGCCACCGACACGTTCTCCGCCGAAGCGTCGATATAGCGGGCGGCCCCCTCCACCGTGCCGTCCGCCCCGACCACGAAGGCGCCGTCGAGCTGGGCGATCTCCTTGATGCCCTCTCGCACGCGGGGGTCGGTCAGCTTTCGTTCCGACCGGCTGTACCCGCGCACGGGGTCGAAACCGGTGCTGTGGCTCGACTGCATCACCTTGCGGGTGTCGCCCACCACGAAGAGCGTGCCGACGGGCTTCCCTTCACGGCCCTCGCGGCCGATTTCGACCGCCAGATCGACGACCATCTTGAGCGTCTCGAGCGGCACCTTGGTTTCGAGGTTGCGGAGGTCGCGGCTGGTGAGTTGTCCGAGATGCTCCTCGAGGCGGAGCACGCTGACCGAGTCGATCGTGCCTGCCTCGAAGCCGCTGTAGATCGCCACCACCTGGGCCTCCGGCGCGATCATCTCGGCGGCCACGCACTCCAGGAGCGCCTGCGTGAGCCGTTCGTGAACCGGCAGGCCCGCCACGTCGAGGGGCACGCCACGGAGGCCATGATCCGACACGCCGACCAGGTGGGCGTCGTCATCGGCAGCCACCAGCACCGGGGCGGCACCCGCGAAGCTCCGCACCCGCTCCCAGTCGAGCCGCTGCTCGACCAACAGCAGCATCGCCTCGGACGCGGTGGCCTCGTACAGACGCGCCGCCACGTCGAGAAGCTGTTCCAACTGTTGGGAAAGGTTGACGGAGGTCATCACGCCGCATCCTGGGCAGATCCCACGCCGTGGCCGACACGATGCCGCCACCGGTCTTCAGCCGACGATGCTCAGCCGATCCAACCGCGCACGATTCTGTCAGGCAAGCCTACGGCGTGGACACCGCCGGTTCAAGAATCCGCCGTCCACCGCGCGATCAAAACCGCTATCGGCGGATCGCCGGACGCGGCGAGCCCTCGCCACCGACAACCCCGCCGGCGGGCTGGTCTGCCAACCGCGACTCGGACGCGAACTTCGTCGGGGCGGCCTTCATGGGGCCGTGGAACGCGGCGATTCCACCGGGCAAAACGGTACCCCAGGCCCGTTCCTGGTAGATGGTCAGGGCGTGGAGGGCGTGGCCGAGCGGGCCGATCTTCCATTCCCGCGACGGTTCTCGGCCCAGCGCGGCCGAGAGGAACTCCACTGCCGCCGTCACGCGGGGCTGGAAGAGCGCCTCCTGGTCGAGCGAGGCAACCAGCCACTCGAGAATGTGACCGGTCGTCTGGATCTTCCGATCGATGTCGTCCTCGCGGTCAGCCGGATACTTGAACCATTCGGTGCTGAAGGAGCCGTCCCGATTTTGGAGCTTGGTGAGCGTGAACTGCTGGTAATCACGCACGAACTTGTCGGCCCGCAGGTAGGCCCCGTCAAGTTGCCCCGTGGCCCGCAGCCGCCGCTGGCACCCGTAGGCGAGGCCAAACAGCCGATGCGTGCCGCCGCACGGCGCGCCGCGGATCGGCTGCTCGATTTCCTCCGCCACCAGCTTTGACAGCGACCATTGCTTGCCGTCGCGGGCGGTCCACTCGGAATCGGTCGGCAGATAGTGGGCCAACGCGATGAGGGCAAAGGTGAGTTCGGTCCCCGACTTGCAGGACAGCTTCTCCTCTGCCACGAGGTCGGCCACCGTGAACGCCTTCGATTGGATCGTGATTGGAGAATTCATCGCCACGCGGCACTGGGCCAGGACGGCGAGATACTGTGCCGAATGTCCCTGGACGCCGATGCCGCGAAGGGCGGTCAGACGATCTCCGGCCGCGGCGAGCATCACCTGCCCTCCACAGCGGCCTCCGGTATTGACCCAGCCGATCGCGTTCACCGGATCGCCGGCCGGGCCGCCCACGCGAAGCTTCGTCGGGATGCCGAAGGCGATGAAGCCGTGCATCACTTCCCATGGTGTGTGCTGGACCGTGTTGAGCGGCCGCCTCTGGTAGGCGGCAAGCGTCTGGGCGATGCGTGCCCGCAGTTTGGTGAATCTGGGCGTGGTAGGGGCCGCTGCTCCGCTTGGCTTGGCGGTCGCGGGCAGGCCGCGACTGCCAGATTCCGCGGACCGCTTGGTAGGAACGGCGATCGAGTTGGTGACCGCCGACGACCGTGCGGCAGTTCGGGACGGACGGTCGGCCGTCGGCTTGAAATCAGGATCGGTGGCGGCGACGGCGACTTTTCCGGCCGCGACCTTCAGCGACGAGGCGAATGCAATCGCTTCGTCCCACGTCGGTGGGCGGGTCACCACCGGTGCCGTCGGCGCTGCGACCGGCTGTGCCACCGGTTTGGGAGCCGCCTGGCCTGCCGGACGGGCTGCCGTGGCCTGCCGCTCCAGTGCCTGCATTTCCTCCGGTCCGGGCGGTGTCGGCGCCGGGATGAACGCCGGCTCGGGCTCAGGCGGGCGGCCGAGCAAAGACTCGAAGAATTTCCGGGGAGTGCCGCGCGGTGCCGGCGGTGCCGCCTCCGGCAGCGACAGCCATGGATGGGCCACCGCGAAAGCGATCGCCAACACGCCGGCCACGGACCGGCTTCGACCTCGGAGACGGCGAGCGTGCCGAAAAGCGGCTGCAATCATGGAGCAAGTCAGAGTTGGCACGCGAAAATGATGCACTGAAAATGGCTACTCTTCGTGGTTTCGAAGACACCGCACGTGTCTTGTATCGGCTATCTCGCCGCCAGACAGTTGTCGCTCGCCAAAGACTGCTTGAGGATTCCGGCAGCTTGCCACCTCGCGCCAAACCGCGAGCCCCCCCAGCCTGCGCTCCTTTCGCCCGCTGTGCGGTCGCTCAGACCGGAGCAGTCCGTCGGGCGTCCCCTTTGTGTCGCAGGTAGCCGTATGAGCGGGTAGCCGTATTAGAAGAGTCGGCGAAAGCCCTCGGCGATCGACCACTCGGCCTTGTGGGCCTCAGGATCGACGGCCCATTCCCGCCAGGCGTTGACGTCGTTGCCAAGATCACGGCCACTGACCTGCTTGAGCGATGCCACGGCCCGATATTGAACGGCTGGATCAGTATCCTCGAGGGCCCGCGCAAGCACGGGAATCGCCTGCTTGTCCTTCAGTTCGCCCAGCATCTTCAGGGCCCGCAACCGCACGTCCAGATCCGCGTCGGTCTGGAATCGCGTGGCCAACAACTGGACCGCTTCTTCCCCGCCCCGCTTGGCCCAGACATCACATGCCCGAATCCGCACGCTGTCGCTCGGATCCTGCATCGCCCCTTTGCAGATCGCAGTGGCGGCGGCGGTGTCGAATTCGGCCGCGGTCTCCAGAATCTTGCCGCGAACCCGCGGATCATGCTCTTCGAGCATCATGCGGACGAGGTCCTGCGTGAACTCCATCCGCTTCTCCACCGACTCCGACTTCACGACCTTGGAACGCTCCGCCAGTTTCTTGATCCGCGTGTCGGCCGTGAATCCGTATTTCTCCTGGTCGCGGGCGGCCTTCTCCTGTCGCTTCCACGGGCTCCAACTGGCACAGCCGGTGACCATCAGGGTCGCGAGCATGGCAAGGCCGACCGCACGGTACGGCCGGACCGACAGAGAACGCGACGGGGATGCAGTCATGAAGCGTCACATCTTGAGGAGGAACTGCCGTCTGGGCGGGACGGACTGGAGCGGGAACCGTATCGCTCGGGAACGGGCGGAACCAGACCAATGTTGCCGCGGGGTGGCGGACTTCGTCTGCCGATCCCGACGTTCTTGCCCAGTTCACCTTTCCCCGTTCGCCCAAACCTGTTCGCATGACGTGGTTCACCGCCCTCGGAGGCCTCCAGCGTGCCCCGCTTTCGCAGACTGTTGTTCGCTATGGCCGTCGCGTGGACGAGTGTCGCCAATTCCATTGCCGCCCCCGTCGGAACGACCGACGCGGAGACACGGCGGGTGGAGCGGATCGCGTTGCAGGGCGACGGTGGCCAGCGGGAGATCGAAGGCGTCGTGATCGTGGAGGCCGCCGACGGAGGGCTGCTGCTCGAACGTGCCGACGAGCGGCTGGAGTTGGTGCAGCCGGACGCCATCCTCTCCCGGACGCCGGTGGCCCGGCCCGCGGTGGAGTCGCCCCGGGACCTGGGCCGCAGGATCCTCGGCGAACTGCCGCCGGGCTTCGACCTGCTCGTAACCAAACACTACTGCATCTGCTTCGACACCTCTCGGGCCTATGCCCAGTGGTGCGCCGCGCTCTTCGAGCGGCTTCACGACGCCTTCACCAATTTCTGGAAGCAGTCGGGCCTCGAGATGTCGCCGCCGCCAAGGCCGCTGCTGGTGGTGATCTTCGCCGACCGGCAACGCTATGAGGCCTTCGCGGCCCGCGACCTGGGAGCCGCCGCCGACCGGGTGGTCGGCTACTACAACCTCATGACCAATCGCGTCACCACGTTCGACCTGACCGGCAGTGCCGGCCTGCCCCGTCCAGCGGGCCAGGCCGCAGCGCGGGCGGGCCTCGAGATTCTCGGCAGCCCGGAGGCGTCTGGAATGGTGGCCACGCTCGTCCACGAGGCCACGCACCAGATGGCATTCAACGGCGGACTCCACCAGCGGTTGGCACCCGTGCCCCTCTGGCTCAGCGAGGGCGTAGCCACCTACTTCGAAACGCCAGACCTTTCCAGCGACCGCGGCTGGAAGGGCATCGGCAACGTGAATCCCACGAGGCTGGAACGGTTTCTCGCGACCCCTTCGGCGGGCAAACTCGAGCAGATCGTGCTCGGCGACGAACCATTCCGCCGGCCCGACGAGGCGCTCGACGCCTACTCCCGGGCCTGGGCCCTCACCTTCTTCCTGGCCCAGACACGCAAGGCAGCGTTCGTCGGCTACCTGCGGACGATCTCCCGCAAGGAACCGCTCGCCGATGACTCACCGGAGGAACGCCTTCGTGATTTCAAGGCCGCGTTCGGGGCGTCGCCGGCGGACCTCGAGGAGCAGCTGTTCAAATACATGACGCGTCTCCGCGCTGGAACGAGATAAATTCGCCGGTTTGCGTGGCTGCCGAACCACTTCATAAAATGAGCCCCCGGCCCTGCGTGGCCTCGTTGCCCTCACCGCTCCGGAGACCTGCGACATGCGTCAAGCAAAGCCCACGACCGCCCACGTGATCCCCTGCCGATCCAGCCGAACGCCCGCTGC
Organism: uncultured Candidatus Kuenenia sp.; assembly: GCA_964581055.1. Lineage (GTDB taxonomy): Bacteria > Planctomycetota > Planctomycetia > Pirellulales > UBA1268 > CAMCQY01. Next base: position 14,115 of record CAZOMJ010000007.1, read on the forward strand.
CCAAGCCACCGCGCCCTTGCAGGGCACGTCGCGTCGGTCCTTTCTCGGAGGAACCGCGGCCGCGTCGTGTGCCGCCGCCGGTCCCCTGCCGACAGGCGGACTCTTCGCCTCCGGCGAACAGCGGCTTCGTGTGGGTCTCGTGGGCTGCGGTGGCCGCGGCACCGGCGCGGCATTGCAGACCCTTCAAGCCGACCCGTCAGTGCGGGTGGTCTCGCTTGGCGACGTGTTTGCGGATCAGGTGGCGTCGGCAGCGGAGGTGCTCGGCGGTGCAGGCGGACAGTTCGACTGCCCGCCGATGCGACGCTTTGTCGGGGAGGATGCCTACCAGAGGGTGATCGACAGCGGTGTTGACGTGGTGCTGCTCGCCGCGCCGCCGCACGTGCGGCCGCTCCATCTGGAAGCGGCGGTGGCCGCCGGGAAACATGTCTATTGCGAGAAACCGGTCGCGATCGATGCGGCGGGGGTGGTGCGGGCAGCCGCGGCCGCGGCCCGCAGCCGAGCCGCCGGGCTCGCGCTCGTGTCGGGGTTCTGCTTCCGTCGCGATGCTCGCACGGCGGACATGGTGACGCGGATCCACGACGGCGTGATCGGCAGGCCCCGTCTGGTGCAGATCCACGCGGCCATTGGCCTGCCGTGGCGAAAGCCCGTCGACAACGGCCGTGCGTCGGGCGAATGGCCGCTCCGCAACTGGATCTCGTTCGCCCGGTTTTCGGGCGGCCATTTCGTCGAGCACCATGTCCAAGCGATCGACCGCGCAGCCTGGATCATGGGCGACGCGGCGCCGTTGACGGCAGAGGGCGTGGCCGGCTCTCACACGGCTTCCGGTTGGGCTGCCGGCGGGGCTCACGATGAAGACGCTGCCGGGGCGATCGGCGACTGTGCCGCGAGCACGGCGGTTCGCTACACCTACGCCGGCGGCCGCACGATCGAGGCCTCGCTCGACCGCCGCGAGCGGGCCGGCGACCGGACCGTCGAGACCGTGACCGCCTCGGCAGGGAGTTGTGACCTGGTGCGTGGCACGATCGCCGGGGGGCGGGGCTGGGCGGCGGTGCCGGCGCCCGGGCCGGGCCGGTTTTCCGCCACCATGACGGCGCTGATCGGGGGAATTCTTGCCGGCCGGCTCGTGCACGATGGCGATACCATGTGTCGCAGCACGTTGATGGCCGTGATGGGACGCATGGCCGCTGAAACAGGCCGTACCGTGGCCTGGAGCGACGTGGCGGCGAGTGGCTCACGTCTTGCCTGACCCCTACAATCCGCTTGGCGTGAATCAGTGCGGCTTCCAGCGACGATGTTGAGCGGGGGTTCGCCGGGCACGGAACCGCCGGAAACCGGGGAAGAAACCGCTCATGGCATCTAATAATTCGAGCGTCGTGCAGTCGTTCAGCATCGCGCTGATCGTGTTTGTCATGCTCACGTTCGTGCTGGCGGTCACCACCTACCTCTTCTTCAAGAAAGCCGACGAAAACCTGAAGTTGCTGGATGCCAAGCAAAAGGAGGCCAGCGACGCCAACACCAAGCGGCTGGAGGCCGAGAAAAATCGGCTCGAGCTGGTGAAGGACGTGCTCGGCTTTCCGGAGGAGATGGGCAATCCGGAAATTCTCGAACGCAAGCAGGACGCCATCGACGACGTGTATGGAAAGTATCTGGAGCAGCCCACGTATGACAGCGTGGTGGAGTGGCTCTCCTCCTCGATCCAGAAACATTACGAGGCGATGAGCAGCCTGCAGGCGGAAAAAGATCGCTTTGCCGCCGAGAAGAAGGATCTCGCCGAGAAACAGGTCGCGGAACTGGAAAAGCTGGCCGGATCGAGAAAGACCGCTCAGGAGGAACTCGACAAACTGCGGAAGGAAAAGTCCGACTACGAGAAGGAGAGCACGGAGCAGAAAAACACTCTCGTGGCCGAGCGGGAGGAGGCGGACGCCAAGAACAAACGGCTCAAACTTCTCAGCGAAGAGATCGCGAAAGCCAGGCCTTACCTCTCGGCCGACAGGGCGAAGAACTGGCCGGCCGACGCGGCGCAGGCCGACGGCGCGAAGGGAGCGGCCGACGCGGGCAGCGACGAGCGCCGCGTGGCGTTGATGCTCGACGAAATGCGGGATCGTGAACGCACGATCGTCCGGCTCAACCAGGTCATCGCCCAACTGAGGGTGGCGGACCCGGCCCTGCAAAATACCGTGCTTGCCGCCACGCCGAAGGACGACCGCGTGGACGGATTCGACGGCCGCATTCTTTCCGTCAATGAAATCGACCGTACGGTGTTGGTCGCTTGCGGCCGGACGACCGGCCTGCGGGCCGGCCTGAAGTTCTACGTCTACGATCCCACCGATCCCCAGCCACAACTCGGCAGCAAGAAGGCCGTGGTCGAGGTGGTGGCGATCGAGAGCGACTCGCTCGTCCGCTGCCGCGTGCGGCAGGATTCGGCACGCGATCCGATCATCCCGGGCGACGTCGTGGCCACGAGCCTCTGGTCGCCGGGCTCGCCGCTGGAGGTGGTGATCGTCGGCATCCCGCAGTTCGGTGGCAATCCGGAAGCCGACCGGAAACGCCTGGAGCAGTTCGTGCAGCGAATCGGGGGCACCGTCGCGGAAACGGTGAGCCCGTCGACGACGATGGTCGTGGACGCGGGCGTGCCGCAGGTGAAAGGAACGGACGCCGAAAGTTCGGGGTCGCGGAAGAAGATGACCGAGAAGGAAAAGAAATTCCGGGACGACCAGATGAAAGACGCGAAGCAGTTGGGCATCAAGATCGTCGCCATCGATCCGTTTCTCGGCATGATGGGGATCCAGGTCGAATCGGTGCGGGAGAACCGTCTGCCGGTGCCAATCGATCCAAATGCCGCCCCCGCCCGGGCCGAGAACGTCGCTTTTTAGCTTCACGGAAAACATGGCCATCCTGGCCATGTTTTCTCGGCGACGTCCGGTCGCTGTCTCTGGGGCGGCCATGCCGGCGGACGACGTACTTCTGCCGTCCCGGCGGCGGGCTACGACGAAACGCAGCCGGCTCTCTCGAACCGTGCCGAGTCCCCGCCGTTTTGCTAGGCTTTCGGGTCCCGTGCGACCCATGTGCCGCACGGCGACCACACCTGCCGTCATTCTTCTGGAGGACCGTGTCGTGATCGTGAATCTGCTGTGCCGTGCCCACAGGGCTGGGGCCGATTGTCTGGTAACGCTCGTGACCTTCGTGGCCCTGATGGGCGGGGCGGCTGCCGTCGCTGCCGACGATCCCGGTTTCGTGCCGATCTTCAACGGCACGTCGCTCGAAGGCTGGGAGGGGAAGCCCGAGTTCTGGTCGGTCAAGGACGGCATGATCGTCGGCGAGACGACGGCCGAGAAGCCCACCAAGGGCAACACGTTCCTGATCTGGCGGCAGGGCAACGTCGACGACTTCGAACTCGAATGGAAGTATCGCATCACCGGCGGCAACAGCGGCATCCAATACCGCAGCAAGGACTACGGCGATTCTGTCGTCGGCGGCTATCAGGGCGACTTCGAGGCGGGCCCGAAATTCTCCGGGATCATGTACGAGGAGAAGGGCCGCGGCATCCTCGCCCTGCGTGGCGAACGGGTGACGATCGCCGCCGACGGCACGAAGACCATGGGCGAGCCGATCGGGAAGACTGAAGACCTCCAGCAGAAGATCAAGCAGGGCGACTGGAACGACTACAAGATCGTGGCCCGCGGCCCGAAGCTCCAGCACTTCATCAACGGCCAGCTGATGTCGGAGACGGTCGACGAGCAGGTGGGCAAGCGGGCGGCCGAGGGCATCCTCGCCCTGCAGCTGCACGCCGGCCCGCCGATGAAGATCGAGGTCAAAGACATCCGCCTCAAGCGGCTGAAGCTGGCCGACGGCCGGAAGAAGCTGGTGCTGGTGGCGGGCAAGCCGAGCCACGGTCCGGGCCAGCATGAGCATCGGGCTGGCACCATGCTCGCCGAGAAATGCCTCGACGCAGCCTTCGAGACCGGAGCGAAGGGGCCGCAGCTCGTGACGGCCACCTACACCGGCGGCTGGCCGACCGATCCGACGGCGTTCGACAATGCCGACGCCATCTTCTTCTTCGCCGACGGCGGCAACGGGCATCCGGTGCTGCAGAGCAACCGGCTCGCCCAGATCGACGCCCTGGCGAAGCGGGGCGTCGGTATCGCCTGCCTGCACTATGCCGTCGAAGTGCCAAAGGAAAAGGGCGGCCCCGAGTTTCTGAACTGGATGGGCGGTTACTTCGAGCCCAACTGGTCGGTGAACCCGCACTGGACACTGGCGAAGACGGAAATTGCCCAGGGGCACCCGATCACGCGGGGACTGAAGCCGTTCGAGACCAACGACGAGTGGTATTACCACATGCGGTTTCGCGAGCCGATGACGGGCGTGACGGCAATCCTCTCGGCTGTTCCGCCCGATGACACGCGGGAGCGGCCCGATGGCCCGCACTCGAACAACCCCGCCGTCCGCGCCGCCAAGGGCAAGGGCTCGCGTGAGGTGCTGGCCTGGGCCTACGAGCGGCCCGAAGGGGGCCGTGGCTTTGGCTGCACCGGGGCTCACTTCCACAAGAACTGGGCCAATGATGACTTCCGCCGGATGATGCTCAACGCCTTGGTGTGGACCGCCGGGCTGGAGGTGCCCGCCGAGGGCGTGGCGTCGGCGGTGACAGCCGATGAGATGGCGGCGAACCTCGACGACAAGGCACCGAAGCCGCAGCCGGCTGCCGCCACACCGGCGCCCGCCAAGGTGATGCCGACGGTGCCAGCCAAGACCTGATGTACACACGACTCCTCTCAATACGACTACTTTCTTAGGGAGATAGGCAGATGCCAAAATTGACAGTCGAGGGTGTTGGGACGTTCGAGGTGCCGGCTGGCAAGCGGCTGGTGAATGCGCTCGTGGACGAGTGCGGCGTCGATCAGCTGCATGCCTGCGGTGGCGTAGCGCGGTGCACCACCTGCCGCGTCGAATTCGTGGCGGGCGAACCGACCGCGATGGCGAAGGCCGAGCGGGACGTGCTCACCGCCAAGGGGATCTCCGGTCAGAAGGGCCTGCGGCTCTCCTGCCAGATCGCCTGCGATGGCGACATGACCGTGAAGGCGACGAGCCGGCTGGCCGGCTCCGGTCGTATCGACGCGGGCCGCCGACCGGCGGATGCCATCGAACCGCCGGCCGAGTGGGTGTGAGCGATCGGAACTCCGGCCGGAACCTTTTTTTGGTTTCGGTCTAGCACCCGAAGAGGCCCGTCACGATCCCGGCGATCTCGCGCATGGCCAGCGACCCGTCGGCGAGGCCGGGCCGTGACGCAATAAAAATCGTCTCGTGTGGGTTTGCCGGGTCGATCGCCCCGTGCGAGCCCTTCACGAGCGACACGTCGAGTGGGATCGAGATTGCGGGCAGCTTCGTGCGGTCGATGTGCAGCTCCAGCGGGTCGTAGCCCGGCTTGCGATGGATGTCGATCGTGCGGGCAAACCGCGGCGCCTTCGCGTCGTCGAGCCAATAGAAATAGCTCTGCCAGCTCTCGGGCGTGCTCTCGATGACGACGTCGCCGCAGCGGCTTTTCATGCCGGGCGGAGCCGAGGCCGTCAGACCGGCTGCGACGAGATCGTCGCCTGAGAGCACGCGGGCCACCCCTGCCCTGCCCCGAAACAGCGACGCTACCTTTTCAACGAGCGATGCATCGGCGCCGTTCTGAAGATAGACGTGGCTCACTTGGTGGTCAGCTAAGGCCCACGCCTGGCTGCCCTGCATGTCGAGTAGTTCGCCGTCGGTAGTTTCAGTGATGGCCAGCAGGCCGGCCTCGCGGAGCACGGCATTTGGAAAGAGCGTGTGCGACACCGGCCGAATCCGGTATTCGCCCACCACGAGCACGGTGAGCCGGTCGCGGCCCACGATCGCTGCGAAGCCGTCAACGAGTTTCGCGATCTCGGCATCGAGCTCGCCGCAGGCCGCATGGGCCGGGGGGCTGTCGGGGCCGGTCCGCTGCGCGGCGTAGTCGAGATGCGGCAGGTAAACGGCGGCGAAGTGCGGCGGATTGTCGCGCGAGGCCTCCAGAAAACTTCTCGCGATCCACTGCGACGACTCGATCCCCGCGATCGGGCCCCAGAACTTATGCAGTGGAAAATCGCCGAGCTTCTCGCGGAGGGACGCATAGAGCGGCTCCGGGTTCGTGTGGCACCACATCGTCTCGGTGCCGTCGGGATTGTGCTTCGGCGCGGGCAGGCAGACGAGATCGGCGGTGGCATGCTTCGACTGCAGGAAAAACCAAGCCGCCGTGCGCAGGTCGGGCCGCGCCGACTTCAGGCGGTCCCAGAGCCGCGGGGCGCGGTGCACGCCGTCGGGACTGATCCACATCTCGAGATGGTGCGAG
>CAZOMJ010000008.1:0-32489 GCA_964581055.1 uncultured Candidatus Kuenenia sp.
GTTTCGCCGGTCCGGATCCGCACGACCTCGGCGAGGTTCGTCACGAAGATCTTGCCGTCGCCGACCTGGCCGGTCCGCGCTGTCGTCATGATCTTGCTGATCACCGCCGGGGCCTCGTCGTCGCTCACCACCACCTCGATCTTCACCTTCGGCAGGAAGTCGACCGAATACTCGGCGCCGCGGTAGGTCTCGGTGTGGCCCTTCTGGCGGCCGAATCCGCGGACCTCGGTCACGGTCATGCCCTTCACGCCTTGGGCATTGAGGGCGTCCTTCACTTCTTCCAGCTTGAAGTGGCGGATGATGGCTTCAATCTTCTTCATGGCTTGTCTCCTGGGAATCGGCGGACGTCACAGGCCCGCGAGTGGTTTCTCTGGCGCTGCCGATCACATGACCGGCCCTCCACCCAGACAGACATGCACGTTCCGTGCCAAATGAGCACGGCTGTAATACACGGCATTTCCGGCCATCGCCTCGGGGCGTCCGTCGCGCCGCTGAGGCGCAGCCATCTGCAACTTCCACGACGATTTCCGCCGCGTTGTCCGCTCGTGACAGCGTTTTTGGCGGGAATGTAGCCCGAAGCGGTTGACCGTCTCGTCGACGAGGCGCGTGTCACCGTGGCCGCACGGGCCGGCGACGCCGGTTTGTTCCCACTGCCGGCGGTCATTACACTCCGACAGTGTCGCTGCGACCGTGCGACGAGGGGTTCCTTGCCATTCCCGCCGTTCTGGAGGATGTATCTCATGGCGCTCGACACACCTGGCCGGTCCGCCCCCCCAGCCATCGAGGCTTCGACCGGCACACGCCGTGGCTTTCTCAAGGCCGCGGGAAAAGCCGCGACAGTCGCCGCCGGCGCCACGATCACCGCGCCCTACGTCATCACCTCCAAGGCCCTCGGCGACGCCACGACCCCGCCAGCCAGCGACCGGATCGTGATGGGCGGCATCGGCATCGGCAACATGGGTTCCGGCGACCAGAACGCCTTTCTGGGCCGGCCCGACGTGCAATATGTGGCCGTCTGCGACGTGCGAAAGAAGTGGCGGGACGACGGCAAGGGCCGCGTCGATGGCAAGTATGGCAACGGTGACTGCGCGGCGTATGTCGATTTCCGCGAACTCCTCTCCCGCGACGACATCGACGCCGTCCACATCGCCACGCCCGATCACTGGCACGCGATCATGACGATCACCGCCTGCCGCAGCGGGAAAGACGTCTATCTCCAGAAGCCGGAGACGCTCACGCTGCGGGAAGGCCCGCTGATGATCGCCGCGGCCCGTCGCTACGGCCGCGTCGTCTCCGGCGGCAGCCAGCGGGTCTTGGAGGACTACAAGGACATCGTGCATCCCTGCTGGGCCGGCGAGATCGGCGGCATCAAGTCGGTCGATATCAGCGTGGGCGGTCCCTCGCAGCTCTGCTACCTGCCCGCCCAAGAAACGCCCCCGGACATCGACTGGGATCTCTGGCTCGGCCCGGCCCCGTGGGAGCCCTACAACTCTGGCCGCTGCGACGGCAACTATGGCACGACCGGCAATAGCTGGCGTTCATACATCGACTATTCGGGCGGCAGCCTCACCGACTGGGGAGCGCACCACTTCGGCGGCACGATTTTTGCGACCGATCTCCGCGAACTGCAGCCGTCGAAGGTGACCTATCACGCGGCCTCTGCCGACGGCAAAGAGGCAGCCTACGTCACCGCGACCTACCCCAACGGCGTCGAACTGCACCACAACCGGCCCCAGCAACTCAGGCCCAAGAATCCGCTCGTCGGTGGCCGCGGAGCGATCCAGATCGCCGGCGACGGCCAGCCCCGCGCCGCGAAGCCGGTGCCGGTCTACAAGGGCACGGGGGGCATCTACGGCGACTTCATCGCCTGCGTGAAGACCCGTGAGCGTCCCTTCCGCGACATCGAACTGGCCGTTAACACGATGACGGCTCCACACATGATCGGTATCGCCTACCGGCTCCAGCGGTCCTTGGACTGGGACGTGACGGCGCAGCAGTTCACGGGTGACGAAGAGGCCAACCGGCTCTGCGACCGTGCCCGCCGCGAGCCCTGGATCCTCTGAATACGTCCGCTGCTCCCTTCGCTCCTCACCTTTGCCCGGCCGCCCCCTCCCACTCTTCCACCCTCCGCGAGCCTGAACATGGCCTACGACCCCGCCAGTCTCGACAAGCCGCTTGAAACCCTGAAGGCCTTCGACTGGGGCGGTGACACTTCCGCCTTTCAGCCTATCGACGCCGCCGTGGTGGCCGCCCATGCCGACCCGGCCGCGCGGGCCGACCTGGAAAAGCGTCTGGCCGCCCTGCTCGGTGCGGGCACGTCTCGCGCTGCCAAGGAATATGTCTGCCGCAAGCTGTCGCTGATCGGCACCGCTGCTTCCGTGCCGAGCCTGGCCGCACTGCTGCCGGAGAAGGAGCATTCGCACATGGCTCGTTATGCGCTCGAGCGAATCGTCTCGGCCGAGGCGGCCGAGGCGTTACGAAAGGCGCTCGGCACCGTGCAGGGCGATCTGAAGATCGGCATGATCTCATCCCTGGCCGGCCGCAGTGACGCCGCATCCGTGCCCATGATCGCGGCCCTGCTCTCAGCCGACTCCCGGACGGCCGCTGCCGCCGCCGACGCGCTCGGCAGAATTCACACGCCCGAGGCGGCGCAGGCTCTGGCGGCTGCCGGCGGCATCACCGACAAGGCAGCCGCCGCGGCGATCGTCGATGCCCGGCTGGCCTGTGCCGAGACGCTCTTGCGACAAGGCAAGCGAACCGAGTCGATGGCGATCTACAAGTCGCTGGCGGATGCCGCGGCGACCGGCACCACGCCGACGGCGAAGTCCGCGCGACTGGCCGCTGCCCGTGGCATTCTCGCCTGCCTCGACACGACCACGACGTCCTGAGCGGCATCGCCTTCAACCGTCACTCAAACAGCCTTCTGGAGCGTTGATCATGCGTCTGCTTTCCAACCGGTTTCATGGTGCTGTCGCCCAGGCCGGCTCCCTCCGGGCAGGTTTCTTCTCGGCACTCGCCTGTTGCTGCTGCTGCACGCTGCAGCCAGCCACCGCGGCCGAGACCGCCCCGCAGGATGCCGTGCAGATGACCATCGATTTCATCACGCGTGACGACGCCGACTTCCGCGGGATCGGCCTCGATCGCGTGCGGCATGGCCTGAGAGGCGAGGCGGCCACGCAGCAGTTCGCCGGCCTGCTCTCCAAGCTGGCGCCGTCGCGGCAGCTCGAACTGACTGCGGCACTGGCCGACCGAGGCGACCGAGCGGCGCTGCCGGCGGTGCTGGCACTGCTCGCGGCTTCGCAGGACGAGGCAGTACGAGCGGCGGCCGTCCACGCGATGGGCTCGCTCGGCGGCGGCGCCGAGGTCGCGACGCTGACGAAATCCCTGGCGGCCGCCGACCCCGAAAAAGCGGCCGCGAGGCGGGCGCTGACGGTCGTCCGCGGTGCCGATGCGACGGCCTTGATCGTCGCCGCCATGAAGCAGGCTGACTCCGGGCTGCGTCCGGTGCTCATCGATATTCTCGCCGATCGCCGGGCCGTGACCGCCATGCCCGATCTGCTGGTGGCCGCGGTCGGAGACGATGCCTCGACCCGGACGGCGGCCATGCGGGCAATCGCAAAATTCGGCGGGCCCGAACAGGTTCCCGGCATGGTGCAGGGAGTGCTCAAGGCGGCCGTGGGTGGCGAACGCGACGACGCGGAGCGGGCGTTGGTCACGGTCTGCACCCAAAACCCTGGTAAGGAACGGTCGGCGGAGATTCTCCTGGACCAATTCAAGGCGGCGGACGATGCGACCCAGGAAACGCTCCTGACCGTGCTGGGCCGCGTGGGTGGCAACGGCGCTATCGCCATCGTCGATGGTCTCATTGCCGATGCCAACGCGACCAAGCGGAAACTCGGCCTCACCGCCCTCACGAAGTGGCCCGACGCCACCGTGTCGCAGCGGCTGCTCGATCTGCTCGGCAAGACGCAGGAAGCGGCCGAGCGCGACCTGCTGCTCGCCACCCTCATCCGCATCGCGCCGCTCCCCGACAACAAGCTCAACGACAATCAAAAGCTGGAACTGCTCCAAAAGACGATGGCTCTTTGCCAACGCGACGAAGACCGGCGTCGCGTGCTGGAGAGAGCCAACGCCATCCGCACGATCGAGACCCTTCGATTCGTCGTGCCCTACCTCGACGACCCCAACCTCGCGGAGCCCGCCTGCCTGAGCGTCGTGGAACTCGCGCACCACCGCACTCTGCGCGACGCCAACAAGGACGAGTTCACCAAGGCGCTCGACAAAGTCATGGGGACGACGAAGAACCAGGAACTCGTCGAGCGGGCCGAACGCTACAAGCAGGGCCAAACCTGGGAGCGGAAGAAGCCCGCCACGAAGGGCTGAGCGGCTCGAGCCACAGCAGGTAATACGCTGTGATGAGCCACTGGAACATCTGGACGTTCATGACCCAGTCGAGCCCCGCGTGAAACGCGAGGCCTGCCAGCAGCACCGGCAGCCGCAGCCTCGGGATCCAGACCAGCAGCGGAAATCCCAGTTCGAAGGCGAGGGTCGAGTAGGTCATCACCTGCGACATGACCGGCGTCATGAAGAAGTCTGGGATCGGAAACCGCTGAAACTCGCCGAGCTGCAGCACCATGCCGACGGCGGTGCCATTGCGCCACGTGGGCCCCATGGCCTTCCAGATTCCAGCAGCCAGATAAAGGATGCAGAGCTGCAGCTGCAGGATCCGCTGCGGCCAGGCCGGCACGGGGCTGGGATGGGCGTCGGCATCGCAGACCGACTGCGGACACAACCTTCGCCGCACCGCCCGGGGCAACGATAGGGCCCCGTCGGAGTGGGCAAAGATGAGAAAGAATGACCCGATGCGGATGAGATTGTCGCCGGAGTACAACACGTACATGTTGCGCCAGGAATAGCTGACAGCGGCGAGCCAGACGCAGAAAGCGGAGCACCGCGGAAAGATTCCCAGCCAGAGGCCAAGACCACCGACTAGGCCCAAGCCCCGAATGAGACCGATGGCGACGTCGCTGTAGCCAGTGGCCATGAAGATGCTGAGACGCTGGCCCCCGATCAATTCGCGGTGCACGCTCGGGGGGAGCACGCCATCATTTCCAAGCCACATCGGCATGTCTGGCCAGAGCAGCCAGAGATTGACCAGGCTGAGCAGGCCCAGCCAGGAGCGAAACCAGGCCAGCGGACGTGGATCGACGGGGTCTCGCACCCAATGATCAAACGCCGTGAATGCCCGCGCGATCATGGCCAAGGCCGGCTTCATCGGCCCCACTCCCGCGGCACACCCCACCGATGGAACACGTAGCTCTGCCAGGGCGATTGCCGCACGTCGGCACGGAGTTCCGGACTGACGGCAGGGTCGCAGGGTCTCCACCAGCGTACCAGTTCGATCGACACCGGTTCGTCCCCCTCCTCTCGCAGCCGTCTCACGGCATATTCTGCAAACGGCTGCCAGAGCCGGCTTTCGTCATCCAGTCGCAGATGATCGTTGAAATACTTCCGCCAGCGATCCTTCTGCCAGCGTTCGTAGAACCCCATCGCGACCATGTCCGTAAGCATCCTGCGGTCGCTGCTGCCGTCGCGATTGACGCACCGCATCTCCACGCAGATGTCGGCGGTGCGGGGATCGGGTGAAAACATGTCCCACGACTGCCAGAGTCCCAGCAACAGGAACGGTCCCGCCGTCACCCTGTCGATCGCCGGCTTCAATGGGAACAGGTCGGCCGGCATCGTCCACGTGAAAGCGGCGACGGCATAGCCGCCGACCAGAATCGTCTGCCACCGCCGCGTCAGGCCCGGAAGAAACGTCCACATAAGGCCGTGGAGACCTCGTCGGGGGGCTCTGTCCGGTCGGTCTGTTTTCACTGCTCTCGAACTCACTTGCGAAACGTGGCGCCGTCGAGACCATGGGCCTTCATCAGCCTGTAGAGCGTGCCGCGGGGCAGGCGGGCGTCGCGGGCGGCCGCCGACACATCGCCCGAGTGCCGCGAAAGCAGGTCGTTCAGGTACTGCTTCTCGAACCGCGCGACGTGTTCGGCACGCTGCGCGAAATAGCCCACGGCAGCGGTCGTGCGGCCCGCTGCAGCCACCAATTCGTCTGGGAGATCGTCCACGCCGGCGACGGACGACTGCGCCATGGCGATCGCCCGCCGGACCACGTTCTGCAGTTCACGAACATTCCCGGGCCAGTGATAGCTCCGCAGCACCTGGTAGACGTCGGTCGACAGACCGTTGACGCGCCGGCCCATTTCCTGCGCTGCGCGGTTGGCGAAACATTCGGCAAGCAGTCCGATGTCATCGCCGCGGGCGCGAAGCGGTGGCAGTTCGATCCGCACAACGTTGATCCGGTAGAGCAGGTCACGGCGAAACTCTCCCCGCTCCACCATCTGATCGACGTTTCTCGAAGTCGCCGCGATCACCCGCACGTCGACCGCATTCTCGAGCCTCGCCCCCACCCGACGCACCCGCCGCTCCTGCAACACCCGCAGCAGTTTCGCCTGCAGCGGGAGCGGCAGTTCGCCGACCTCGTCGAGAAAGAGCGTGCCGCCGTCCGCGAATTCGACCAGCCCCATCCGCCGGGCGTCGGCGCCGGTGAAGGCGCCCCGTTCATGGCCAAAGAGTTCGCTCTCCATGAGGGCATCGGGAATCGCACCGCAGTCCACCGGCACGAATGGACCACCACTGCGGCGGCTGCGGGAATGGATAGCGCGGGCGACGAGTTCCTTGCCCGTTCCCGTCTCGCCCGTGACCAGCACGTCCACGGAGCTGGCCGCGATCCGGTCGATGATCGAGTAGACCTGTTTCATCGCCGGGCTTTCACCCAGAAAATCATCGAAGGAGTACGGTCGCTCCACCGCGCGGCGGAGCACCTCCTCGGCCGCCCTTCGCCGCGACTCCGTCAGCAGCCGCGCAAGGGCGTCCTCGAGATCGGCCTCGACCCGGGCGATATCCAGATACTCCCCCGCGCCCGCCTGCAGGCAGGCCCTCGCGATGTCGATGTTCGGCAGCGGATCGATGACCACGACCGGCAACTGGGGATCCGCCTTCCGCACAGCAGCATGAAGGACGTCGGCCGTCGGCCCCGAACGGGCGGTCACGATCCCGAGGTCCCAGGAGTCTCGGGCGAGCGTTGCAACTGCCGCATCGAGCGATTTTTCCACCCGCACCTCGAACGGCTGCAGGCGGGCGCTGAGCTTGGCGTAGGGCAGGCCTGTGCTGCCCTCGGAATCGACGATGAGAATGCGGGGCTGGTGCACGGCAAGGCTCGGGCGGGGACGACGGGCGACGGGGAACCGATATCGAAACGTTCCGCCGCGCCGTTGGCCGCCTGCCCGCGGCGGCGAAACGCCTGCGAGAATGGCGAAAGTATGCAGCCGCGGTCGCCAGGCGGCAACTCGCCCCGAGGGGAGGCTGCTGGTACATTGCCGGACACGCACGAGAGCCCGTTCCTGGAGAGGACCAGCAATGCCCATCGACCCCTATTCGCCCTGCCCGGGCGGCACCGGCAAGAAGATCAAGTTCTGTTGCTCCGAACTCATGGGCGACCTGGAACAGATCGACCGTCTCACCGAAGGGCAGCAATACGCCGCAGCGTTGGCGGAGGTGGACAGGCTGACGCAGCGGTACCCGGGACGGGCCTGCCTCATGGCCCACCGCACCCGCCTGCAACTGGCCACCAAACAGTTTCCAGAGGCCGCCGCGGGGAGCGCTGCCTTTCTCGAGGCCTGTCCCGACAACCCCGTCGCGCTGGGGCTGGCCGCGGTCACCGAGGCGATCGTGGGACGGATGCAGGAGGCCATGGCCCTGTTCGACCAGGCCCGCGACAAGGCCCGGGAGACCGGTGGCGGAGAGGTGCCACACGACCTGGTGCGGACGGCCCAAACGCTCGTTCAGGCCGCCACGCAGACGGCCCATCCCGGCTGTGCCCAGGGCATCGTCGAATGGCTGATCGACAAATCGCTGGGCACCGAGGAAGAGCGGCAGGTGCTGGCATCGATCGTGGGCTCGGGCGGCGTGCCGCCAGCCCTTCGCACCAAGATGTCGTTCGAGTCGGCACCGGCCGACTCTCCCTACCGTTTCGAGTTTGAAACGGCGCTCAAAGCCGCCGCCGAATGGCGGCTTGCCAAGGCGCTGGCGACGTTCCACAGCCTGAAGCAGGTCGCGGGCGAGAGCCCGGAACTCTTCACCAACATGGCAATCCTGTGCGAGATGCTCGCCCGGCCATACGAGGCGTCGGAGGCTTGGCTGGCCGTCGCCAGGCTCCGGGCCGGCACGCCCGACGATGCCGTCGAGGCAACCGGTCGCGCGATCGCGATGGAGACCGAGGCCAACCCTGATCGCTCGCCGGTGATGAAGATCGCGAGCATCATCGCCCCGCTGCCGACCACCGGCGGGGAGGCGGCGGGCGGTGGCATCGAGATGCTCGAGGAAAAGCTCCGTCAAGACGGTCGCTTCGACGTCTCGACGTTCGATCGTTCGGCCTGGGTGTCGCGGGGCGCGGCGCCGCCGCATTCGGTGTGGCGGGTCTTTGCGCCAGCGCCGGCAGAGCAGCCCGCGAGCGAACAGCCCGATCGACTGCTCGCCTCGCTCATGATCTTCGGCCGCCAGACAGACCGGGAGCCCGAGGCGGTACTGCAGGGTTTCGAGCCCGACGTCGCGGAAGCGAAGCCTGGCGTGGAACGCCTGCTCGGCTGCACGTTTGCCGCACCGGTGGACATGGGCCGCGGGCGGTTGCCGACCACCTCGCCCACCGCCTGGTTGCAGAACACGCAGTTCCGCGTGAAGCCGGCGGAACTCTCCAAGGAGCCTGCGGCCCCCGACGGTCCTTCCATGGTGGACCGCCTGCTTGCCCGTCAGCGGCATGCGGTCTGGGATCGCTTCCTGTCAGTCTGGCCCGACACGCCCCTTCCCGAACTCCTTGGCAAGACACCCCGGCAAGCGGTTGTCGAGGCGGGCAAGGAACCGGCCCGGCGTGTCGAGGCGCTGATCAGCGAAGGCGAGGCTGCGTCCCGCCAGCCCGAGGCTTCCAAAGCCTGGACAGCGGTCCGCGAGAAGCTGGGATTGCCGGCACCGGCGCCGATCCACTCGGCCCATCCACTCGAGGAAGTCCCACCCCTGCGGTGGCACCGCGTCGTGCTCGACGGGCTCGCCATCGATGAGTTGCGGATGCTCTTCCTGACATCGCTCGACGCCGGCTTCGACCTGGCGGCGGCGCGGGCCGCCCAGGCGATCGTGGCCCGGCCCGACACCGAACCCCAGGACCGCTGGGAAGCCTATGGCCTGCTCGAGGATCGGGCTGAGACCAGCCTCGAAAAGCTGGAGATCATCGGCAAACTCCGCGAACTCGCCAAGACGCTCAACGCCAACGATGGCATGCTCGACGTCGCCGAATTGCGGGTACGGCTTTCGCGTGCCGACGAGGCTGGCATCATGCGGCTGCTCAATCACCTGCAGCGGGAACACGCCCGCGACCAGAAGGTGATTGCGGCGCTTGCTGAGGTGTTGGGCGAGGCAGGCGTCGATCTCGCCGCGCTGGCTGCCCAGTCGGCGGCGGCCGGGCAACTCCCCGGCGGCCCCGCCGGGTTGCCGATCGGAGGCGGCCAGCCGTCGGCTGCCGACTCGGGCCGCATTTGGACGCCTGGCGGCGAACAGGGCGGTGGTGCCGGCGAAAAGAAGTCGCTCTGGACGCCTGGCTGAGGTCACGCAGGCCATGCACGTGGGTAGTCCCGGAGACGGAGTCGACGAACAGTTGATGCGGCGGGCGCTTGCCCTGGCCCGCCGTGGTGAGGGACACGTCGAGCCGAATCCGATGGTGGGCGCGGTGATCGCGGCAGCATCTGGCGGCATCATCGCCGAGGGCTGGCATGCAGCCTTCGGCGGACCGCACGCCGAGGTGACTGCGCTCGCGGCCGCGGGTGGCGCCGCCCGCGGCGGCACGCTGGCCGTCACGCTGGAGCCCTGCTGCCATCACGGCAAGACACCCCCCTGCACGGCCGCGATCATCGCGGCGGGCATCGCGAGGGTGATCGTGGGCACGCGTGATCCGTTCCCCGCCGTCAACGGTGGTGGCCTCGACGAACTCATGCGTGCCGGCATCGAGGTGCGGGTGGGCGTCTGCGAGTCGGAGGCCCGTCGGCTGATCGCCCCCTTCCGCATGCTCGTGGAGCAGAGGCGACCGTGGATGACCGCGAAGTGGGCGATGAGCCTCGACGGCCGTGTGGCGACCGCCGCGGGCGAGAGCCGCTGGATCTCGTCGGAGGCCTCCCGTGGAATCGTGCACCAGCTTCGCGGGCGGATGGACGGCATTCTCTGCGGCATCGGCACGGCGCTGGCCGACGATCCGCTCCTCACCGCCCGGCCCGCGGGGCCGCGGCAGCCGCTGCGGATCGTGCTTGACGGCACAGCCCGCCTGCCGCTGGAAAGCCGTCTCGTTCGCACCGCCCGCGAGGCACCGGTGCTGGTGGCCGCCGGCCCTTCCGCACCGGCCGACCGCGTGCGGGCGTTGGAGGCCGCAGGTTGTGAGGTCTGGCAGTGCCTCGCCGTGAGTCCGCGGGAACGCCTCGAGTCCTTGCTGGCCGAACTGGGATCGCGTCGGCTCACGAACGTGCTCGTCGAGGGAGGCCCGACGGTGCTGGGAAGCCTGGCTGACGCACAGGCCATCGACGAGGTCTGGGCCTTCATCGCCCCGTCAATCATCGGCGGCGAGGCGGCGCCATCACCGGTCGCCGGCATGGGGATCGCGTCGCTCGCGTCCGCCGCGTCGATCGAGATCGAACACACGGAGCACCCCGGCGGCGACCTCTTCGTCCGCGGTGTGGTGCGGCGCACGTGAACTGACTTCACGCCGAGCATGGCTTCATCAACTCCCGGACAAGTTAAAAACTTGCCGCCACAACGGGAGCCGGGATCGGCGAAAGTCCCCGCGAAGGAGACTTCTGCCGTCCCGGCGGTGCGTTACCGACGTCGACAGCACGCGAATGCCCGTGCTGCTGGACGCCGAGGCTCCGTCTACTTCGCCGGCATGTCCCGGATCACGTTCCGCCAGTGCGTCACCATGGCGTCCGACTGCATGGCCGTTTCAGCGACGGCGACACGCAGCGACTTGATCGCCTCGAAAATCACCTTCGCCTGGGCAAGTGCGTCCTTGGCCTGCTCGTTCTCGTCGTCGGGGCCGAGTTCCGATTCAGGGTCGACGCTTCCTTCTCGCTGCTGAACGCACCCGTATCTCGTGAGATAGACGACCCACGGCTGGATCGCGTCGATCAGGCCAGCGACGTCGAGAGCGGCAGCGCCCACGAGAGGTTCCTCGAATTTTGCCAGCTGGGAACCGGTTTCAAGACGTGTTTTCAGGAGCAAACGGCCGGCCTGCTTCGGCACGAGCGACAGCACGGCGGCATCGTCGCCGACACCGATCGATGGCTGCACCTTCTCGTCGAGGCCACTGTTGGCGAGCGGATACGACCAGAGGGCCCCTCCCTCGACCTTGGTCTTCACCGGCTCGGGCACCCGATACTCCGCCGGCAGGGCATCGGGATTCATCTCCCGCACCGCATCCACCAACTCGTCGGCGAGTTCGAACAGATCGCTCATCCCCTCGCGGAAAAGCTTCGGGTCGTCGAGCCCCAGCACGATGGCCGGCTCCACGAGCGGCAGCGGTTCCGTTGCGGAGGGCAGAGCCTGGTGGGGCCGTTTCGTGCTGCTCTTGCCGTCGATCACGAAGGCCATCTGGCCATCGGCTAGCGACGGCAGAATCTTGGTCCGCAGGATGCCGACCAGCTTCGAGCCGAGCGGCGCCAGGTGCTCGTCGACCTCCTCGAGCTTTTCCCTGTCATCGGCGTCGGCTTTCGGCAGCAAATACTTCCGGAAGAACGACCAGCCAACGTCGGCCCACGTCGCAAAGTCTTCGAACTGGCCCGGATCGTTCTTCACGCGGAAAGCGGCCGCGGCCAACGGGGCACCGCCCGTGTGCTCGAGCAGCCCCAGCCGCTTCGACCCGTCAAACGGCAGGTTCTTCGACCAATCCCAGACGTAGCCTTCGTAGCCCTGTTCCGAGAGGAACGAAAACGCCAGCCACGGCCCGGGGATGGGCAGCCGCCGCTTGTAGCCCTCGGCCACCTTACCGAGGCTGCGGCGCGCCTCGTCGGCGGCGCCATCGGGAAGGTCGGCGACATCGGCGATCGTGTCGCTCAGATCGGCGAGTTGCTCGATGTCGGCGGCCGATGGGGCCAAGGCCTTCTGCATCGGCTCGCTCAGGTAGGAGATGGCGGTGAGCGGCTTGTCCTTCATGGCACGCAGCGGCTCGAACGGCTTGGTGGCGAGCAGCGACGTGCGGTCGCTCCCCGCGAGAGCCAGCTTGTTCAAGTGCTCGATCGAATCGCCAATCGTGAAGACGACGCGGTCGCCGATCACGCCGAGGCCGATCACCAATTCCAGTCCTTCGATCTTGTCGAAGACCTTTTCCAGATCCCGCTCATGATCCTCCAATCCCGGCACCGCCTCGCGAATCAGGTTGGCGTCGGGTTTGAGCGTCAACGTGATCACCTCGCCCCCGGCCACCTTTCGACGCTCGAGCGAGTCTGCGAGAGCGGGATTGGCCTGCGTGATCAGCTTGACGAGCACCTCGATCCGCTTCAGTTGCGACGTGGCGGCGTCGAGCTTGGTGGTCTTGAACCCCCAGACCACGTCGGGCACCACGATCAGATCGATGTTCTCCGACAGCGTCTTGACCACCAACCGCGTGGCCAGTTCGTCAGCCGAGAGCTGCTCGGCGGCCTCGGCGACCTGGAGCCGCACCGGCTTGGCACGAACCCGGCGTTGCATGTCGGCGGCGCCCTTCTCCTCGTCGTCGTCGTCGTCGTCGTCGTCGTCCTTGTCCTCGTCGTCGTCATCCTCGTCGTCATCCTCGTCCATCTCCTCCACGTCGATACCCTCGAGCATATCGACCTCGAAACCACCGACCGAGGCGTCGCCGCTGGCCAGCTGCAGGACACCGGCCGCGTTTTGGGCCTGCTGGATCTTTTTCATGAGTTCCACGAATGTCACGCAAGACGGCTCGCCATAGATGAACGTGTCGGCGGAAACCATGTCCTTGACGACGTCGAGGGCCTGCTCGTTCTCGGGCAGTTCCATGAAGGTCGACATGATCGAGAGCGGGCTGCCCGGCTGCAGTTTCTGCTCCTCGACCGAATCGACGGCGCGGGCCACGAACGGCAGTTGTTTCAGCGCGGCAAAGGCGTTGCTCTTCGCGAACCGGTCATACTGCTCCCGGGCCCGTAGGGTCGCCGAGACGAACGCGGCGTCGGCTGGAATCATCGCCACGCCGCTGGTCTCGAGAGCATCGGCGGCAACGGCGCATGGCGTCATCGCGGCGAAGGACGTGGCGATCACGGCAGGAAATACCGCTATCACGAGCGCACGGTTCAGGAACGACATCATCGGTATCCTTTGGCTTGTGGATGGCGAACAAGCAGTTGGCAAGCGTCGCTGCCATGGGCCGCAAACGGCCATGGAGAGCCGCACGCGACGCCTGATAGGATATGCGAAACCCAGCCGCGGAGAGAACCCGGAATCTTCGGGGCGCGAGCCACATCCGGCCCCGGGCTAGCAGCGGTTCGTCACATCGGGTGGCAGGCTGGGATGCTGTTGCTGGGACACCCGTCGTCTGGACACGCCGTCATGCTCATCGAATCAACACAGATCGTCGACACGTTTGCCGAGGCCTTCCGGCTTCGTTATGCGCGGCTGATCGTCACCGCGGCAGACTCCCACTGGCTCGACGCCGCACTCCACGCTGCCTGCGGCTACGGCACGAGCGTGATCGGCTGCGATGCAGAAATCGGGGTCGAACGCCGGCTGCAGCCCGCAGAAACGCCCGACGGCCGCCCGGGTGCGGCGGTTTTGGCGTGTGGCTTTTCGGCCGATGGGGTCGGGAAGGCGATCGCTAACCGGACCGCGCAGTGCCTGCTGACCTGTCCCACGGCAAGCGTCTTCGATGGTCTGCCCGCGGCGGAGGAACGGCGGCCGCTGGGGGCGCACGTGCGATTTTTTGGCGACGGTTTTGAGAAGACGAAGGTGATGGATGGACGGCGATATTGGCGGGTGCCGGTGATGGATGGCGAATTCCTCGTGGAGGAGACGGTGGGCATCGAAAAGGGGGTGGGGGGCGGGAATTTCATCCTGCAGGGCCGGTCACTCACCGCCACGCTCGCCGCCGCCAAACGTGCCGTGGAAGCCATTGCGGCCACGCCGGGCACGATCACGCCCTTTCCGGGAGGCGTCGTCCGGTCGGGCAGCAAGGTCGGATCGCGTTACGAGGCCCTTCGCGCCTCGACCAACGAGGCATTTTGCCCGTCTCTTGTGGGTCGCGTGGAAACGAGCCTTGTGGATGGTGCAACCTGCTGCCTCGAGATCGTCATCGACGGCATCGACGAGTCCTCGGTGGCGGGGGCGATGGCGTCCGGAATCCGCGCAGCCATTGGTCCGGATCTCGTTGCCGTCTCGGCGGGCAACTACGGCGGGAAGCTGGGCAAGTTCCACTTCCATCTTCGCCAGCTTCTCACGCCTGCCTGAACTACGATGCTCATGCAAATGGGCTTTCTTGCAGCCGATCGGCTGTGGTACTTCCCCGTGATTCATCCTCCGGGGACCCTGCGATGCAAGAACCAGTGCAAGAACCTGAGCGCACCTCGCGACAAGATCTCGTCGTTGCTCCACGGCAATCGAGCCTGCCCTTGTTGCTGGGGGCCGTCCTCTGCGCCGGTACAGGCTTCGGCCTCGTCTGGGCGCTGGGCATCGGCCGCTCTCTCGGCGGTGGGGAGATGGCGACTCCGGCGCAGGCCGCCATGCCCATGACGTCTCCCGGCGAGCCGTCCGTTGCATTCGCGCCGGAGGAGATGGCACCACCATCCTCCGAGGATGGACTGTCGATGACGCAGCCGAACGGCCAACCAGGGCCGCCGGGGCCGTTTCCTGCTGCCGCGAGTGACGCCGACGCGCCGCGTGCCATGAACGAACGTGGCTGGCGACAGCCCGCTGCACCGATCGCCAGTCCGCCGACCGACGACCGTTATTCGACCCGCCCCGCCGCGCTTGAAACGCCTGAATCAACGCTGCCCATGCCGCCCCCAAAGGACGGCCGCACGTCGCGGTTTACCCCCCCCGGTCACTTCCCCGGCACCGGCGACGAACCGATCCGCCTGGCGTCCGCGGAGTCGGCGGCTCTGGAGGCCCAGCCCGCACCAGACCCAACGGACCCCACGCAGCCAGCCGACAGCATAGCTTCGGCCGATGCCTTGCCGGCGAATGGTGAGCCTCTTGCAACTGCCGATGCCCCGCTGCCCGGGACGCCTTCCGCCCAGCCGGTTGGCCCGTCGGGGGACGATCTGCTCGCACCCGCACCGACCGACATCGCCGATCCTGAAGACGTAGCCTCACCGCTCCCCGTCGCTGCCCCGCCGCCCGAGCCAATCAGGCAACCATCGGCCCTCGGGAGCGACCTGCCGCCCCCGGCGCCGTCGCCCCCCCTGCCCCCGGCCACCGCGGCTCCGCTCAGGGATCCTGCCGCCGGGGCACGTGGGTTCACCTCCTCCGACATTGCTCCCCCCGCCAGCTTCCGAGCGACTGCGGCTGCCCCCGCGCCGCCCCCGGCCCCGTCACCCGTGATCAGCGCTGCAGCCACCAACCCTTTTGCGAGTGCACCTCCGATGGGCCCGCCCCGAACGCCGCAGGCTCCCGCGCCAAACGACGATCGTGGCCTGCTCCGGGGAACCATGGCCGCCGGCCCGGCGTCTGAGACAGCCGGACAAGGACGCCCCGGCCCAATGCAACTCGAGGGACTGCAGACCCCGCAACTGGCGGTTGAGAAGCGGGGGCCTCGTGAAATCCAGGTCGGCAAGCCGGCTCGCTACGAAATTCTCGTGCGGAACGTCGGCAACGCAACGGCTCAGGATGTCACGCTGCGTGATGCCGTTCCCTACGGAACAGCTCTCATCACCACGACACCGCCGGCCAGCCCGGCCGGTTCCCTGACCAACGCCGGAAATGCCGCCGCCACAGCGGCCGAACTGGTCTGGCCGCTCGGCGTCCTCCCACCCGGCGGTGAGGCCCGCGTGTCGATGGAGGTGATGCCGCAGATCGAGGGCGACATTGGCAGCGTGGCCAGCGTCAGCTTCCGCACGGAAGCGTCGATGCGGTCACGGGCCACCAAGCCAGACCTGAAACTCGAGGCTTCCGAAACCAAGGCCGTGAGGATCGGCGGCGAGGTGAAGCTCTCGCTCAAGGTCAGCAATCCGGGCACCGGCATCGCCACCGGCGTCGTGCTAGACGGCCTGCTGCCCGACGGTGTTTCGCACAGCGCCGGCCGCGAATTGGAATTCGATGTCGGACAGTTGCGGCCCGGCGAATCGAGGACGATCGATCTGGTCCTGGGCTCCACCGGGCCGGGGGTCCACATGGCCCGGTTTGCAGCCCGGGCCGATGGCCGGCTCGAAGTCGAGCAGCCGGTGCGCATCGAAGTCACGGCCCCCACGCTCGAACTGTCGGCTGAAATGCCGTCGCGTCGCTACCTGCAGCGGCCCGCGACCTGCGTGCTAACGATGATCAACGCGGGCACGGCACCGGCGCGGGCCGTGGAACTGGTCGCCCAACTGCCGCCGGGGATGAAATTCGTGCGGGCCAACCATTCGGGCTGGTATGAGGAGCGTTCGCACCGTGTCCTTTGGAATCTGGAGGAACTGCCGCCGGGCGAGAATGGTGCCGTGGAAATGGTGCTGATGCCGGTCGATCTCGGTCCGCAGAAGATCGTCGCGGCAGCACGGAGCAGCGACGGGCCTTCGGACCAGGCGGCGCACACCGTCGAGGTCGAAGGTCTGGCCGCGATTTTCTTCGAGGTCACCGACAGCGAAGACCCGATCGAGGTGGGTGGCATGACGGAATACATCGTCCGCATCGGCAATCAGGGGACGAAGGCCGCCAGCGGCGTGCGTCTCACCGCCACGCTACTGGGCGATCTCGAGCCGGTCGACGCCAAGGGTCCGGCCGCCCACCGCGTCGAGAACCTCGCCGTCGTCTTCGAACCGCTGGCGAAGCTCGCGCCGTCCGAGGAGGCCGTGTTCCGCGTCCGCGTCCGCGGCCGACGGGAGGGAGACCAGCGAATGCAGGTGCAACTGGTGAGCGACGACCATCCGGCGCCGATCACGAAGGAAGAGATCACGCGGGTCTACGCCGACCGGTAACGAACGGGCAGGTCTTCCAAAGTCGTGGGAGCACGTTTTTAACTTGCTCATGCATTCAACAAGATGAAATCTTGTTGCCACGCCAGACCCAATAGACGCGTGCCCCCGGGGCCGGTGACAGCGTCGCCACGATCACGCCCGTAGCACCGCGCCGCACTGCCGACCGCAGGCCGCCACGACTGCCTCGACCGTCCGGTTGGCCTCTTCGCCCGAGAGCGTGCCCGTGTGGCTTCTCAGCCGCAGCGATACGACGAAGCTCTTCTTCCCCGCGCCCAGCCGCTCGGCATCCGTCCAGACTTGGACGAGCCGGCACTCCTCCAGAAGCCCGCCGGCACCGCCGCCGATCGCCGTCGCGATGTCGCCCCAAGGCACCGCCTGATCCACGATCAGGTTCACGTCCCGCTCGAGGGCGGGAAAATCGCTGGGACGGACGCGAAGCGGCTCCTTGTCGACGGCAAACGCGAGCCTGTCCAGCCGCAGTTCCGCGGCCACGACCGGCGACTTGGCACCACCGGTGAGGCCGATGCAGGAGAGCACCGCGGGGGCCACTTCTCCCACCACGCCAACCCTTTCCGAGGGAAAGCCCGACCGCTCGAGCACGATCTCGGCCGCGCGGCCGGGGGCAAACAGGTCGAGGCCAACCGGCCGGAACACGACGCGGACTTCGCGTTCGGCGCCGGCCGCGAGCCCGAGCCTCTCCAGAACCGCCTCCGACAGCCCCTTGGCGGCGGCAAATCCGCCCCCCATCACGAACGAGACGAGCAACGGCTCCTCCACCGGAGACGCGACCGCCGCGGCGCCACTGGGGCCCTGCCGGTCGGCGGTGGCGGGGCGTGCCAGATAACCGCGGGCCGTCTCGAAGAGGTCGGGCCGCTGGGCGCCGACGGCCATGTTGGCCGCGCGAGCCTCCAGCAGGCTCGGCAGGAGCGTGCGACGCAGCCGGTCGGCTCCGCGGACCAGGGGCGGCGCACAGACCAGGGGCGGCGTGTCGCCCCACGGACTGACCGTGGTTTCGAGCGTCTCGCCAACCACGCTCCGCGTCATCGCCTCGCAGAAGCCTGCCGCCACGAGCACTTCGGCCGCCCGCCTGACCGTCCGCTCGCGGGCCGACTCTGCCACCGGCCTCGCGGCGATCGGCTCGTTCTCCGGCACCCTGTCATAGCCTTCGATCCGCACGATCTCCTCCACGAGGTCGATCTCCCGCGCGCAGTCGCGGCGCCATGTGGGCGCCCGCCAACGGGATCGATCGCCGTCAACGGTCTCGGCGACGAAGCCCAGCCCGCGAAGGATCGCCTGCTGGCGGTCCGCGGGGACGTCGATCCCCAACACCTCGGCGACGCGGCCGTGACGCAGCTGCATCGTTGCGGGATTCGCGGCCAGACGGCCCGCCTCGACCGTGCCTTGGGAAACCTGCCCACCCGCAAGCTCCACGATCATCGCGGCCGCGCGGCGGCTGGCCCAGTCGACAGCCGCGGGATCGGGCACCCGCTCGAACCGATACGACGACGCGCTCGCCAGCACGAGCCCCCGCGCGGCGGCCCGCACCGCGAGCGGCGCGAACTGCGCCGATTCGAGCAGGATGTCGGTCGTATCGGAGGAGATCTCGGTGCCGGCATCCCCCATCACCCCGGCCAACGCCACGGGCCCCTCCGCATCGGCGATCACGCCCATGACATCGGTGAGGGTGTAGGTCTTGTGGTTGATGGCCGTGAAGGATTCTCCGGGCAGGGCCCTCCGCACGCTGACCCTACGGCCCCGGATCCTGGCGAGATCAAAGGCATGGAGCGGCTGTCCGCATTCGAGCATCACGTAATTGGTGACGTCGACGACATTGTTGACGCTGGCCACCCCAACGGTGGCGAGGCGGTCGACGAGCCACTGCGGGCTCGGCCCCACCCGCACACCCTTGATCACCCGGGCGGAGTAGAACGGACAGATCTCGGGGCTGAGGATCTCCACCGTGATATCGACGGCGGCTGGGGCGGCAGCTTCGTGCGGACGCGGATCGGGCACATGGAGCGGTCGGTTGAACAGGACGGCGGCCTCGCGAGCCACGCCGATGTGCCCGAGGCAGTCGGGGCGGTTGCTCGTCACCTCGATCTCGACCGCCGTGTCGGCTCCAACAGTCCACGTCGACTCATGGTTGAGCCCGGAGAGGAGCAATCGTTCGACCAGGGCCTCGGTCGACGCGGGCAGGCTCACATACTCGGACAGCCAGTTCGTGGAGATGATCATCAGCTCGGTCCCCTCTCAGGTGAACACCGCGGCGGACGGGTCGGTGGACAAGGTCGGTGAGCGGTCTATCAGCCGCCGGTCAGAACTGCCGCAGGAAACGCACGTCGTTGCGATAGAAATCCCGGATGTCGGCCACGCCGTAACGACGAGCCGCGATCCGCTCGACGCCCAGGCCGAACGCGAAGCCCGATACCTCGTCGGGGTCATAGCCGACCGCGGCGAGCACGGCAGGATCGACCATGCCGGCTCCGCCCATCTCGATCCAACGACCACCCCATTCCATGTCGAATTCGACGCTCGGCTCAGTGAACGGAAAGAACGACGGCCGGAACCGAACGTGCACATCGCCACCGAGAAAACTCGAGGCGAGCTGCCGAAGCACGCTTTTCAAGTGGGCCATGGTCGTGCCCGGCTCGATGAGCAGCCCCTCCACCTGGTGAAACATCGGGTAGTGCGTGGCGTCGGCCGTATCGGGCCGATAGACACGGCCCAGCGAGACGATCCGCAGCGGCGGCCTGCGGTTTTCCATGACGCGGATCTGCACGGTGCTCGTCTGCGACCGCAGCAAGAGCGGGTCGGCACCGCGGGCAACTGCCAGATAGAAGTTATCGAGCGGATCTCGGGCCGGATGCTCCGCTGGAATGGCAAGCGCCTCGAAGTTGTGCCACTGGTCCTCGACCTCGGGCCCGTCGACGCTCTCGAAGCCCAAGCGGGCCATGATCTCCTGCACACGTTGGATCGTCTGCGTGATCGGATGGACATGGCCCAGCCGCACCGTCTCGCCGGGCAGGGTCACGTCGATCGCATCGGCCACCGTGGTTCCGCCGGCGTCACTTCCGGCAAGCCGTTCCTGAACCGCCGCAAAGAGTGCGGTGACCGCTGACTTGGCCTCGTTGAAATGACGGCCACCAGCGGGTCTGTCACCGGCCGCGAGGCCCGAGAGGATTTTTTGGATCGCCTTGAGCCGCCCGCTCCGGGCGCCGAGGAAGTCGATCCGCGCCTGCTCCAATCCGGCACCGTCGGCCACACTACCGAGCGCGTGCGAAGCCGCCTCACGAAATGAAGCAAGTTCGGCCAGAAAAGACTCGATCGCGACGGCCTCTGCGGCAGGCTTGCCGCCCGCAGTCTGGACATCACCACGAGCCGAATCGCCGGGGCCTTTGGACACAGTCACGGCACTACGCGACCGCAGCCGGCTCCGGCAATCCAAGGGCCTTTCTCGCGGCATTCACGACCGCATCGAAGCCGGTGGGGTCGAGCACGGCCATCTCGGACAGCGTGCGGCGATCAAGCTCCGATCCGATCTTCTCGAGGCCGGCGATGAACTGGCTGTAACGGAGGCCTCGCTCACGGCACGCGGCATTGATGCGCACGATCCACAGGCGACGGAAGTCTCGCTTCTTGCGACGGCGGTCGCGCCGGGCATAGACGCCGGCACGGATGATCGATTCCTTCGCAGTGCGAAGCAGGCGGCGACGTCCGCCGACCGAGCCCTTCACCCGCTTGAAGAGACGCTTCTTGGCTCGGAGACGAGGAACAACGTTTTTTGTGCGCATGGTTTTAGATTGCCTTCTGGAACGATCACTGTCGCTGTTTGTACGGGATTTTCAAGGGGCCCTGCAGCGGGGCGGGACATTCGCCCTGGCAGCGGCCCGGCCGGAACCGGGCCGGGCTTTCGATCCTGTTCGCCAGGACTGGTGCCGGACGATTGCAGGACTAGTAGCTGTATCCCCCGAGCATTTCGATGATCTTCGCCGTTTCCGGGACGGCGAGCACGGCTGTGCCGCGGAGATTCCGCTTCCGCTTGCTGGTGAGCCGAACCTGCAGATGGCTCGTGCCGGCGCGGCGGTGCTTCACCTTGCCCCGGGCGGTGACTCGGAAACGCTTCTTGACGCCCTTGTGGGTCTTTTGCTTTGGCATGATTTGGAACTCGGGAGGGGTGAAGGGGGAGACTGGAGACTGTTGTTCGGAAACGAGGCGTGAGGCGGCTTCCGCGGGTGACCCTGGATTACTTGGGGGAGAGCGTGCAGACCAACCGGCGGCCCATCTGTTGTGGCGGAGCGTCGACTTTTCCGACGGGGTCGAGTTGTTCGAGGATCATCCGCATCACCCGTTGTCCTTCATCAATATGCGCCAGTTCGCGTCCACGGAACACGACCGACACGATGACCTTGTCCTTGTGCTGCAGAAAACCCTTCGCCTGATTCACCTTGAAATCGATGTCGTGTTCGCCGGTCTTCGGCCGCAGCCGAATTTCCTTGATTTTTGTCTGATGGACGTGTGTGCGATGGAGTTTCTTCTTTTGCTGATACTTGAACTTGCCGAAGTCCATGATCCGGCAAACGGGCGGTTTCTCGTTCGGCGCCACCTCGACCAGGTCGAGGCCTGCCTCGCGAGCGCGACTCAGCGCCTCTTCTGTCGGGATGATTCCGAGTTGTTCGCCGTCGCCGGCGATGACCCGAATCGGCGTGATGCGGATCTGCTCGTTGATGCGGTGCTGCTTCTCGATGGCTCACGCCTCCCGGACTCGGTTGCGGATTCGACTCCGCAGGCCGGGAAGAAAGCGAACACCCGCACCATGCAATGGCACGAGTTGTGTCGGCAGACACTCCTCCGCGGCTCTCCCGGCATCAAGCGGCGAACGGACAGTTCGCCCAGCCTTCCCGGGTAAACACCATACTATCCCAAGGATCGGGGGGCAGCGTCAACAGGCCTTCGGAATTCGGGGGAAACCTGCTTCATCGCGGCTTTCACCGCGTCTGTTGCCCATCAGCCCCGGGAACCGCCGCCGTGGCGTCTGGCTGGTCACCGTTTCCGGGGTGCGACTCGGGCTTCGGAAGCCGAAGCCCCTCGATCAGCGGGCGGTCGGCCCCCCCGAATCGCGGCAGCATCGATTCTTCGCACATGAAGGTGACACTCACCCGACTGCCGTCTTGAGCGGCCAGCACGTAGTGGATCCAACGAAAGGGGAGCCGGCCAGCAGTACCGGAAGACTCGACCCGTACCATCCTCAGCCCGTCGGCACGGTCCGACTCCTCCACGGCATCGCTCCGCCCGACCTGCCCCGCCAGCGATCGCTCGACGTCCCGCTGGACGTCGTCGCGGGTAGGCAGCGGGGCGGCCACCGCCTGCGGCAGGCCCGTGATCGAACATTGACCGACCAGCGCCCCCCGATCGACCAGTCGCATCACCAGGCCATTCTCCCCATCCTCCACCCGCCGCCACCGCGAGTCATGGATCAAATCAAACCTGTCTTTGGGATCGCGATACCAGATGCGTCCGGGGCCGCCATCACCCCGTCGTCGAGACAACGTGGCCTGCGCCGACGCGTCCAGGGCCGGCCCCACTGCCGCGTCCCCCGCTGCCGACGCGTCCTGCCCCGAAGCCGACTGTCCCAAAGCCGACTGCGCTGAGGTGCCCATGTCCGTGCGGGCGACCAGCAGCCTCGCTTCGACCTCGAATCCCGGCGCGACATGACTCGCCTGCCGACGTTCCCGAATGATCGCCGACGCCTGCAACACCCGCCCATGGAGTTCCAGCCGCGAAGACTCGGGCTCCGCGCCGGCATCGGCCGCAGCAGCATCCCTCGCGGCCACGGCAAAACTGCCCTCGACTGTGACATGCGTCGGCACGCCGTCGACCGCCCCGTCGATGATGCCGGCGAACGTGACCTTGGCGCGGGCGTCGCTCACCTCCTGTACGCGAGCCTCGATGGCCCCCGACTCCACCGTGTCGATGGCCAACAATCCTGCGGTGACATCCGCGGGAATCTCCCACGCCTGACCGATCGACACCGGTTCCTTGGGGAGCAGGTCGTCGAGCAGCAGGGAATCGAATGGCGTTTCGAGCAGGTCGGACTCCTCTCCGGACAGGAAGCCATCGGCCATGTACGGCACGGGCGTCGTTCCCTGACGGGCCACCAGGAGCCGGCGGGCATCGGCCGCGAGTGTCGCAGTCGTCGCGACGCCGCCGACCTGCATCGACGCCGTGGCATCGCGGTACACGCGGCGGACCACCGCGGATTGGTCCGGAGCCGCCTCGGGAACGGTTTCCTCGAAATCAAACCGCGCCGTCATCTCGACCGCTTCGCGAACCGGCGGAGCGTCGGGGCCGGCGGGCGCCAGCAGTTCCCCGCTGACATCGAGCTTGATGCGAACACGCAGCCCGACCGGAACGCCCGGTGAGACCGCGGCCTGAGCGGCAGGGTCGACCGGGGCCACCGCTTCGACCGGCTTCACCCCCGTACCGCTGTCGACCGGCGCAGCCACTTCTGGAATGGCATCCGGCGACACGTCCTCGGCTCGGGCCTTCAAGGCCACCGTCAGGCAGCCTGCGGCCGCCAGCAGGCCGCCCATCATGGCCGCCGTGCTCAGCCGACACATGGCCCTTGAAATGCATCGCATGACACCCCCCTCCCCGGTGGATCACAACCCTTGCCCAGATCTCTTCGACGAAGGAACCGATCGCCACCGAAATACCAGGTGTCTAAGCGAAAAAAACCCTTATTTTATCGTCTCTTCGCGACCGTTCAGGTCGAAAAACGAGAATGACCTTTGTCCCCAAAAACGCCGCAAGCCCTTACCCTTCAACGGGTTGCGTCGGAGGACGAAGGCGTTGCCGGACCGCCGGTCACAACGGTCGCCAGAAAATTCCTCAAGAACACCGAGGCCGCCGCGAACCCTTTCAGCATGGCGGCCGTATAACTCTCACGTCCTTGAGAGGTGGGCAGCGGGTTATGGAAGATCCCCGGCCCGCCTCCTCTGGCATTGTGGCTGTTTGTCGCTTTCAAATTCCGGCACGGATCGTCGGCACTGGAGGTGGGTAATGCTTTCGAATTTTGACTCTTCGGTTTCGGATTCCTCACGCTACGCGTTTCACGACGGCACTGTCGGCGAAATGGCCGGCCAGTCGCAGGCTACCGGCGACGAGGTGTTGTCGATCGAGGATCTCGCCAACCGGTTCAACGTTTCGACAAAGACCATTTCGCGGTGGCGCGACCATGGTCTTGTCGCAGAACGGCACCTTGTCGGCGGCCGCAGGAGAGTCGGCTTTCTCGCCAGTGCAGTCGATCAGTTCATCCGCGAGAACCCGCTCCGGATCGAGCGGGGGAGCCGGTTCAGTCAGCTTTCTCAGGAAGAGCATGACCGGATCATCGGGTGGGCCCGCCGACTTGCCCTCGCCGGGGCATGCCCCGCCGACGTGCATCGTCGGATCGCCAGCCGTCTCAACCGCAGCGTGGAGACGATCCGCTACACGATCAAGCGGCACGATCAGGAACATCCATCCGAGGCTGTGTTCCCGGTGGCCGACGGCCGCCTGCGGCCTGAGAGCTGCGAACGGATCTACCATCACTACGAGCGCGGGGAGACGGTTGAATCGATCGCCAAACGGTACCACCGTTCCAAGGCGAGCATCTACCGGGTGATCCTGTCGCAGCGAGCCGAGCGGATCATGCAGTTGCCGCTGGACTGCATTCCAAACGCGCTCTTTTCACGGACGAGCGCGGAGAAGGTTGTGAACCAGCCCTATCCGGGGCTCGACGAGCCGGCCAAGAGGATGCGGCGGCCGTCCGGGCTGCCCGCTTACCTCGCGAGCCTCTACGAGGTTCCGCTCCTGACACGCGAGCAGGAGGTGTGGCTGTTCAGGAAATTCAACTATCTGAAGCACAAGGCGACGACGCTGCGTGCGGAACTCGACATCGACCATCCCAATGCCCGGCTGATGGATCAGATCGACCGGCTTTACGGTGAGATCGTCGATATCAAGAACCGCATCGTGAGGGCCAACCTTCGCCTCGTGGTGTCGATCGCGAAGCGGCGGGTCTCTCCCGGCGACAGCTTTTTCGATCTGGTCAGCGACGGCAACATGTCGCTGATCCGGGCCGTCGAGAAGTTCGACTACGCCCGCGGCAATAAGTTCAGCACCTACGCCTCGTGGGCGATCATGAAGAACTATGCCCGAACGATTCCCGACGAGCATCGTCGCCGCGATCGCTTCCGGGCCGCCGATATGGAACTGCTGCAGACAGCGACCGACCGCCGCACTGATGAATACCAGCGGCGTCTTGCGGAGAACGATCGGCTGCAGCAGGTGGGCAAGTTCCTCGACAGGCTCGATTCACGCGAGCAGACGATCATCATCCGTCGGTACGGGCTCGACCATGATCACGAGCCGCAGACGCTCAAGGAAGTCGGCTCGGCGCTCGGTGTGACGAAGGAGCGAGTCCGGCAGATCGAGGCGAAGGCGATGGAGAAGCTCCGCGAAGCGGCCGCCGAGGAGGCGGTGCTGCCGGAGTTGGAATAGGGTCTGGCGGCCTACCGGACGGGCGCGTCGAGCGATGCAGGCCGCACGCCTGATTGGCCGGGCTGCACGGGCATCGCCGGCGCGGGTTTGCGGCTGCCGGCCCGCGGCTGCATTGCGTCCGCCTCCAGACTCCGCGGCAGCTGGACGGCCGTAGCCGGCATGGTGCCGCCAGGCTGCTGGGCAGTCCGCGCGGTGGTCTGCGGTCCGGCCGACTGGCCGGGCCCACCGGCGGCGGGCTGCGTGGGCGATTGGCTCGTGCCGGCCAGGAAGTTGTCGATCGTGGCGGCTTCGCGGAGGTGGGAAAAATACCGGGACATCTCGATCCGCTGCTTCTTCTCATGGATGTCGTCGTAGAGTTCGCTCCGCACCTCGGCGAAGTTCACCTTCGATGCTTCGGTGTAGCCCTCGCACAGGATCACCATGAAACGATCCGCGATCTGCACGATGCCGGACAATTCACCGGGCTTGAGCGTGAAGACCTGCCGTTCCAGCGCGGGCTGACCGCCGTGCTTCTGGATCGGCGGCACCTCTCCTCGAAGCGTGCGGCTGGTCGGGTCGACGGAATACTGTTCGGCGAGATCGCCGATCCGATCGGGCGTCGGATTCTGCCGCGCAAGCTGCCAGACCTCCTGCGCCCTGCGTTGGCTGTCCAACACGATGATACGGCACTTCGCGCGTGGCCCGAAGGTCGCCTCGAAGGCCTTGTCGAGATCGTCCTGGCTCACCGGCACCCTGCCCACGAGCTGTTTGAGCGACACCGACGGCTGCACGATGTCTTCGATGTAATGCCGCATGGGGATCTTCTCTTCGCGGGTAACGCGGTCAAACCATGCGGACACGTCGGCCGAGCCATCCGGCTTGCGGAAGCCCATGGTCTCCGCGGCCCGGACGATCTCGGCGTCGATGTCGGCCTGCGTCACGACCCGCTTCTCACGGGCAAGAGCCTGCTCGATCAGCCGGCGGGTGATCAGGATCTCCAGCACGTCACTGCCATGGCGTTCGACGCACGTGGCCTGCACCGCCTCGATCTGGAGTGGCTGGCCGTTGACGCGAGCCGCCACACCTGGGCTGGCGGCCGCTTTCGCCGCGTCATTCATCACGTTTTCAACGCTCGAGGCATCCTGCAGAGAGCGGAACACTTCACCCGAGGCCGACCGGCTCTTCCGTTCGCGGAGGTCCTCGAGAAGGCGGGGCCGCACATCCTCGAGCTTCACGTCGGCCGCTGGTAGCCGATCCTCGCACTTGACGACGATAAACTGGTCAGCCACCTGCACGACCGGTGAAATGTCACCCGGACGCAGCGAGAACACCGCCCGCTCGAATCCTGCATCACCGGAGTGGCGGCGGATGGGTTGCACCCAGCCATTGGCGCTGGCGCTGCCCACGTCGACGGAATGCTGGCGGGCCAGCCCCCCGAAATCGTCAGGGGCCGTGAGCGCCTTCACACGCAGTTGGTCGGCTTCCTTCTGGGAACGGGCCACGATGATTCGGGCCTTGATCGCCTCGCCGAACTGATTGTCGAATGCCTGCTGCACCTCCTCGACCGTTGGCTCGATGCCGGCATGGGCAAGTCGCCGCAGGGCCAGCATCGGCCAGACGATGTCTTCAGAATATTGCCGGGGGGAGATCCCGCGTTCCTGTTCGATGAGGCTTATCCACTTGTCGCGGGGCACGCTGAACCGCTTTGCCATGGCGTCGATCTCGGCATCGACGTCCTGCCGCGTGATGGCGATGCCATGCCGAGCGCAGGCCTGCGAGATGATCTCACGATTGACCATCGCCTCCAGGACCGCGTTGCCGTGCCGGCTCAGGCACTCGGCAGCCAGTTGAGAGTGGGTGATTTCAGCCCCGTTGACCATCGCCATGGTTCGCTCGGCGGGGGAAGCCGACGCAGCCCCCTTCCCGGGCGTCGCGGCATTTTTGCCGGCAGTGGTCGGGGCACCCAGCGGTGGTTTCGCATCGGCCTGCGGCGATCCGGAGAGGCCTCGCCAGAGCAGGCAGGCTGCAATCACGAGCATCGCACCGCCAATCTCGCGGATCGGGCCGGGCCGTTGGCCAAGCCCCGCCGTGAGTCGCTCGCCGAGTCGCTGCCAGAATCGTTTCATCGCACTGCCCTCCTTGGCACCCGCTGTCAGGTCCCGGAAAATAGGCATCCTTGCGAACCGGATCAAGGCGAGCGTTGCACGAGGGTGGCCGTGCCTCTACCCTGACCTTGGATTTTCCGGCATTCTGGCGGCGACGGCGCATGACTTCCTCCCAGCCCCCCTCTTTTCGCGACCCTTCGCCAGCGCCCCCACACCACCCAAAGTGCCTCACGATCCTGGGGCTCTTGCCTCCAGTCACTGCGGAGGACGTCAAGCAGGCGTATCTGGCCAAGGCGATGGCCATGCACCCTGACCGCGGAGGCGATCCGTCGCAGTTCGTGCTGCTGCAGAAGGCCTTCGAGGAGGCGAAAGAGTTCGTCGAATTCAAGGCGGGCAAACTCGAATGGCTGGCCTCGAAGATCGAGGCCTACGCCCAACAGCAGGATGTCGTGAGCGAGACGATCGAGCGTGGCGGCGAGGTGGAGATGGAAGAAGCCGATTGGCTCCGCAAATCGTTCGGCGAAGACTTTGGCCACGTCGCCGACAAACTGGTCTCCGTGCGTCTCCGCGGTTCCGCTGCCGACGACGTGTTTTCGATCCTCCTGGGATTCCGGGCAGACTCACTGAAAGATCTGAAGGTGCTCGACCTCGCCGGCGGCAGCATGACCGACGAGGGGCTCCTGCAACTCAAAGGGCTGACGAACCTGCGTTCTCTCGACCTGCGGGGCACGACCGTCGGCAAACTGGCGGCCGAGGTGCCGTCGTGGTTCCCGCATCTGGAATTCCTGGGCCTGCCCGCCGGCTCGGTCGGCCTCTTTTCGCGGATGACCATGCCCCGCCGTGTGAAACTGGCGATCGGCCCCGCGCCAGACTAATTTTTGAAGAGCAATCTTCACATGCCACGTCCACACTGGATCACTCCGCTCACCGGCACCGGATTCGCCATCTGTCTGGCAGGGTTTGCCTTCTGTATGTCGAACTCACCCCGTGCCGAGGAGCCGCCCGTGCAAGCCGTAGCAGCCACCACCCAAGCCACCACTCAGGACACCGCGGGAATCGACACCGACACCACGGCGGAGTACGAGGCACGATCCGTGCGCGTTGCCGAGGGGCACACGACGGTGGAGTTCCGCTATCGTCTGCTTCGGCCCGTATCTGCTGCCGGCGACGGAGGTGACGGTCACCGCTATCCCCTCGTGCTCTTCCTGCATGGGGCGGGCGAACGTGGCAACGACAACGCCAAGCAGCTCAAGTATCTGCCCACGTGGCTGGCCGAGCCTGCTCTGCGACAACGGCACCCATGCTACGTGGTCGTGCCGCAGTGCCGGATGGACGAACGTTGGGTGGATGTGTCGTGGGCTGACGCGAAGAGCACGCCGCAGCCCGCCGCGCCGACGGTCGATTTGGAGGCGGCGACTTCGGCGCTCGAGGAAACAATCCTGCGCGAGGCGGTCGATCCCGCCCGCATCTATCTCACGGGGCTCTCGATGGGCGGCTATGGCACGTGGGATCTGGCGGCGCGGATGCCCGACCGTTTCGCCGCCATCCTCCCGGTCTGCGGCGGCGGCGACGACCGCGTTGCCGCACGCATCGCGGCGTTGCCAATCTGGTGCTTCCATGGCGACGCCGACACGGCTGTGCCGGTCGATCGGTCGCGCACGATGGTCGCCGCATTGAAAGCGGCCGGCGGCCGTCCCATCTACTCGGAACTGGCCGGCGTGGGCCACGATTCGTGGACACCCGCCTACCGCGACACGTTCGTGCTCGACTGGCTCTTCAGCCAGCGGCGGTAGTTTTCACTCGGGGAAGAGCCGGGTCGAGAGGTAACGCTCGCCGAGATCCGGCAGCACGACCACGATCATCTTGCCGGCGTTCTCCGGCCGCCTCGCCACATGCAGGGCGCCCCAAGCCGCCGCGCCACAGCTGATGCCGCACATGAGCCCTTCCCGCTTCGCCATCTGCCGCGCCGTCTCCATCGCATCCTCGTCGTCGACCTTGACCACCTCATCGATGACGTTGAGGTTGAGGATGTCGGGAATAAATCCCGCACCGATGCCCTGGATCGTGTGACGCCCCGGCTTGATCGGCTCACCGGCGAGTTTCTGCGAGATCACAGGGCTGTTGGCCGGCTCGACGGCCACGACCTTGAGGCCCGGCTTCTTGGCCTTGAGCGCCTCGCCACAGCCGGTGATCGTGCCGCCGGTACCCACGCCGCAGACGAGGATGTCGACCTGGCCGTCGGAGTCGGCCCAGATCTCTTCGGCCGTCGTCCGACGATGAACCTCGGGATTGGCGGGGTTCTTGAACTGTTGCGGCATGAAGAACTGGGTGCTCGAACGGCTGATCTCGTCGGCGTGGCGAACCGCGCCGGGCATGCCTTCGGCAGCGGGCGTGAGCACGAGTTCGGCTCCAAGCGCCTTGAGCATCCGCCGCCGCTCGAGACTCATGCTCTCGGGCATGGTCACCCGCAGCTTGTAGCCGCGGGCCGCGCACACATAAGCGAGGCCGATTCCCGTGTTGCCGCTCGTGGGCTCGATGATGACCGTGTCGGGGCCGATCAGCCCATCGCGTTCGGCGGCATCGACCATGGCTGCAGCGATACGGTCTTTCACGCTCCAGAGGGGATTCATGTTCTCGATCTTGCCGATGACCGTCGCGACACAGCCCTCGGTGACCCGTCGCAGCCGGACGAGCGGCGTCCTGCCGATGCACTGCGTGATGTCGTCGCGAATCCCTGCCGGCAGCGTGGGCGTGATCATGAATGAACCTGTTGGGGCGAGTTTGAGGGAATCATCACCATGTTTACGATCGGACTAACCGTGGCATAACTTTAGGGCAGCCGTTTCACTCGGATGTTCTTGTAGTGGACCTCGCTGCCGGGGTCATGGGCCTGCAGGGCGAAGGTACCGCTCGACAGCTTCCGGGTGCCCGTCACCCCCTCCGGTTCGACGAATTCGAAGAGCACCTTCCCGTTCACGAGCACGGTGACGGCCTTGCCCTTCACCATGACCTCCTCGGTGAACCACTCGTTGTCGGGTGCCGGCGGGACGAAGTTCTTCACCACGTTGTAGATGCTGCCAGTCCGCACCGGATCCCCCTGCGAATTGTTGACCTGCATCTCATAGCCCTGGGCGGGCCAGCCTTCCGGCTGGAACTTCGTGTGAAAGAAGATCCCCGAGTTGGAATTGGGCTTGGTCAGCACGTCGGCCTTGAAATGGAAATCCTTGAACTCCGCGGGCTTCCCGGCGTCAGCCCCGACGTAGAAGAGATGGCTCCGCGGGCCATGACAGACGATCTCCCCGTCGATAA
The DNA here is from genome assembly GCA_964581055.1 of uncultured Candidatus Kuenenia sp. Taxonomy (GTDB): domain Bacteria; phylum Planctomycetota; class Planctomycetia; order Pirellulales; family UBA1268; genus CAMCQY01. The sequence continues at coordinate 31,175 of CAZOMJ010000008.1, forward strand.
CCCTCCAACTGCCCGGGTTTTCATTGACCTTCCAGCCTGAGAGACTGTTGCCGTCGAACAGGGTCTCGAATCCCGGCTCCTCCGCAACGGCCGTTGCCACGACGCAGGCCAGCAGCGCTCCCATTCCCGCCGCCGATGGCCATAGTCTTTGGCCGTGAACCAAGCCCCTGAACCATGCGTATGCCATGAACAAACTCCGTCGTTCCAGGATTGTGAAGGACGCCGCGATTACCACGCTCGCCGTAGACCTCAAGGATCATAAGCCCGCTGCGGGCAAGCCGCCAAGCGACAGACCGGCGGCGGTCCTGCCCCCGCTCCCAGCCGCTGTAGAGCGCTCGCTCGATCGGGCGGGGCTCAACCATCGCCCGATCCTGCTTACGGTCGACACCGACGTGGGGCTGGACGGCCGCCCATCGCGGGAGTGGCTGGTCGTCACGCCGGACCACCTCTCGGTGGTTCCCGAACTCCCGCAGGCCCCTGCATCCCCCGGGGGGAGCGCAGGCAGCCCCCTGCGGAGCGTGCCATGGGAGGGGATCGATCAGGTGCGGACCAGCGCCGGTGTGGGGGGCGGCACGCTGCAGGTTCGCGAAGGGGGCGACTGGGTCGACCTGGTGCGATATTCCAACGCCATGGCGACACGGTTTCACAAGGTGTCGCGGGCGCTGGAGCAGGCCCGCGACGCGGCCCCCGCCGATGGAAAGCCGCTGGCAATGCCGCCGGGATGGAGCGCGGGCGACGCCCGTTCGGGCCCGCTCGATCCGCCGCGGTGCCCGTCCTGCAGCCTCCGGCTCGCGACCCGCGACGACACCTGCCCACGTTGCATGCAGAAGGGGCAGATCCTGCGCCGCGTGGGGGAACTTCTCCGCCCCTACACCCGCGGCGCGATGCTCCTCTGCCTGCTGACGTTTCTGGGAGTCGTGGCCGAACTCGCCCCGCCGAAACTGCAGCAATACATGGTCGACAATATCCTGTCGGGGCGGACAGACGCGACGGCGACCACGGCGCCCGATTTCAAGACGGCGCTACTGGTCGTGGTTCTGGCACTCGCCCTTTCCCGCGTGCTGCTTTCGGTTGTCGGCATTCTCAAGGGCCGCCTCGCCACCGACATCGGCACCGGCATCACCGCGACCCTTCGCGACGAGATGGTGACCAAGCTGCAGAGCCTGTCGATCGCCTACTACGACCGTCACCAGGTCGGCTCGATGATCAGCCGGGTGGCGCACGACAGCGAGGCGCTGCACGGCCTCATGCACCAGATCACGGGCGGATTCCTGCTGCAGATCGTGCAGCTCGTGGGCGTGGGAGCGATGCTCGT